>NZ_JBYSVX010000005.1:0-112160 GCF_058986605.1 Pseudomonas sp. GW821-FHT07E12 | reverse complement strand
CATCAGCCGCGATGGGGTTTTACCGGTGAAGTCCCATCGCGGCTGATGGCCCTAGGCCACCCAGAACCGCTCCTGCAGGTTCATGTGGCGTCTATGCCGGGTAGTCGCGATCCCGCCGAGCGCACCAGCGCCCCCGAGCGCACCAGTTCGGTCGCAGCCAGCATGTCCGGATGGAAATAGCGGTCTTCCTGCAGCGTCGGCACCTGAGCGCGCAGCAGCGCGCGTGCAGCTTCCAGCGCGGTGCTGGAATGGAGCGGGGCGTGGAAGTCACAACCCTGCGCGGCGGCAAGCAGTTCGATGCCGACCACGTTGGCGGCATTCTCGGCCATCGCCAGCAGCCGGCGTGCGCCGTGCGCAGCCATCGACACGTGGTCTTCCTGGTTGGCCGAGGTCGGGATCGAATCGACGCTGGCCGGATAAGCGCGCTGCTTGTTCTCCGATACCAGCGCCGCGGCGGTGACCTGCGGGATCATGAAGCCGGAATTGAGGCCGGGTTTGGGTGTCAGGAACGCCGGCAGACCCGACAGCGCCGGATCGACCAGCATCGCGATACGGCGCTCGCTGATCGAGCCGATTTCGCACACCGCCATCGCCAGCATGTCGGCGGCGAAGGCGACCGGCTCGGCGTGGAAGTTGCCGCCGCTCAGCGCTTCACCGGTATCGGTGAAGATCAGCGGATTGTCGGACACGCCATTGGCTTCGATGTACAGCGTGCGTGCGGCCTGACGGATCACGTCCAGCGCTGCGCCCATCACCTGCGGCTGGCAGCGCAGGCAGTACGGATCCTGCACGCGCACGTCGTTGACGCGATGCGACTCGCGGATCGCCGAGCCGGTCATCAGGCCACGCAATGCATCGGCGACCACGATCTGCCCGGGTTGGCCGCGCAAGGCGTGGATGCGCGGGTCGAACGGCGTGTCCGAGCCCTTGGCGGCTTCGGTCGAGAGCGCACCGGCAATCAGCGCCGCATGGAATACCGCTTCGATCTCGAACAGACCGGCCAATGCGTAGGCGGTAGAGAACTGGGTGCCGTTGAGCAGCGCCAAGCCTTCCTTGGCGCCGAGTGTCAGCGGTGCCAGCCCGGCTCGCGCCAGTGCATCGATGGCGCTCATGCGCTCGCCACGCAGGAAGGCCTCGCCGGTGCCGATCATCGCCGCGGCCATGTGCGACAGCGGCGCCAGATCGCCCGAGGCGCCGACCGAACCCTGGCATGGCACCACCGGCACCACGTCGTGTTGCAGCATCGCTTCCAGCAGCGCGATGGTGTCCGGCTTCACACCGGAAGCGCCCTGCGCGAGGCTGACCAGCTTGAGCGCCATCATCAGTCGCACTACCGGCAACGGCATCGGCTCGCCGACGCCGGCTGCGTGCGAGAGCACGATGTTCCGTTGCAGCGTGGCCAGGTCGTCGCGCTCGATGCGCACCGTCGCCAGCTTGCCGAAACCGGTGTTGATACCGTAGACCGGCTCGCCCTTGGCGACGATGTCAGCCACGGTCTGTGCACTGCGCGTGATCGCCGCGGCCGAGGCCGGATCGAGCTGGATGTTGGCGCCGCGATAGATGGCGCGCCACTGCGCGAGGTCGACTGCACCGGGGTGCAGGACGAGGGGGGAACTCATGCGGTTACTCCACGGATCAGGTTGATGTTGCGAAAAGAGTTCAGGCCATGTCGTAGAGCGGAGCTCGCTCCGCTGAGGCTTTCTCGGCAAAGCTCCAGCCGCGCGAGCTCGGCTCCGCGATTCGATGTGTCATCACGCATGGCGGCCATGCCGGACACGTGCATGCAGCGGGTTGAAGCCGATCCGGTAGACCAGATCGGCCGGCGCCTCGATGTCCCAGATCGCCAGATCGCACTGCAGCCCGGCGCGCAACCGGCCGATGCGATCGACACGGCCAAGCGCGCGTGCAGCCTCACGGGTGAAGCCGGCAATGCACTCGGCGACGGTCAACCGGAACAGCGTCGCGCCCATGTTCATTGCCAACAGTGGGCTGGTCAGTGGGGAAGTACCAGGATTGCAGTCGGTCGCCAGTGCGATCGGCACGCCGGCCGCGCGCAGCCCGGCGATCGGCGGTACCAGCGTGTCGCGGGTGAAATAGAACGCGCCGGGCAGCAGCACCGCGACGGTGCCGGCCTCCGCCATTGCGGCAATGCCGGCGGCGTCGAGGTGTTCGATATGGTCGGCCGACAACGCGCCGAAGCGAGCGGCCAATGCCGCCCCGTGCTGATTGCTGAGCTGCTCGGCGTGGATCTTGACCGCCAGCCCGGCGGCGCGTGCGGCGACGAACACCTGCTCGGCCTGTGCGGGCGAGAACGCGATGTTCTCGCAGAACACGTCCACCGCTTCGGCCAGTCCCTGCGTCGCAATCGCCGGGACCATCGTCGTGCAGACCTCGTCGATGTAGTCCTGCGCATCGCGCCCGGACGGAATCGCGTGTGCGCCGAGGAAGGTCGGCACCACGTCCACGCCGCGCAGATCGCCCAGGCGCTTGGCCACGCGCAACTGCTTGGCTTCGTCTTCCAGCGTCAGTCCGTAGCCGGATTTGATCTCGATCGTGGTGACGCCCTCGGCCAGCATCGCGTCCAGGCGCGGCAGCGATGCGGCGATCAGCGCCTGCTCGTCGGCGGCGCGGGTGGCGCGCACGGTGGCGACGATGCCGCCGCCGGCACGGGCGATGTCGGCATAGCTGACGCCTTCCAGGCGCTGCTCGAACTCGTTGGCGCGATTGCCGGCATAGACCAGATGGGTGTGGCAGTCGATCAGGCCGGGGCTGATCCAGCGGCCGCCGCAGTCGATGCGCTCGGTGGCGGCGAATGGCGGTGCACTCACGGCCGGGCCCGCGTAGGTGATCCGCCCGTCCACGCTGGCGATCACGCCATCGGCGACGATGCCCAGGCCGCCGTCGGCGGTATCAAGCGTGATCAGGTGCGCGTGGTGCCAGAGCGTGTCGCAGTGCATGTCGTGATCCGGCCTGGTTCGTGATATGTATATACAATAGATTCAGTCCGAGGAGGGCGTCCAGTGGCAGTGCAGCACGACGACAATGCGCAGCATTTCTGGGCCGAAAGCGCTTTGCTGCCGCAGGGCTGGGCGCGCGATGTGCGCCTGGGCATCGCCGGCGGGTGCGTGACCGAGGTGCAGGTCGGGGTGCCGGCAGGGGCCGGCGATGTGCGGCTGCAGGCAGCGCTGCCCGGCCTGGGCAACCTGCATAGCCACGCGTTCCAGCGCGGCATGGCCGGCCTGACCGAGGTCGGCGGCAGCAGTGGCGACAGTTTCTGGAGCTGGCGCGAGCTGATGTACCGCTTTCTCGATCGGCTGGACCCGGACAGCCTGCAGGCCATCGCCGAGCAGGCCTACGTCGAGATGCTGGAGGCTGGCTTCACCCGCGTCGGCGAGTTCCACTATCTGCACCATGCGCCGGACGGCACCGCCTACGCCGATCCTGCCGAGATGTCCGTGCGCATCGCCGCCGCCGCGCAAGCCTCGGGTATCGGCCTGACCCTGCTGCCGGTGTTCTACGCGCATGCCGATTTCGGCGGCGCGCCGCCCAATCCCGCGCAGCGCCGATTGATCCACGATATCGATGGCTTCGCGCGACTGCTGGAAGGTTGCCGCACCGTGCTGGCCGGCCTGCCCGACGCGGTACTCGGCATCGCCCCGCACAGCCTGCGCGCGGCGACCCCCGACGAGCTGACGGCATTGCTGCCGCTCAATGACGGACCGGTGCACATCCATATCGCAGAGCAGATGCGCGAGGTCGAGGCCTGCCTGGCGTGGTCCGGGCAGCGTCCGGTCGAATGGCTGCTGGCACATGTGCCGGTGGATGCGCGCTGGTGTCTGGTGCACGCGACCCACATCACGCCGGATGAGCTGGCGGGCATCGTCGCCAGCCACGCGGTCGCCGGGTTGTGCCCGATCACCGAGGCCAATCTCGGTGATGGCTTGTTCCCGATGCGCGAGTTTGCCCGCGCCGGTGGCCGCTTCGGCGTGGGTTCCGATTCCAATGTGTTGATCGATGCGGCCGAAGAGCTGCGCCTGCTCGAGTACGGCCAACGCCTGCACGTGCGCGGCCGCAACGTCGTGGTGCCGGATGCGGCGGTGTCGAGCGGGCGCTGGCTGTACCAGCACGCACTGAGCGGTGCGGGGCAGGCGCTCGGCGTGGAGACCGGTCTGCAAGTGGGGGCACCGGCCGACATCGTCGAACTGGACCTGGCGCACCCCGCGCTTGCCGGTCGTGAGGGCGACGCCCTGCTGGACAGCTGGCTGTTCGCCGCCCGGGGCGGTGCCGTGCGCTCGGTATGGCGGCGCGGCACGCAATGGGTGCACGAGGGGCGGCATGTGCTGCGCGAGCCGGTTGCGGCGCGTTACCGGCAGGTGCTGGCGCGACTTCTATCGGCTGGATAAGCACGCCGTAGGAGCGGCTTCAGCCGCGATGGGGCTGTCATGCAGATCCCTCTGCAAAAGCCCGCGCATCCATGTGCGGGGACTTAAATGGGAAAGCCCCATCGCGGCTGAAGCCGCTCCTGCAGAAACCAGGCAGGCACAATGCCGGCCCTGAAGAGTAGAGATCGCATGTCCGTCGTTTCCCGAACATCCGCTAACACCGCCACCACGCTGCATCAGCGCATCCGCGGTGACATCGAAGCCTGTATCCACAGCGGCGAGTGGCCGCCGGGCCATCGCGTGCCGTCCGAGCACGAGCTGATGGCGCAGTACGGCTGCTCACGGATGACGGTCAGCAAGGTGCTGGGGCTGCTGGCCGACGCCGGCATGATCGAGCGCCGCCGTCGCGCCGGTTCGTTCGTCGCGCGTCCGCACCCGCACATCGAGCAGGTGGCGCTGGCGATCCCGGATATCGAGGTCGAGGTGACCGCGCGCGGCCATGTCTACGGGTTCGAACTGATCGAACGTGGCCTGCGCAAGACCCGTGCCTCGGTGCCGCAGGAGCAGGAACTGGGCAGTCGCGCGCGGTTGTTGTCGCTGCACTGCCTGCACCTCGCCGACGGCTGCCCGTTTGCGCTGGAGGAGCGGCTCATCGATACCGGCACGGTGCCGGAAGCGCTGGAACAGGATTTCTCGGCGATGGCGCCAGGCAGTTGGCTGCTGCGACACGTGCCGTGGACGCGTGCACAACACCGCATCAGCGCGATCAATGCCGATGCCGCGCAGGCAGAGCGTTTGCGGGTGCCGCTCGGTACGGCATGTCTGGTGATCGATCGACACACCTGGCGCGGTGAGCAGCCGGTGACCTATGTCAGGCAGGTGTTCCTGGGCAGCACTTACGATCTGGTGGCGCGCTTCGCGCCGGGATTGCGCTGAGGCATCGTCCGGCGCCGGCGATCAGGCCAGCACGGACAGGATCGTGCCGATGGTGCCGGCGGCAGCCAGAAACTTGCCGGCGGTGTAGAAGCTGTTCTTCTCGGTTTCCGGCGGCTTGGCCGCCTTCGGGTCTTCCAGTCCGAGTGCGCCGGCGACGACCGAATGCACTGCCTGGAGACTGCCGCCACTGCCGTCGGCTTCCTCGGTCTTGGCTTCCTCGGCGCCCTTCACTCCAACCAGGGTTTTGCCGTCGGTCGGCTTGGGGCGGAGGTGAGCGGCGCTCGCGGCATTGCTGGCGGCGGATACGCTGCTGATCGCCATTGCGGTTTCCCTTTCATGAAGCGGTGGAGACCTCGAAGGTATCGGCGCTCATGCGGCCGACTTGAGGGCATCCGTTCAGAAGGTGGCGCACTGCCGCCAACGCACCGGTTCGTCGACGCCTGCACGCGGATTGAGTTGCACGCGCACCGTCCGCAGCACCGGATAGCGTTCCAGCTCCTTGCAGATCGACGGCCAGATCTCGACATCCTCGCCGGTGCGGTCGACCGACAGCGTCATCCGGGTCAGCCAGATGCCACGGATGATGCCCGGCGCACCGGTCAATGCGCGCGATACCGACTGCTGGTAGCGATCGAGCGTGGCCTCGTCAGGCTCGGTGATGTCCTGGAGCGGCGTGGCCGGCGAGGGCGTCGCTGCGGGAGCGCCGATCTGGGCCGGCACGGTTGTTGTCGGCGCGCCGGCCGGCGCCGGCGGCGCAGTCGACACCATCGGCTGGTGAGCATTCGGGTCATGCGAGGACAGCCAGCCCAGCCCGACCAGCAATCCCAGCGTGATCGAAGCCAGTCCCGCGATACCGATATGCCGTTGTGCGCGTCGGCGCGCGCTGCGGACGATGCCGGTTTCCGTCTCGCTTGGCAGATAGGGTTTCAGGAGCGGCCAGATGCGGCGGCCATCCAGGATTTCGATGGACTGCTTTTCGGCGGCGGCCAGGCCTTCGCGCTCGACCTTGCCCTCGGTGATCAGCACGCCGCCGACAGCGCCAGCCAGGCGCAGCAGGGTGCCCAGCTCATTCACCGCCACCGTGCCGATCCGGTAGGCGCGGCCGTGCTTGCACGAGACCATCCAGTTGCCGCCTTTGTGGGCGTCGTGCATCAGGAAGTCGGGACGTGGCAGGCCATCCGGCTGCAGCTCCATCTGTGCATGCCAGTCGCGTTCGTCGCTCAGTGCTCGCCGCACGATCTCGGAGAAGTCGCGCCAGTGCAGGGCTGCCAGGGCGGTCAGGCCCGCACGCGTTTCGTCAGCGCGGCGACGGATCAGCCACAGGTAGAGAGACGCGATGGTCCACACGGCCGCGGCCGACGCAAACGCGAGGATCCACGCAAACATAAAGCTCCCTGAACCGAGATACGGCTAACCAACAAGTGTATATCGGCCCCAGGGCGTGTCATCTTGAGCGCCGCGCTACAGTCGAGCGGGAGTGGATGACAGACACGAAAAAGCCCGCCAGTCCGAAGCCGAAAGGGGAGGGGAGCAAACGGTCTTCTGATGGACTGGCGGGCCCGATCGATTGTGGGCAAACATTTTGTGCTTTGCAACACGACTTTCACGCGCTGCTGGCAGGCGCTTTATTCACTGTTCGAGGAAGGTGGCGGGGTGCCTCGGGCATGCGAGCCGCGGCCGGCCCGTCGGCGTACCTGGTCAGCGGCGCACCCGGCGAGTCCTCGAGTGTCTGCATCGGGGCCACGTTCAACGCCGCAGCATCGAGCGGTAGTAGTCCGCGAGTGCACCGTACGGAAGCAGAGCGCCGGCAATCTTCGTCAGTACCTGCGCGTCGCCCTGGTCCTTGCGGAAATGAACCGTGACGCTGGAGGGAAGCAGAACCACCTGCTCGTCGCCCAGGTCGAAGACCCTCGCGCCCTCAACGGCGTAGGCGGCCTGCGAGGGCCCGGCAATGTCCAGGAAACCGGGTAGATCGCAATGGCCGAAGAAGTCGATAGTGTCGTGCGAGAAATTCTTTTCGGGGTCGAAGTTGAGGTTGAGGCTCCAGCCGTCGAAATCGAAGGTGTAGACAACACCTGCCCCCGTGCGCCATTGCTCGTCGGCCTCATAGGCCCAGGCCGTCTCTTCCGGAGTGCTAATGCCGGCGGACAGATGCACGGCCCCTCGCTCAAGGTAGTGCAGCAGGTGGAGCTGCGCAGCAATGGTTTGCTTCAACATTGAACTTCAGAAAATCGTCGTACAGCGCTACCGGACATCAGATCCTGGAACCGCTCGAAATAGTCGTTGCACCATCTCAAGTAAAGCGCCTCGTCGAAGTTTTTGATCGTGTACAGGTCGTTGGCATTGAAGTGCGAGAAGAAATACCTCGACGCACTAAGCATCACCCGACTGATGGGATGGCCCTGCGATGCGCAGGCTAGAAGTAGACGCCCTTCTGGAAAGTGGTTTCGCCTATCTTGAACCTGGTCGGTGAACTTGTAGATTTCCGCGTCCTGGAACTTCTTGCCGGCCTGTTCCGTCATGCTGCTCTCAGTGCCCACCAAACTCCAGCCTCAGGGGGCGATCCGGCGACGGGGTTCGGGCATACAGCTGAAGGTTGGCGCCGCCGGTTTATTCACTGTTCGAGGAAGGTGGCGGCGTGCCTCGGGCATGCGAGCTGCGGCTGCTCCGGCGTGCGCGTACCTGAGCGGCGTGCAGCTTGCTCTTGAGCGCCTCGACCTCGGCGCGCAGGGCCTCGACTTCCTCGCGATCGGGCAACTGCAGGCTGTGCAGCACGCCCTTGACCCGTTCATCGAAGGCCTTGCCGAGCCGGTGCCAGTTCTCGCCGGCCTTTTCACGGGCCTGCTCGAAGCGGGTCTCGACCTGTTCGCGTACCGATTCGGCACTGGCCTCAGCCTGGCGTTTGCCTTCTTTCTGGTAGGCGGTGCCTTCCTTCACCAGCGATTCGAACAGCCGGGTGCCTTCGCTCTGCGCCCGGCCGAGTGCACCGAGGCCGGCCAGCCATACCTGTTCGGCCGAATCACCGAGCTTGCGTGAGAACCGATTGGCCTGGGCCTGGAGGCTCTCCGCCTCGTGCTCGTCTGCATGGGATCTGCTGTATCGGTTCGTCGTGGTCATAGCGGCGCGGCTCCTCATCGGACGATGGAAGCCACAACGCTAACGCCAAAACCGCATCGATAAGGTGAAGCCGTTCCCTGATCCGATGTTTCCCGGCGGTCGAGCTGCGCGGGGGCGGGCGCGCGACCGATCAGGCGCAAGCCATCAGGCCGAGCTGCCCAGCTTTTCCGACAGCACCCGGCGGATTTCCGATTCGACCATGCCCTGCATGGCCGAGAGCAGGAAGCCCAGCGTGGCGGTCACCCGCACCTGCCCGGGCAGCAGCTCGATCGCGCCATCGACGCCGGAGCCGGAAAAGTTCAGGCGTTCGCCGCTCCAGTTCGAACGCAGGCCGAAGCGCTCGTCGAGTTTGCGGGCAGCCTCCTCGATCGCGGTGCGGGCCTGCTCGGCACTCAATGCGTGGTCTTGGCGGATGTCGATGCTGGACATGGGCGTGCTTTGCTGGATGAGCCGTACATTGTGCCAGTTTCGGCGTGCGATGCTTCTGGCGGAAGGATCAACCTGATAGGCTGCGCCGGTGCACGATTTGCAAGTCCATTTCACTCATCGGCAGCAGCCGGATCATCCCCTCAAGCCGGGCGTCCATCGGGTCGTCCGCCATGCCAGTGGCAGTGTGCGGCTGGTCGAGGATACCCAGGGGGCGTTGCTGCTTGCGCAGTTCTGCCTGGATCGGCGTGGCCTGTGGCTGCAGGTCGCCAACGGCGTGCGCGGCATCCACGTGAACGGCCGGCCGGTCCGGCGCATGGCGCTGCTGCGCGCCGGTGACGCGGTCTATGCCGATGGCGTGGAGATGGTGGTGCGCGGCGCGCTGGCGCCGGCCGGCCGCCTTCCCGAGCCAGGGCAGGCGGAAGATCACGACCCGTGCATTCTGCTGCGCGGCGTGGGCGGGCCGCATCACGGCCGCAGTTTCACCCTGCAAGCCCCGCGCGTGGTTGGCCGCGACCCGGCCGCCGACATCGTCATCGACGACCCTGCGTTCGCCCCGCGCCATGCCAGCATCGAGTTGCACGACGGCAAGGTGCTGCTGCGCGACCTCGGTTCGGAGGACGGCAGTCTGGTGAATGGCGTTCAGGTCCGTGACGCCTGGTTGCAGCCGGGCGATCAGGTCGCTTTCGATTCGCGCCATCGGTTCGTGCTGGAAGTGCCGTTGCAGCCATCCACGATGACGCTCCCGTCGGTCGAGGAAGACGAACCGGTACCGGTCACGTCCGGACGGACCCAGACCAGGCCCATGCGACCGGTCAAGGTCGCGCGCTGGCCGTGGTTGTTGTTGAGCGCACTGCTGCTGGCGACGGTGATCAGCGCGCTGCTGTGGTTCGGCGCGCGCTGAAGGATTTCCACGCGCGCCAGCCCAGCAGTACCGCCAGGATCGCCGCATACAGCGCCGGCTCGCGGATGTCGGACTTCACCAGCCACCAGAAGTGCAGCACCGCGAGCAGGCCGATCGGGTAGATCAGCTTGTGCAGGCGCCCCCAGTTGCGCTTGAGCCGGCGTATCCAGCCCTGGGTCGAGGTGATCGCCAGCGGCACCAGCAGCAGCCACGCGGCGAAGCCGACGGTGATGTAGGGGCGCTTGACGATTTCTTCGAAGATCTGCGTCCAGTAGCCACGCAGATCCAGTGTGAGATAGGCCGTCAGGTGCAACGTCGCGTAGAAGAAGGCGTACAGCCCGAGCATGCGCCGGAAACGGATCAGCACCGGCTGGCCAGTCAATTGGCGCAACGGGGTCAGCGCGAGTGTCGCCAGCAGCAGTCGCAACGCCCACAACCCGGTGCGATGTTCGATCTCGGCGACCGGATCGGCACCGAGCGCGTTGCTGCCGGTCTGCCAAACCTCCCAAAACTGCCAGCCCAGCCAGGCGGCGGGTGCCAGCGCGAGGGCGTGGAGCACGGTCTTGGCGGCACTGAGGCGGGATGAGACTGGGGGCATGGGGCGATCGGTTTCGAGTGTGGGAGGGACTTCAGTCCCGACGGGCTGTATCGGTCATCTGTCGGGACTGAAGTCCCTCCCACAAAAACGGCCGGGTTGAGGGCATCAAAACCACTTCTTGAGATCCATCCCCGCGTACATCGACGCGACCTGATCGGCATAGCCGTTGAACGGCCGGGTCGGGATGCGCTCGGCGAACAGCTTGCTGGCGGTGCCGGCGATGCGGCGCTCGGTCTTCTGGCTCCAGCGCGGGTGGTCCACCGCCGGATTGACGTTGGAGAAGAAGCCGTACTCGTTTGGTTGCAGATCGTTCCAGGCGGTCGGCGGCATCCGCTCGACGAAGTTGATCTCGACGATCGACTTGATGCTCTTGAAGCCGTATTTCCACGGCACCACCAGCCGCACCGGCGCGCCGTTCTGCTGCGGCAGCGGCTTGCCGTACAGGCCGGTGGCGAGCAGGGTCAGCGGGTGCATCGCCTCGTCGATGCGCAGGCCCTCGCGGTACGGCCAGTTGATCGAGCGGTAGCGCACCCCGGGCATCTGCTGCGGGTCGGCCAGCGTGGTGAAGGCGACGTACTTGGCTTTCGAGGTCGGCGCGAAGCGCTTGAGCACATCCGCCAGCGGCACGCCCTGCCACGGGATCACCATCGACCAGCCTTCCACGCAGCGCAGCCGGTAGACGCGTTCCTCCGCTTTCAGGCCCTTGAGCAGATCGTCCAGCGAGACCATGCCCGGCTTGTCGCAATAGCCGCCGACCTTGATCGACCACTGCTTGGTCTGCAGGGTCTTGGCGGCGCGCGACGGATCGCCCTTGTCGGTGCCGAACTCGTAGAAGTTGTTGTAGCTGGTGACGTCCTCGTAGCGGGTCAGCGGTTCGCTGGTGCTGAAACCGCTGCGGGCCTGTTCTGGTGTCACGGTCTGGGCCGGCGGTGGAGGCGGGGCAGCGTCGCTGCAACCGGCCAGCCCGAGCGCCGGTGCCAGCCCGAGCATCTGCAGCAGGCGCCGACGGTCGCGGTAGACGGCTTCGTCGGTGATGGTTTCGCTCGAGGAAAGCCGGAGGGCGTCGCGCAGGGACATCGCAGATTCCTGAGGGGGATTTGTCCGTTCAGACCGGCGGCGGAAGCGGGAAGTTCGCCGCCGCGGCCCGCATTCCCCGTATGAAGCGCGCGAATGGGTGCAGTTGCAACCTTTTGCCGGCGATGCCAGGGCTGGTGCGCTGCGGCATACTAGGGGTCTTGCCCCGAAGGTGTGATATGACACGCGCGTTCAATTTCAGTGCCGGCCCCGCGACGTTGCCGGAATCGGTCCTGCGCCAGGCGCAGGCGGAGATGTTGGAATGGAACGGCGTGGGCGCCTCGATCGTCGAAATCAGCCACCGCAGTGCCGATTTCATCGCGGTTGCGGAGGCTGCCGAGGCCGATCTGCGCACCTTGCTGTCGATCCCCGACGACTACGCCGTGCTGTTCATGTCTGGCGGCGCGACCAGCCAGCAGGCACTGATCCCGCTCAATTTCGCCGCGCCCGGCCAGACCGCCGACTACGTCGTCAGCGGCCACTGGGGCAAGACCGCGATCAAGCAGGCCAAGCCGTACGTGGCGATCAACATCGCCGCCGATGGCGAGGCCGGCGGTTTCCGTGACCTCCCGGCGCGCGAGGGCTGGCAGCTGTCGAAGGACGCTGCCTATGTCCACATCACCGCCAACGAGACCATCCACGGCGTGGAGTACCGCGATACGCCAGACGTGGGCGAGGTGCCACTGTTCGCCGATTTCAGCTCCTCGATCGCCTCCGAGCCGATCGACGTGTCGAAGTACGGCCTGATCTACGCCGGTGCGCAGAAGAACCTGGGGCCGGTCGGGATCACCGTGGTGATCGTGCGTCGCGATCTGCTGGAGCGCGCCGGCCAGCCGCGTGCGGACATCTTCACCTACGCCTCGCACGCCGCACGCGACTCGATGCTCAACACTCCGCCGACCTGGAACTGGTACCTGCTCGGGCTGACCGTGAAGTGGATGCTGGAGCAGGGCGGCGTGAACGAGTTCGCGCGTCGCAACGCGGCCAAGGCCACGTTGGTCTATGACGCGATCGACGCATCCGGCGGCTTCTATCGCAACGAGGTGGCGCCGGCGGTGCGTTCGCGGATGAACATTCCGTTCTTCCTGGCGGACGCCGAACTCGATGCGCGCTTCGTTGCCGAATCCAAAGCGGCCGGTCTGCTGGCACTGAAGGGCCACAAGGCGGTCGGCGGCATCCGCGCTTCGCTGTACAACGCGCTGCCGGTGTCCGGCGCCGAAGCCTTGGTCGCCTTCATGCGCGACTTCCAGCAGCGCCACGGCTGACGCCGTAGCAACCATCATCACAAGTGACATGGGCTGTTCGCCAAGGAACGGCTGACGAGGAAAACAGTAGATGGCCGCGAAACCCGGCAAGACCAAGAAAAGCCCGCCCAAACAGGCGGCCGCCGCACCCGCGCCGGTACTGGCCGACGTGCGCGCCAAGATCGATGAGATCGACCGCACCATCCAGTCGCTGATCGCCGAGCGCGCACAGTTCGCGCATCAGGTCGGCAAGGCCAAGGGCAAGCTCGCCGCCGCGGTGGACTATTACCGTCCCGAGCGCGAGGCGCAGGTGCTGCGGATGGTGGTGGACCGTAACGAGGGGCCGCTGTCGGACGAAGTGCTGGTGCACGTGTTCCGCGAAATCATGTCGGCCTGCCTGGCCCAGCAGGAGCCGTTGAAGATCGGTTACCTCGGCCCGGAAGGCACCTTCAGCCAGCAGGCGGTGCTCAAGCACTTCGGGCGCTCGGCGGTCGGCATCCCGATGGCGACGATCGAGGAGGTGTTCCAGGAGGTCGAGAGCGGCAATGCCGATTTCGGCGTGGTGCCGGTGGAGAACTCGGGGCAGGGCACGATCCAGGTCACGCTGGACATGTTCCTGACCTCCAACCTGAAGATCTGCGGCGAGACCGAACTGCGCGTACGCCAGTACCTGATGTCGCGCAGTGGCCGCATCGAGGACATCGAGCGCATCTACGCGCATCCGCAGTCGTTCGCGCAGACCGCGGGTTGGTTGCGCGCGCACCTGCCCAAGGTCGAGAAGATCGCGGTATCGAGCAATGCCGAAGGCGCGCGCCGCGCCCGCAATGCCGAGGACGCCGCTTCGATCGGTGGCGAGAGCGCCGCGCACGTGTATGGCCTGAAGAAGGTCATCATGAAGCCGATCGAGGATGACGACGACAACACCACGCGCTTCCTGGTGATCGGCCGCAAGATCTTCCCGTCGTCGGGGCACGATAGGACTTCAATCCTGGTGTTCATCCACGACAAGCCGGGCGCGTTGTTCGATGTGCTCAGCCCGTTCGCGCGTCATGGCATCACCATGAACCGGATCGAGTCGCGGCCTTCGCATCAGGCCAAGTGGGAGTACGGGTTCTTCATCGACCTGGCCGGGCATGTCGAGGATGAGACGATGAAATCGGCGCTGGCGGAGCTGGAGGCGCATTCGGCGCAGATCAAGGTGTTGGGGTCTTATCCGGTGGCGGTGCCGTAAACGTGTTTTCCCTTCTTCTGCTTGCGGGAGAAGGTGCCCCGAAGGGGTGGTGAGGGCACGAGCGAAGCCTGCAGGCGGCTTCACCCGTAATCTCTCTACCGTCATCCCCGCGTAGGCGGGGATCCAGGGACGTTGCTTTTGCTTGTTGTTTGGTTTGAAGCGACAGCAAAAGCTTTCGCCTTGCGGCGAGTCACTTTTCTTTGCTTGTGCAAAGAAAAGTAACCAAAAGAAACACACCCCGCCTACGCGCCCTTCGGGTTCGCTGCGACGACGGGATTTTCTGACGCGACTTCCTGTCGCGGCAGAAAACGACGCACATCCATGTGCGTCGCCCCTTCGGGGTTTTACCCGTCGTCTCCGCCGCTGCGGCAGGGGCCCCGGGAAGTCAAAGGCGACGAGCAACAGCAAGATCACAAGCAACAGCAACAACAAATTCAACAGCAACAACGCGGCTCTCGCCGCTGAACGGAACGATCAATGACCAGCTCGCATTCGCAATCCTGGATCGCACACAAGGGCACGGCGCTGCACGGCGCGCTGGCCATCCCCGGCGACAAGTCGGTTTCGCATCGAGCGGTGATGTTCGCCGCGTTGGCCGACGGTACTTCACGTATCGACGGTTTCCTCGAAGGCGAGGACACGCGTTCGACCGCGGCGATCTTCTCCAAACTCGGTGTACGCATCGAGACGCCGTCGGCATCGCAGCGCATCGTGCATGGCGTCGGTGTGGATGGCCTCAAGGCGCCGCAGGGGGAGCTGGATTGCGGCAACGCCGGTACCGGCATGCGGCTGCTCGCCGGTCTGCTGGCGGCGCAGTCGTTCGACAGCGTGCTGGTCGGCGACGAGTCGTTGTCGCGCCGGCCGATGCGTCGCGTCACCGGTCCGCTGGCGCAGATGGGCGCGAAGATCGATACCCAGCCCGACGGCACGCCGCCGTTGCATATCCATGGTGGTCAGGCGCTGAGCGGGATCGACTTCGCCTCGCCGGTGGCCAGCGCCCAGGTCAAGTCCTGCGTGCTGCTCGCCGGCCTGTACGCGCAGGGCGAAACCACGGTGCACGAGCCGCATCCGACCCGCGACTACACCGAGCGCATGCTGTCCGCGTTCGGCGTCGAGATCGAATTCTCGCCGGGCTATGCGAAGTTGCGCGGCGGTCAGCGGCTACGCGCGACCGATATCGCGGTGCCGGCCGATTTCTCTTCGGCTGCGTTCTTCCTCGTTGCCGCCAGCGTGATCCCCGGTTCGGACGTGACTCTCAAGAGCGTCGGCCTCAACCCGCGCCGCACCGGCCTGCTGGCCGCGCTGCGTCTGATGGGCGCCGACATCGAGGAGTTGAACCACGGCGAGCATGGCGGCGAGCCGGTGGCCGACCTGCGGGTGCGTTACGCGCCGTTGAAGGGCACCCGCATCCCCGAGGAACTGGTGCCGGACATGATCGATGAGTTCCCGGCGCTGTTTGTCGCCGCGGCGGCGGCCGAAGGCCAGACCATCGTCAGCGGCGCGGCGGAGCTGCGGGTCAAGGAATCCGACCGTCTGGCGGCGATGGCGACCGGTCTGCGCACGCTCGGCATGCAGGTGGACGAGACCCCGGACGGGGCGACCATCCATGGTGGCAGCGCGCTCGGTAGCGGCACGATCGAAAGCCATGGCGACCATCGGATCGCCATGGCCTTCTCGATTGCCGGTCAGCTCTCGACCGGCGAGGTCAGGGTCGAAGACATCGCCAATGTGGCGACCTCGTTCCCGGGCTTCGACGCACTCGCGCGCGGCGCCGGTTTCGGGCTCACTGCTGCGCCGTAAAGTCGACCGGCAACTGCACCGTGCTGGTCACGGCGCGGCCGTCCCTGATCGCCGGCTCGAATCGCCAGCCGCGTATCGCGTCGATCACGGCGCGGTCCAGGTCAGGGTCGCGTGCGCCCTTGCGCTCGATGATCGCAACGTCCTGGACCTGTCCCTGCGTGTCGATGCTGACGCGCGCCACCACGCTACCCTCGATGCCAGCGCGTAACGCGCGCGGCGGATAGACCGGGAGTGCATTGCCGGCCAACGGGCGGGCATCACGATCGCGGATGGTCGGCACGGCGCGCTGCGGCTCGTGCTGCTTCACCATCGCCGGCGGTTTGGGTTGTGCCGGGGCGGGGAGTACCTCGCTGATGGCCGGCACGGTCGAGGCGGGGTTGACGGTATCGGGGCGTTCGCCGCTGTTGCGGATCCACCACCACGCCGGTGCCGCTATCAGCAGCAGGATGAACAGACTCCACAGCAGCGGCGAGGCCCAACGTCCATCGCGGTCTTCGGCAGGGGCATCGCCCTGGTGGCGGAAGTCGCGGTGCTGGATCGGGGACATGGACATGGTCAATCTCCTGCGTCGTTGGACGCGACCAGTTTTGTCCGTCTCGGGCCTGAGCGTGTCAGCTTTGGGTGAACATGGTGGCCGCGGGGCCGCCAGGATTCAGCTTACTGACCGGGATTGAAATCGAAGGGAATGTCGATGCTGCCGGGCACCGGATGGCCATCGCGCTGCGCCGGGCGGAAGTGCCAGTCGTGGACCGCATCCATCGCGGCACGGTCGAGATCGCGCGAGCCGCTGCGCTGAACCAGGTTCACATCGACCGGTGCTCCATTGGCATCCACATCGACCCGCACCACGACTTTGCCGCTTTCGCCGCGACGCAGTGCGGACGCGGGGTAGGTGGGGGGCGGCATCTGGCCCTGGATTGGCAGCGGGCGGTCGTCCTGTGCGGCCGGCGCCGATGCAGTGGCAGGCGCAGCCGGCGTGGTTTCAGCAACTGCGGCCGGCGGTGCCGCGGGCGCTGTTTCGACCAGCTTGGGCGCCTCGTCCTCGGCCGGGTCCGGGGCGGGCTTGGCGTCGGGCATATCCGAGGCGCCGTCGTCACCGGCCGCCAGCGGCGCAGGCAGCGGATCGAGTGGATTGACAGGCTGGGCGGCGGCCTCGGCCGGGGTCTGCGGCGCGGCGAGAGGGTCGTCCTTGCGTGCCTCCCGCCACACCAGCACGAAGCACAGAACCCCGATGCCGAAAGCGATGCCCACGATCTTCCAGGTTCCGTGGGGCAGGTGGAAAGCGAAGCGTGGAGCGCGGGAGCGGGACGAGGAAGCCATGAGTTCACCGGAGATGACCGCCGGATTCTGTCACAGCGCAAATGAATCGAGCGGCAGAACGGCGCGTGACAGGCGATAATTGCGGTCTGTCCCAACAAGAACCGCCTCCATGCTCGATCCGGCCCTGCTCCGTCAACAGCCCGCTGAACTCGCCGAACGTCTGCGCAGCACGCGCGGCTTCGCGCTCGACACCGACCGGCTGGAGTCACTGGAGAGTGAGCGCAAGCGCATCCAGGTGCGTACGCAGGAGCTGCAGGCGCTGCGCAACAGCAAGTCCAAGGCGATCGGCCAGGCCAAGGCCAAGGGCGAGGACGTCTCGGCGATCATGGCCGAGGTGGCCGGCTTCGGTGACGAGCTGAAGGCGTCCGAGATCGATCTGGAGCGTATTCGCGGCGAGCTGGAAGCCGTCGCGCAGGGCATCCCGAACCTGCCGGCCGACGATGTACCGGCCGGCAAGGACGAGGCCGACAACGTCGAGGTTTCGCGCTGGGGCACGCCGCGTGGCTTCGATTTCGCGGTCAAGGATCACGTCGAGCTGGGTGCCCGCAATGGTTGGCTGGACGGCGAGACCGCCGCCAAGCTGTCCGGCGCACGCTTCACCGTGCTGCGCGGGCCGATCGCGCGCCTGCATCGTGCGCTGGCGCAGTTCATGCTCGACCTGCACGCCGGTGAGCATGGCTACGAGGAAACCAACGTACCGGTGATCGTCAATGCCGAGAGCATGGCCGGCACCGGCCAGTTGCCGAAGTTCGAGGAAGACCTGTTCGCCACTCAGCTAGGCGAGCACAAGCGCTATCTGATCCCGACCTCGGAAGTGCCGTTGACCAACATCGTGCGCGACGAGATCGTCGAAGCCGAGCGCCTGCCGCTGCGCATGACCGCGCATTCGATGTGCTTCCGTTCCGAGGCCGGCAGCGGTGGTCGCGACACCCGCGGCATGATCCGTCAGCACCAGTTCGAAAAGGTCGAGCTGGTCAGCATCAGCAAGCCGGAGGATAGCGATGCAGAGCACCAGCGCATGACCGGCTGCGCCGAGGCCGTGCTGCAGAAGCTCGGCCTGCCGTACCGCAAGGTGCTGCTGTGCACCGGCGACATGGGCTTCGCCGCGCGCAAGACCTATGACCTGGAAGTCTGGTTGCCGTCGCAGGACACCTACCGAGAGATTTCCTCGTGCTCCAACTGCGGTGATTTCCAGGCCCGCCGCATGCAGGCGCGCTGGCGCAACCCGGCCACCGGCAAGCCGGAGCTGGTGCATACGCTCAACGGTTCGGGCGTGGCGGTCGGCCGCGCGATGATCGCGGTGATGGAGAACTACCAGAACGCCGATGGCTCGATCGACGTGCCCGAGGCGCTGCGTCCGTACATGGGCGGCGTCGAGCGGATTGGCTGAGTTCGTTTCTCTCGTAGCGCCATGAGCGCCACCGATTTCTGGCGCGATCCACGTCTGCCCTTCGTCGAAACCCGGCGCGCGTGCCACAGCCGCGCCTGCTATCGGGCGCATAGCCATCCCACGTTTTCCGTCGGTGCCGTCGATGCCGGCGGCAGCCGTTTTCGCGGCGCGGGTGAGGGTGAGGTCGCACTTGCTCCGGGCATGCTGGTGTTCGTCCCGGCGCAGCGGGTGCACGCCTGCAATCCGCTGCCGGGATCGGCATGGAGCTACCAGATGCTGCACGTCGAGGCGGACTGGCTGCATCAGTTGCGCGGCGAATACGTGGGTACTGCGATGTCGGCCGATGAGCCGGTGCGGGTACGTTCCGAGCCATGGCTTTACCGGGATTTCTGCGCGCTCAACGCCCGCCTGTTCGGAAACGCCAGCATCGAGGACAAGGAAGCGGCGCTGATCGAGTTCTTCGGGCGCAGCGATCTGGGTGAGGGCGATGCGTTGGATGGTGGTGCCGCCACACCGGTGGAGGCACTGCGATCGGTATTCGAACGCCTGGCCGATGATGTCGCCACGCCGGCGACGTTGAGCGAGCTGGCGGCCCTGGCCGGTTGCGGGCGCTATCAGCTGATCCGCGGGTTTCGTGCCGCTACCGGTCTGACTCCGCATGCCTGGCAGCTCAATCATCGCGTCAACCGCGCGCGCCTGCTGCTGCGAGAGGGCGCGGAGTTGGCTGAAGTCGCGTATCGGTTGGGTTTCGCCGACCAGAGCCATTTCCAGCGTGTATTCAAGGCGCATGTCGGACTGACGCCTGGTCGCTATCGGGCGTGAGGGCTCTTCGCAGGTTTGTAGCCGGGTGGATATGACGGGACGACACGGCGGCGCTGCAATTTCGTTCAATACCTGACGGTCGATGCCGGAGCAGGCTGCGTGACCGCCTTCATCGCCCACGTGCCATGTCGCAATTCCTGCTGGTCGCTACTGCGCATTTCCTGGCCTTGCTGTCGCCGGGGCCGGACTTCTTCCTGATCGCCCGCACCGCGTTGGCAGGCGGATGGCGTTCAGCTGCCGCCGTCTGTCTTGGTATTGCGATCGGCAACGCGGTGTTCATCGCGATGGCCTTTGGCGGGTCTCGCCTGTTGAGCGAAGGCAGTCCGGCATTCCTGGCATTGCAGATTGCCGGCGCGTGCTACCTGCTCTGGTTGGGCGTGCTGTTTCTGCGCCACGCCGGGCAAGGTGCGATGCAACTGGGCGGACAGATGCGTGGAAACGCACCCGCACCAGGCGTCGCGTTGCTGATGGGGCTGCTGTCGGCGCTGCTGAATCCCAAGAATGCGCTGTTCTACACCAGTCTGGTGGCGGTACTCGGACCGGTCCGCTCGCCTGGGCTAGACCTGGCCTATGGCGTCTGGATGTTCGCGATCGTGCTGTTGTGGGATCTGCTGGTCGCCGGGTTGATCGGGCATAGCGCGGTGTTGCGTCGCTTCGTCGCCGTCTTGCCGTGGCTGGAGCGGCTGACTGGCGGTGTGCTGGTGCTGATGGCCGGATTGGTCGCTGCGATGCTGCTGCGGACGCTTAATGCCTGAATAGGCGAGGTTTGAGGCATGGCGGCTGAACCAGTGGCAAACTGATCGTTGCCTTGGTGGGATTAATTAGATTTAATGGCGGGCATCGTTCTATTGGTGATGCCGTCATGCACGACCTGAATGACTTGTACTACTTCGCAATGGTGGTTGATCACGGCGGTTTCGCCGCGGCGGAACGCGCGCTGGGCATCCCCAAGTCGCGCCTGAGCCGACGCATCAGCCAGCTGGAGACCGATCTGGGCGTGCGCCTGCTGCAGCGTTCCACTCGTCGCTTCGCGGTCACCGATGTCGGCACGAGTGTGCATCGCCACGCCCAGACCATGCTGGCCGAGGCGCAGGCCGCGCGCGAGGTGGTGGACCGGCTGAGCGCCGAACCACGTGGCTTGGTGCGGGTGAGCGTGCCGGTGTCGCTGGCGCAGATCCAGTTGCCCAAGCTGCTGCCGGAGTTCCTCAACAAGTACCCGAAGGTGCGGCTGCAGTTGAACATCAGCAACCGCCGCGTCGATGTGATCAACGAGGGCTACGATGTGGCCCTGCGCGTGCGCTCACGGCTGGACGATGATGGCAGTCTGGTGATGCGCAGCTTCGGCCATGTGCAGGAACTGCTGGTCGCCAGCCCGAAGTATCTCGACCGCGCCGGCCGCCCGAAGACGCCGGAGGACCTGGCTCACCACACCACGATGAGCATCAGCGAGGACGAGGTGCATCAACGCTGGGAACTGCACGGCCCCAATGGCGAGATGCGCCGGGTCGATCTGCAGCCACGCGTGGCCGGTTTCGATTTCCCGCTGTTGCAGGCAATGGCCCGCGACGGATTCGGCATCACCATGCTGCCGGAGACCGTCTGCGCCGAAGCCGTGCGCGCCGGCGAGCTCGAAGTGGTGCTGCCGGACTGGTCACTGCCGCAAGGCATCTGCCACGCCGTGTTCGCCTCGCGCCGCGGCCTGCTGCCGGCGGTACGGATGTTCATCGACTTCCTTGCCGAACGCCTGCCGCGCGAAATCGAGCGCTCGCGCCTGGATTGCGGCGGCAACTGCGATGAAGTGAGGGCCAAGCTCAAGCAGGCCAGCGAACGCAGCCTGGTGACAGCCGAAGTAGGTTGAGCAAAACCGCGCCGGGCATGCGAGAATGCCCGCCCGGCGAAGCACCGGGTGCCATGCAACGTGGCGCCCAACGCGACCGGCGCGGTCGCAAATGCGGCACGAACGGAGAGATGGCCGAGCGGTTTAAGGCACCGGTCTTGAAAACCGGCGA
The DNA here is from genome assembly GCF_058986605.1 of Pseudomonas sp. GW821-FHT07E12. Taxonomy (NCBI): domain Bacteria; kingdom Pseudomonadati; phylum Pseudomonadota; class Gammaproteobacteria; order Pseudomonadales; family Pseudomonadaceae; genus Pseudomonas; species Pseudomonas sp. GW821-FHT07E12. Next base: position 90,907 of record NZ_JBYSVX010000005.1, on the reverse strand, counting down.
AGGGTCAAACCTTCCGTGGGTTCGAATCCCACTCTCTCCGCCAATGTCGAAAATGGTTTATAAAACAACGCGTTATGGATCCAATTGCTTCCGATCTAGGCTAGGCCGCTAGGTCACCCTGGCGGGTGTGCAAAGTCCGAATGGATGTTTGTCTGATAACGCCCCCCCCACTGTCTCTCGGCCGTTTGGTACCCTGCTGCGCTGTGCTCGACGCGCCTTATACCCTCCCGTACCGGCAATGGCTGTCATCGCCCTCACGTGCTTAATCGGCTAGCCTGAACTTCTACACCCTACGGGGGGATGGGCAGGGAGCGTGCTTATGAGCGGTGAGGGGGCTGGTTCGTGCCGCAGTTTTTGACCCGTAGTGCGGTTCGCCTGTTAGAGGCCGCTTTGGACAGCTTGTCGCTAGCGATGACTGCGGCGGCGGCGCCTGTTCGCCATACACCGAAGTCAGCTGACTCCGCCTTCGCCACGGTCGTAGGCATGACGGGGGTTGCAGCAGAGCAAGTGCTATCCGCAATTCTGATTCAGGTGGACGGCGATTCTGCAGCTCTTACGCCGGATGGGAAATTCAAAACTGCAGGGCATGTGCTGAGTGATGTTCGTAGAATTCTCACGGCCCCGCCTGTGGCTAGGGCTGCATTTCTAACAGCAGGTCTTCAGGACGTCGCACGGCATCGTCAGGATCTGCTGAGCTATTTGGAGAGGTTCACCCTGTTAACCGCTCAACGAGCGGGGGCGCTTCATGGTGGGCTCGGTGTAAGCAGGGAGGTGGTCCTGCACTCTGTGAGAACTGTTCATGGCTTCATCTCGCTTCTGGGAAAATCAGCGAAGATCAAGCCCTATATCTCTGCGATGCCTAGCATGCCGGAGACGCCAACCGAACCTTATCTCATACTTGACGAACTAGTAGCACGACTCGCAAGTGCTGAGACAGCACCTCAAAAGGGCGCAATACTCCGTCAGCTTTTTCTGGTGCTACCCGAGGTTCCGGCGGATGCGCCAGATTGGCTTGAAGCTTTCGAGCGAGTGATGGTAGTCCCAACCGACCGAGACGTCAGCGTTTTGATGACGACACTTCAGGCCGCGCAGCCGGCGCGTTTTTCGAGACTGACTGGCGGCGGCCGAGCAATCAATGTCTCCGTCTCCCGCTCTCCAGCCGCTCTGCCAGTAGAGCTGCAGTCGCTTCGATCTGAGTTTACGAACATCGCCGATCAGATCGGTGGTGACATAGCGAACGCTAACGGTAGGCTCAACCAGAACACCCTCCACCTTCCACCTGATCGGATCATAGCTAGTTTGTTCGCGATGCCGGAAAGGCAGCTTGAAGAGGCATTTGGAGGTAGCGTGCTTACCGCGCATAAGGCGTGGGCCTTCATCGCTAGCGCGCTAGGTTTGCGAAATGGAACCCCTTGGCCTTACTGGTTCTTGGTTCGGCGCGTACAGGACTTGGGTCAGTTGCGCACGCAATTGCAGCGGGCTGCTCGAGTGGGGCAGCGTGGCACGTTGACGCAGAAGATAACTGAAGAAGCCGTAGTCGGAATCAACGCAATTGAGAGGTCCAGGCCTCTTCCTGCCAATCATCCATTGTTTATTGAATGTAAGAATCGCAGCACTACAGCAGCAGACGCGGCAGCGTCGTTGCCCGACGCAGTCGAGCGAGCTATCAATTCGGGGAGGAGGTCTATCACAGAGAGAGCACGTGAAGCCGTCTTGGATCTAAGTACTGGTTTTGGCACAGCAGGGGAGGCTTGGGCGGCTCTCGAAGCTGACCCGGTACCAGGTCGTGGCGCGGCCGATAGTCGCGCCTATTGGGCGCGCATGCTCGCGTGCTCTACCACGAGTCCAAACGACGTCGCATTCTTGGCAGCCGTCTGCATGGATCCGACGTTGAGCAATGCGCATACCGCTGCACGCAAAGCTCTGCGGCTCATCGACGCGACTACGCACGGGCCTTCAATGGATTTTGAGGATAATGAGTAACCTGCGTCAGCAGGCATTGATCCAGTCGGTCAATTCATGGAGCTGATGCTCCCAGAATAGGGTTAGGCCCCTCGATTGCGCATCCTCAAGATTCCGGAGCTTGTAGACGCCACCAAGTACGGCGGCCGGTACTACCTGTAGCAGGCCAAAGTCCTTCTTCCAAGTTTCGGCTTTGACGGCTGCGTCGTTGTTTAGTCGTTTTACAGAGTTGGTCGATGAGTTGGAGACCTTGCACTCTACTGGCATGATTCTGCGGTCCGGCAGTCCGATGAGAACGTCGGCTTTCCGAGTGCCGAGTTCAGACTCGGCGCAGAATTCGCCTGGTCGAGGCGCATCGTTAAGAACCTTTACGGATCGAGTCGGCACCTGGACGAACCCGTTCGCGAGCAATGCGGCATGTAGGGCTGCTTCCTGCTCTCGCTTTCCGTCGCTACGTCGCTGCGTTTGAGACTGTCGAGTCGCCAAAAGAGCAGCTGATGCGATTATTGCGGCATGGCGCTCAATTTCAGTAGGTTCGCGACCCTCGATCACCCAGGGAAACCGTCGTCGATCTAATCCGCTCAGGATAACCTGTCGAATTCTGGAAACCAGCGCGGGATCAGTTGCGAGTCTCTTTCGGCTGAAAGTAGCTTCGGCAACTACCTTTAAATCATCCTCCGATACTGGAGGTCCCGCCATCGACCGAAACGCTTCCAGTAGTTTGGGAGCAGTTAACACCTCCAGAATGTTGCTCTGAAGGTCCGTCAGATCTAGGGTGAACTCAAGTAACTCCTCGACGGCAACTTGCGATTCGTCAAAGCTCTCAATGTACTGCTCAAGCGGCTCTTCCATGCGCGTACGCCGAAAGCGTTCCGTTGCAATCCGTCGATGTTCTTCAAGCTTTTCAGCGGTCCACAATGGCGTTGGCTTCATGCGGCAGGCATCGCTAACAAAGAGGGGGCGGGCACGAGAAGTCGTTCCATCTCACCAGGTTCAAACTTGGTGAGGCCGCCAGCGTATGTCCGGCCGTCAAGCACGCTGGTCTTTGAGGAGAGATGGTCTACCAAGGCAAGCATTTGATGTTCGGTGAGCGGTTCACGCGGGTAGAGACCATGAGCGATGTTGATGTGCCGAGCCTCAGCGACGTTTCGTACAAACGTCGGGGCACTCCGAGCCATATAAGTGGCCAAGATAGGCGCGGCTGAGCGCAAGCCTACCGACCACCATGCTTTGCGATTCTTGGCCACGTAGCCTTGGTCTGCCCCCTTTTCTTTCGCTGTCCGGAGAAAGTGCTCAACAGCAGTTCGCTCTTGGAGTTCAAGTTGATCCAGGTCATCTGGAAGATCAACAACTTGACGCAGGTACGATGAGTCAGAGAGTACGCGACCAGCCGCGATGATCTCGCGCGCTTTTGTGATGCTGCGAAACTTGAAGCGCTGAGGCACGTCCTGCGCATCGGTCCCGGCAATGAATACAGCGTTTGCGCCCGTGACCGTTCCGCGATGCACACGGCAAAGCTCTCCCAGCTCGACATACCCCTCGGGGCAAGCGCGGCTCGCGTGCGATAGGCGCGACCATCGCGTTTCAAGTTCCAAACGTTCTCTTTTAACCTGGCGGCCACCACTCAGGTCAGTCAGCTCCTTCATGCGTTTCACACGACGGATCTTGACCGAAGTGGGCTTGCTACCAATCTTGAAGGTCGTGATAGCGGCGGTTGTCGCTGCATCGGGGAACGGTTGTGCGGTCGGTTCCATCACAACAATCGATTGGCCGCCTAGCGGTCCTAGGAACATCTCACGCACGAGGCGTCCGTAATTGACGTCCATCCATTCGGCTGCGGTAATGAACGCGCCGGAATCGCCAGAACGACCATGGAGTACGGTCGCAGCAAAGAAGTGAACGTGCAGCCCCGCGAGCTGGCTCGCCTTCATGCCGAACCGGAGCGCCACATCGCTCAGCCACTGCTTCCAAGTCGCGTCAATGAGGTGGTGGCGTACGTACGGTGGATTTCCAACGTACAAGGTTTTGCCATCAATTCCCTCAATTGGATGACGATAGTCAACCAATTCGATCTTGGACCTCGCTGCGTAGCCTTTGGCAGCTAACGTGGCTCTGGCCATCAACGCAGCAAGGGGATCCAGTTCGCGGCCCAAGAGCTGAGCCTTGCTGAAGACCTCGCCTGCAGCAGAGAGAAATCTGCCAGAGCCGATCCCTGGGTCCACAACCCGGTCTGGACGATCTTGCTGGCTGGCCCAAGACATCATTGCCCGGACGATCTCAGGAGGCGTGTAAGTGGCGCCCGAAGTGCGGCGTTCGGCGGAGCTGCGAATAGTGCCGAATGCTGAGCCAAGCGGGTCTTTGCCGCCTTGGATCATTCGCCGAAGTTCTGAGACCACCGACTTTGGCAACGGAGGTGCGGTTCGGAGCAGCGTGGCCTCATCTTGAGACAGGCCAGATACCGTGTCTGCCCCTAATGCAGCGGACGCCGCGATAAGTTGCGATTCGGTAGTCAGATGCTCGTTCATACTTGTGTTTTGCTCTTCAAAATCTGGCGATGAGGGGGGCACCCTTGTCCGTTCCCTCTGGCACGACTAAAGCGTGAAAGGACGAACTGCACCCCGTCATCTTCTGCCGGACCGTTTCCCTTGAGCCGTGCCACTACTTCGTGATTGTAGTGCCTGCTTGCGGGGAAGTGGGGTGATTTGTGGACCCTAGCTTCCTTGCGGATCACCGGATGAGATTCGGTAGCGGTAGTCAGAAGACCCTTGCTACGTATAGCGCGGTCAAGTCGCCTAGGTCAGCGGAATCACTGGAAAAATCCGAAGGGGTATCCATAGGTGGGGCGCAGGCATTGCCCCCATGCCCCCTCGCCAGGCGGCGAACGCGTCGTCCCCGCGAAACCGGGGTCAGGTTCTGAGGTATCCCCACGTTTTTCAGCATAGAACCATCTCCCGATGTACCTGCTCAGGCAATGTGCGTAGTAATGCCAGCCATTGCGACATGGGGGGCAACGGCCATCGTCTGAGCAGCGCTTCTCGTCCGATGCGGAGTGTGGAATAGAGCTTGCGGGTTGCCCTTGAGGGGGCCAACCACTGGTCACGTCCGGCCTGTTGGCTACTCAAGTCCATCAACCAGCATACGAAGCTGGCCAGCGTGTTGAGCATCAGCAGGATGGTCAGGCTTGGGCCCTGGCGGGTCAGGCTGTCCTCGAAGGCCGCGCCATAACGATGCGATTTGAGGCCACGGAAGCTGCCCTCAATCTGCATGCGGCGGGCATAAAGGCCGACGCGTTGGCGTGGACTGATTGCCCCAAATCCGGCGAGGTGATGATCAGCCAGGGCTCGCGCTCACTGGCGGCTGCCTTGCGGCTGTGTGAACTACGGGTCACTTCGGTACGACAGCGTCGGTTGTAATGTTTGCGTCCGCGCGGTGGCTTTCCATGGATCACCAATTGGCAGGCCAGCGGATCGCTGCGGTTGATGTGCATTGGCGGGAGCTCATGTGGATGTCGTCGTGCCAGCGCCCACAAGCAGCGACAGGAAACCCACTGATCTGCGCGGTCTTCCACGCTCGCAGGTTTTTTACCAAGGTCGTACCGTGCAAGCGCCCCACCCAGCTCCATTCCAGCGCCTGCACGGCCCTGAACCACGGCGTGCGTAAGCCGGCATCGGTGATCAGGATCGGGCGCATGCCAGCCGGCACCAGCTCGTGCAATAGCTGCAGGAATTTCCGCTCTGCATGCGGCGATCCTTGTTCGCGTCCCGGATAAACCCGGTCCAGCAACGTCAATGTTCGCCCGCCCACCGGCACCGCGGCTCGCAGCAAACACCAGGATTTATCCGCCTTCAGATCACTCCAGTCGATCACGATCAACGGGCGCGGACCTCGCAACAGCCAACGGGCCATTGCCCGATGCAATCCTATGCATTCGTGCTGAAGGTGACGGTTGCTCAATAGTCGATCCAGGGCCTTGAGCGGTGCGCACACGCGTTGGGCATCGGGCCAGCGACGGGTGATATCGATCAAGGTCAGCCGCCAGCCGGCACTCAATGCTTCCACCGCACGTAACAGAACCCGCTCGCGCAGGGCATGCATCGGCCCCAGTGCGTCGGCAAGACACCTTTGCAATACTTCGCTGGCGCGCATGGCTGTCAGTCCTTTTCTGGTTTGGTCACCTTGAAGACTGCGCCATGCGCGCACTTGTTTCCAATCAGATCAACGGCAAGCTATTGATCCAGCGGTGGAAAACGTGGGGATACCTCAGGGTCAGGTTCAGTTATTGGAGCGGCAAGTAGGGGGGGGCACTCGATCATTTGAGTGACTTCGGTCTTGCGACTTGGCCCGCGACAGAAACGCCGCGCTGAAGGCAGCATTATTCTGGTTATTGACGCTGATGGTGGGGCGGATTACTTCGCAATCACCGAAGTCCCCGACGGCACCATGTAGCACGCCTGTGCCTTGGCGCAGGCTTCGGCGTTGACCTCGGCGATCTGGCTGGCCAGGTATTGCTCCGGGGTCAGGCCCATGCGGTTGCGGTAGGCGTTGTCGGCATCGGCCTTGGCGATCTGTTCCTGCTCGCGTTGGCGTTCGGCGTTGGTGGCCTCGACCAAGGTCTTGACGCGCTGCTGCTGGGCGGCGGTGAGGTTCATCTGCTGCAGCACGTCCGGGTTGGGACGGGCGCGGCCGAGGGTGATGTTCTGGATCTCGATCGGCAGGCCCTGCTCCTTGGCGAGCGTGCGCACGTTCTCGGTGACTGCGTCGTCGATCTTCCCGGCGGTGTCCGGGTCGCTCATCATCCGGGTCATGTCGTAGCGCTTGACCTGGTCGCGCACGATCGCTGCGTATTGGCTGGCGACGTTGTTCTTGAACCAGTCCGGGCCGAACCGCGACAGCAGCAGCGCCGGGGCGGTGATCCGGTATTGGATCTGGGTGGAGAAGTCCAGCAGGATGTTGTCGCTGGACGAGAAGTCGTCGAAAGCGACCTGCACGGTCTGCGGAGTGACGTCCACATAGGTGGCCGAAGTGGTCCACCACGCATAGGTGCGGCCCGCATCGCGCACGTCATCCAGGCGCACGCCGCCCTTGCCGAAGAACACGGGTTTGTCGACCAGTACGGCTTGTTGGCCCGGTTCGGGCGAGACCACGGTACAGGCCGAGAGCAAGCTCGCCAGAACAGCGAACAACATGGTTTTCTTCATCGATTTCCCCTTTTGAATGTCCGGCGTTCGCTGGATGGCCGCTTGGATCGGCCGGACGAGCGCTGCATGCGTATCTTGATGTATCAAATGAGCCATCAGTTGACACGATGATGCGGGTTTCTTGCCGGTAACGGCACGCAATGATCGCATCTCGCTACCCAACCTGAATAGGGAGTCCGGAGGCCCGGAAAATGCGGCTTGTCATTCAGTTGCCGGGTCGCAGCATCGTTGCCGTGGTCTGACGAGGAGCCCCACATGAATACCAAGAAGTCTGTTGCCTGGTTGCTGTTCGGCGTCGCATCGTTGTCGGTGGCGACCCCGGTTTTTGCGCAGGATTACCGCTATGACGATGACGACCGTGGTTCGCATCGCGATCATCGCGACGATGATGGTGGCCCGCGCCGCGATCACGATGACAACGGTCGGCGTGACCGTGGTGCAGGTCCGGATCGCGAGTGGCATCGTGGCGATCGCTACGACGGCCCACGCTATGTGGTTGACGATTACCGTCGCTACGATCTGCCACCGCCGCCGGATCGCCGTCATCGCTGGGTACGTGACCGCAACGGCGATTTTGTGCTGATTGCGATCACCACCGGCATCATTGCCGATCTGCTGCTCAGCGGGCCGCATCGCTGAGTCAATACTCGAATCCCCGCTTCGGCGGGGATTCGTTTGTGGAAGGATCCAAAAACGCGATCTGCATTCGATCGGCATAGGTGTGGAAGCGGCACCCGCCACTCGCGCACTCGTTGTTGTGAGAGGGACTCTGGGTGGCCTCGGGCCATCAGTCCCGACGGCCGATCACCGATCACAGAGGAGCGTCGGGACTGATGGCCCGAGGCCACCCAGAGTCCCTCCCACAGGGCGTTCTGGAACGCTGTAGCGCCATCGGCCGGACACTGCATCGCTGGCTTTGCCGGCTGACGGCCCCATCTCGGAAGGCATCCTGTCTGGAATGCCGCCGATGATCCCGATTTCCGTACTCGACCTGGCGCCCGTCTGCGAGGGCGGCGACACCACGCATGCCTTCGCCAACATGCTCGATCTGGCGCAGCATGCGGAGCGCTGGGGGTACCAACGCTACTGGCTCGCCGAGCACCACAACATGCCGGGCATTGCCAGCGCCGCGACCGCCGTGTTGATTGGTCATGTTGCTGGCGGGACGAAGACGATCCGCGTCGGCGCCGGCGGCATCATGCTGCCCAATCACGCGCCGCTGCAGGTGGCGGAACAGTTCGGCACGCTGGCCTCGTTGTATCCGGGGCGCATCGACCTGGGCCTGGGCCGCGCACCCGGTACCGATCAGCCGACCACACGTGCGCTGCGCCGCTACTTCGACGGTGCCGACCAGTTCCCGCAGGATGTCGCTGAGCTGCTGCGCTACTTCGAACCGGCAGTGGACGGCCAACTGGTGCGTGCGGTGCCGGGCGCCGGCATCGAGGTGCCGGTGTGGTTGCTCGGCTCCAGTCTGTTCAGTGCCCGCCTGGCCGCTGCGCTGGGGCTGCCATTCGCATTCGCCTCGCACTTCGCGCCCGATGCGATGGATGAGGCGCTGGCGATCTATCGACGCGATTTCCGACCATCGGCACGACTGCAGGCGTCGTATGCGTTGCTGGCATTGAACGTGGTGGCGGCCGACTCGGACAAGGAAGCGCGGCGCTTGTTCACCAGCCAGCAGCAGGCGTTCGTCAATCTGCGGCGTGGCCGTCCGGGCAAGATCCCGCCCCCGATCGAGGACATCGAGGCGTACTGGCAGCCGCACGAAAAGTTCGGGGTCGAGAATGCGTTGGCCTGCACCGTGCTCGGCGACGAAACGGAAGTGGCGCAGGGCCTGTCCGACTTCGTAGCGCGGCATCGCCCGGATGAGCTGATGATCACCGCGAACATCCACGATCACGCTGCACGGCTGCACTCGTTCGAGTTGGCAGCGCGGGCCTGGAAGGCACGGGGTGTCGCCGTGGCGTAAGGCCGGGCAGGTGGCTGGAGCCGGCGCGAGGTCCGGCCACGAACTCAGGCGAGCTGGGTGAACCAGTGGTGGAACATGTTGACGAGCTGGCCCGACGTGATGCCGAACACGACCACGCAGATCGCCGCAGCGATCCAGCAGCCGAGCAGCAGGATGCCATCGCGTTCCACCAGTGCCAGCGCGAACAGCAACAGGAGCGCACCGAACAGGTAGTTGGTGAACGGGATCGGCAACGCCAGCAACAGGCCGGTCAGCGCCAGCAGCAGCCCGGTGAACATGCGTGCCGGCAGCGGCGTCAGCAGCAGGCCCAGGCGGGGTTTCAGCAGCCGGTCCAGCCAGCGCAGCATCGGCGCGATCTTGCCCATGAAGCGGCGCGTGGTGCTGCGACGCGGGCCGCGCTCGCCGATGAAGCGCGGCAGCCACGGATTGCGCAGGCCGAACAGCATCTGCAGCCCGATCAGGATCGTCAGCGGGCCGCTGACCGCGCCGCCGACGCCGGGAATCGGGATGAAGGCCGGCAGCACCGCCACGAACAGGAATACTCCGAAGCCGCTCTGCTGCAGCGTCGCCAGGATGTTGCGCAGGGTCAGCACGGTCTCGTCGTCGCCGATCGTGAAGTGCTCCAGCAGCGTGCGAAGGCCGTGGTTGCGGTAGCGGAGGTCTTCCGCGTCCGCGCTGCGATCATCCGACGATGTCATCGCTCTCTTCTTCCTGCAGGCGGCGCAGCAGCAGCTTGTCGATGCGGGCGCCGTCCAGATCAACGATTTCGATGCGCCAGCCGGCCCAATCGAAGTATTCGCCGGCATGCGGGATGCGGCCGAAGTAGTAGATGCACAGGCCTGCGAGCGTGTGGTAATCGCCTTCCTGCGCGTTGGGCAGCTCGGCGCCGCCCAGCACCTCGCGCAGTTCTTCCACCGGCAGCGAGCCGTCGATCAGCAGTGAGCCGTCCTCGCGCATCACCACCAGCGCATCCTCGTCGGTGTTCTCCACTGCCTGCAGGCGGCCAACCACGGCGCCCATCAGGTCGCTGATGGTCACCAGGCCACGGATCTCGCCGTATTCGTCCACGATCAGGGCCATCGACTGCTGTTCCTCGCGGAAGATCTCCAGCAGCTTCATCGCATGGGTGGATTCGGAGACGAACAGGGTTTCGCGCAGGTTCTGGAACAGCTTGCGCGAGCCGCTCTCCAGGTGCGCGACCAGCGATTTGACCTCAAGCACGCCGACGATGTCCTGGTCGCTGTCGCGATAGACCGGATAACGCGAGAACTCGTGCTCGTGCATCAGCGCCAGGTTCTTTTCCGGCGCCGCGTTCAAATCCAGCCAGGCGATGCGGTTGCGCGGCGTCATCAGGCTGTCGGCGGTGCGATCGCCCAGGCGCATGACGCGGTTCATCATGTCGCGCTCATGCGTGTCGATCAGGCCCGCTTCATGGCTCTCGGCCACCAGCATGCGGATTTCTTCCTCGGTCACCGAGGTCGATTCGTCCTTGCCCAGGCCGAACAGGCGCAGCACCAACCGGGTCGTGCGGGCCAATACCCAGACGAACGGTGCGGCAATCCAGGCGAGCCCGGACATCGGTACGGACACGAAGCTGGCGATGGTCTCCGAACGCGTCAGCGCCAGGCGCTTGGGCACCAGTTCGCCAAAGATCAGCGTGAGGAAAGTAATCAGCCCCACCGCCAGCCCCTTGCCGATGAGTGCCGCGTAGGTGTTGTCGAACAATTCCGAATGGGCGGACAGCACGGGGGCTGCGTTCTGCAGCCAGGCGCCGATCGCGGCACCGATCGCCTCGCCGCCGAACACGCCGGTCAGGATGCCGATCAGGGTGATGCCGATCTGGACCGTGGACAGGAATTTCTCGGGGTTCTCGGCCAGCGCCAGTGCCTTGGCGGCACGCTTGCTGGTCAGCGCCATCTGCTTGAGCCGGCTCTTGCGCGACGTCATCAGCGACATCTCCGACATGGCGAAGAAGCCGTTGACCAGAATCAGGGCAATTACGATGGCGAGTTCAAACACGGGCGTCATCCCCGGTTGGTGAAGGGGAGGGCGTCGTGAAGCGCTGTCCGGCGCGCACCGCGGCGGCGCGGAAGGGGGATATAGGGTCGTCGTCCATAGGCTGCGCCCATCGGGCGCAGGGGACATGGTAGCAAAAACCCGGCCAGCAGCGGCCAGGGCCGGAGGCTGTGAAGGCGGCGGATACCCAGAAAGGTCATCGAACCGTCATAATTCCGCCCCAGTGCCGTCCCTCCGCGACGGCGGGATACGTCTTTACGCATGTTCTCTCTGCAGACCATCTTCGGTTCCGGCAAGCAGTTCTATACGCTGTTGAACGAAGCGGCCGTGGCCGCCTACGACAGTACCAAAGCCTTGCATTCGATGATGCGCGATGCCGACCGGCAGCCGGCGCTCGACGCATTCAAGCTGGCGCGCCTGCGCGAGCGCGCCGCCTCGGACAAGATCGGCCAGGCGCTGGTCGACAGCTTCATGACCCCGATCGAGCGCGAGGACATCGAGGCGCTGGGCTCGGCGTTGTACAAGATCCCCAAGCAGGTCGAGAAGTTCGCCGACCGCTATTCGCTGGCGACCCAGCACCTGGCCCACATCGACTTCGCTCCGCGCGCGGCGATGCTGGAGCAGGCCGCCTCGGTGGTGGTGGACATGGTGCAGCAACTGCCGGCGATGAACATCGACAGCATGACCGCGCTCAACGACAAGCTGCGGATGCTGGAGAACGAGGCCGACCGGCTGATGCTGGAGCTGTACCGCGACATCTATTCCGGTCGCCTGGACAACCTGCAGATGTTCCTGCTCAAGGAGTTCTTCGAGATCCTGGAGAAGGCGATCGACCGCTGCCGCGAGGCTGGCGTGGTGGTCTACCAGATCGTGCTGAAGAACTCGTAATGGATATGCCGAGGGTCTTTTGCGCTTGCGGCGACGTCTCTTGCCTCGCTGCCGGGGAGCCGTCGCGATGCTGAGCTTGGTCATTGTGGTGATCCTGGCCGCTTTCGTCTTCGAGTTCATCAACGGCTTCCACGACACCGCCAACTCGATCGCCACGGTGGTGGCGACCAAGGTGCTCTCGCCGGGCTGGGCGGTGATGCTGGCGGCCGGCATGAACCTGATCGGCGCGCTGACCGGTACCGCGGTGGCGCTGACGATCTCGTCCGGCCTGCTCGATGCCGACGTGATCGAGGTGACCCCACAGGTGGTGCTGTGTGCGCTGCTGGGCGGGATCATCTGGAACCTGATCACCTGGTGGAAAGGCCTGCCGTCCTCGTCCTCGCATGCACTGATCGGTGGCCTGTGCGGTGCCGGCCTGGCGGCCGCGCACAACAACTGGGACGTGCTGATCTGGTCGCAGAATGTCGGCGACTGGGCCAAGAACAAGGGCCTGTTGTGGAAGGTGTTCGTGCCGATGGTCAGCTCGCCGATCGCAGGCTTCATCCTCGGCATCCTGGTGATGATGTTGCTGTGGGCGATCATCGCCGGCATGGCCAGGATCGGCGGTGTGGTCGGGCGCATGGCGCGGCCGCGCTGGGTCAATGCCTTCTTCGGCAAGGCACAGATCGCCTCGGCCGCGTACATGGGTTACGCGCACGGGCACAACGATGCGCAGAAGACCATGGGCATCATCGCGATGACGTTGCTCGGCGCGCAATCGGTCGGTGCGCTGGATGACCTGCCGCAGTGGCTGGGCTTCCTGCATCCGGGCGCGCATGCCGGCGAGGGCATCCCGATGTGGATCGTGTTGTCGTGCGCGTTGGTGATGGCGGCCGGCACTGCGTCGGGTGGCTGGAAGATCATCAAGACGCTGGGCCACAAGATGGTCAAGCTGCATCCGATCCACGGTTTTGCGGCCGAGACCAGCTCGGCGACGATCCTGACCGTGGCCGCGCACTTCGGCATGCCGGTGTCGACCACCCACAGCATCTCCACCGCGATCATGGGCGTGGGCTTCGCCAAGAACCCGCGTTCGTTGAAGTTCGGGGTGATCGAGCGGATCGTCTGGGCCTGGATCCTGACGATCCCGGCGGCCGGCGTGGTCGCCTACCTGATCCTGCGGTTGTTCGAGATGGCCGGCTGGACCTGAGGCGGCGTTCCGTAGAGCCGAGCTTGCCTGGCTCGGCTCTACCGGAAGCGTTGCAGTTATATGGGGAAGGTCTGAGCCGCGCGAGTTCGGCTCCATGAATTCCCGGTTCGCGCGTTGCGCTCAGTGCATGCCGTACATCGCCTGCACGTCATGCCGGAATGTGCTCTGGCTGTCGGGACGGTTGTAGAACATGTGGCCTCCCGGGTACTCCCTGACCTGGACGCGGTTGGGATCCTGGCCCATGGCCGGCATCTGATCGACGGTCAGCACCGAGCCCATGAATGGGCAGGACAGGTCATTCCAGCCGTGTGCGATCAGCACGCGCAGTCGCGGATCGATCGCCACCGCCTGACGCAGTTGCGTCACTGCGCCCTTGCGCAGTTCGTCGTTCCAGTCCCACAGCTTGTTCACGTCGTAGTTGAGCGCCTGGTAGCGCGCATCGACCTTCCAGTCGACCACGCGGGTGACGAAATCGACCATCGCGGTGGTGGTTGGGGCAATGATGCTGTCGAGCAGGGGATCGTTGGCGCGCTGTTCCGGATCGTTCGGGAACGGATCGAACGCGGTGACGTTGGAGTCGTAGCGACTGCCCAGCTCGCCCTTGTCGCGGAACACTTCGCGCAGATACGCCTGGATTTCCAGACGACCGCCGGCGCGGCGCACATAGGCCGGGTCCAGACCGGTCAGGTCGATGACCTTGCGGACCATCGCTTCGTTGGCCTGCGAGTCGGAACGGCCCTTCATCAGCGCCACCGCATAGTCGCCGCGGGTGTAGTCGACGACCTGCTTCATCGCCGTGTCGGTGAGCTGGCCCTGGCGTTCCAGGTGCGCGGCGGTGATCGAGGGCAGGGTCAGCATCCAGGCCAGCGGCGAGACGTCCGGATTGTCTTCCAGTGTCGGGTTCAGGTACGGCGAGACCAGCACCACGCCGTTCATCGCCACACCCAGCCGGGTCTGCAGGTACTGGGTGATGCGTGGACCACGGAAGCCGCCGTAGCTTTCGCCTACCAGATACTTGCGCGACTGCAGACGGCGGTTCTTCAGCAGCCAGTCGTAGATCGTGCGCGAGAGGTATTCGACATCGGCCTTGGGGTTGTAGAACTGCTTCTTGGCCTGCTCCTCGGCGATCAGCGAGCGGCTGAAGCCGGTGCCGATCGGGTCGATGAACACCAGATCGGTGAAATCCAGCCAGGTGCCGGGGTTGTCGCGCAGCGTGGCCGGCGCGGAGGCGCTGTCGCCTTCGGCGCCGAACGCGACCACCTTGGGGCCGATCGCGCCAAGGTTGAGATAGACCGAGGCCGCGCCCGGGCCGCCGTTGAGGGCGAAGGTGACCGGGCGGTCCTTGCCGTCGGCGGTGTAGGCGGTGAACACCACCTCGCCGATGGTCTTGCCGTGGTCGTCGCGCACCGGCAGTGTGCCGACGGTGGCGGTGTAGCTGAGCGTGCGGCCCTCCACGCGAGTGGACTGACGGACCGAAGCATCGGCCGGCAGCGGCGCGGGCGTCGGCGGGGCGTTCTTGTCCTCGGCTGGCTTGTCGTCGGCGAGGGCGGGAGGGGGCGCCAGCAGCAGCGAGGCTGCAAGGGCGACGGCGTACAGCGCGGACTTCATGCCATGCATCCGGGGTTCGGGAGGATCGGCCGATGGTAGGCCGCATGCCGGGGTGCGGAATGTGCACAAAGCCATGCCTGACATCGCGTGTCATCGGTGCTCGTTATCATGGCTTTTGGCCTGTCTTGCATGCGTGGTGCGATGTCGCGTTCGAAATGGTGGGGTTGGGGTGGTCTGGCGGTGGCGGTGATGCTGGCTGCGTGCGTGAGCGTGCCGAAGGTGCGGCATGCAGCCGATCCGGATGCGCTGTGGCGCATTGTCAGCACTCGATGTCTGGTCGCAGCGGGACAGCAGCCGGCGCAGGATTGCGTCGCGATCTGGACCGATCCGGCGCGCCGGTCGGTGGTGCTGAAAGACAGTCATGGACATTTCCAGTACCTGCTGATCCCGGCCGACAAGGTCAGCGGCATCGAGAGCCCATGGCTGCAACAGCCGCAGACCCCGAATTATTTCGCGATCGCCTGGGAAGCGCGCAGCTTCGTCGCTGCAGCGCTGGAACAGCCGCTGCCCCGGCGATACACCAGCCTCGCGCTGAATTCCCCGCATGGGCGCTCGCAGGAGCAGTTGCACATCCATGTCGATTGCGTGAGGCCGGACGTGCGTGCGCAGCTCGATCGCCTGCGCAGCGATATCGGCCCGCAATGGCAGCCGCTGCCGGAGCCGCTGCTAGGGCATCGCTATCTCGCCCGCGACCTGCCGGGTGAATCGCTCGCGCAGGATCCGATACGACTGCTCGCCGCGACGCTTCCGGCGGGCGACGATCTGAGTCATTACTCGCTGGTGGTGGTGGGCCGCGACGAGGCCGATGGCGGCCCCGGCTTCACGCTGCTGGCAACCCGCTACGACTTGGCGGCGGGTAACCCCGCCAGCGGTGAGGAGTTGCAGGACCATGCCTGCGGGTTGGTGACCGGAGCCGAGCAGGTGCTGGAAGGCGTGCGCTGAGCGCGCGCCTACTGTCGAACCGTCTGTAACAGCGGTCGTCAGTGTGATCCGTTCGAGTCGTTAGCGGATAGCGACGGCGGGGCATATCGCGCCGCCGTCGGCGACAGTGATCGTGGCCCTGCCGGGGCAGGGCGATGCCGCGACCAACCGGGCCGTATTGAAGACCCGATGCGGTCGCGGCGACCGTCGGATCAGACCTCGAGCGAAGCCAGATCGCCCTTGGTTTCCAGCCACTGCTTGCGGTCTCCCGCACGCTTCTTGGCCAGCAGCATGTCCATCAACGAGCGGGTCTGCTCGCCATCGTCGACGGTAAGCTGGACCAGGCGACGGGTGTCGGGATGGATGGTCGACTCGCGCAGCTGCACCGGGTTCATCTCGCCGAGGCCCTTGAAGCGGGTCACGCTGACCTGGCCCTTGAGCTTCTCGCGCTGGATCTTTTCCAGCAGCACGCGCTTTTCTTCCTCATCGAGCGCGTAGAACACCTGCTTGCCCAGGTCCACGCGGAACAGGGGCGGCATCGCCACGAACACATGGCCGGCATCGACCAGCGCCGGGAAATGCTTCAGGAACAACGCTGCCAGCAGCGTGGCGATGTGCAATCCGTCCGAGTCGGCGTCGGCCAGGATCACCACCTTGCCGTAGCGCAGCCCGGAGATGTCGTCCTTGCCCGGATCGCAGCCGATCGCGATGGCGAGGTTGTGCACTTCCTCCGAGGCCAGCACGCTGCCCGAAGACACTTCCCAGGTGTTCAGGATCTTGCCGCGCAGCGGCATGATCGCCTGGAAGTCCTTGTCGCGTGCCTGCTTGGCGCTGCCGCCGGCTGAGTCGCCCTCCACCAGGAACAGCTCGGTGCGTGACAGGTCCTGGCTGATGCAGTCGGCCAGCTTGCCGGGCAGCGCCGGGCCCTGCGTGACCTTCTTGCGGACGATCTGCTTCTCGGTCTTCAGGCGCGCGCTGGCGCGCTCGATCGCGATCTGCGCGATCTTCTCGCCGATCTCGACGTTCTGGTTGAGATACAGGCTGAAAGCGTCGTGCGCGGCGCCCTCGATGAAGCCGGCGGCCTGGCGCGAGGACAACCGCTCCTTGGTCTGGCCGCTGAACTGCGGATCGGTCATCTTCAGCGACAGCACGAACGCGACGCGGTCCCACACATCCTCCGGCGCCAGCTTGACGCCGCGCGGCAGCAAATTGCGGAAGTCGCAGAACTCGCGCAGCGCATCGGTCAGGCCCGAGCGCAGGCCGTTGACGTGGGTGCCATGCTGGGCGGTCGGGATCAGGTTGACGTAGCTTTCCTGCACCAGCTCGCCTTCCGGCACCCAGGATACGGCCCAGTCCACGATCTCGGTGTCCTTCTTCAGGGCGCCGACGAACAGGTCGGCCGGCAGCAGCTCGCGCTCGGCCATCTCGCCCTTGAGGTAATCGCGCAGGCCGTCCTCGAAATACCAGGTGTCGCTCTCGCCGCTGGCTTCATCGAACAGCTTGACGGTCAGGCCGGGGCACAGCACCGCCTTGGCGCGCAGCAGGTGGCGCAGCGAACGCAGGTTGATCTTGGGCGTATCGAAATACTTCGGATCCGGCCAGAAACGCAGCCGCGTGCCGGTGTTCTTCTTGCCGACCGTGCCGACCACTTCCAGTGCGGTGGCGCGGTCACCGTCGCGGAAAGTGATGCGATGCTCGCTGCCTTCACGCTTGATGTGGATTTCCACCAGTTTTGACAGCGCGTTGACCACGCTGACGCCGACGCCGTGCAGGCCGCCGGAAAAGGTGTAGTTGCGGTTGTTGAACTTGCCGCCGGCATGCAGCCGGGTAAGGATCAGCTCCACGCCGGGGATCTTCTCCTCCGGGTGCAGGTCCACCGGCATGCCACGGCCGTCGTCGGACACCTCGCAGCTGCCGTCCTTGTAAAGCGTGACCTCGATCTGGCGCGCGTGGCCGGCCAGGGCCTCGTCCACCGAGTTGTCGATGACTTCCTGCGCCAGGTGGTTCGGGCGCGTGGTGTCGGTGTACATGCCGGGGCGGCGCTTGACCGGATCCAGGCCGGAAAGGACTTCGATATCGGCGGCGTTATAGCGGGTATTCATGCATCTCTGACGGCGTGAAACGACGCGCAAGTGTGCGGTCTGGGAGGTTTTTTTGCACGCGACCAGGCGCGCGTTCAGTGCCGATGGGGGCACCAGGGACTAGGCTGGCGTGGATTTCCAGAGGTGCCGCCCCCATTACGGGGACAGGCCGAATACGGAGGTGCAGTGATGAAACTCAAGAATGTTCTGATGCTGGCGGCAGGGCTGGCGGCAATTGCTGCCGTACCGATGGTGCTGGCGCAGAGTGCGACCCCGCCGCAGGCCAAGGAGCAGGGTGCCGCCGCGCAGCAGCAGGCCGACCAGAAGGCCCAGAGCGAGGCCGAGCGCAAGGCCCAGCGCCGTGCCGCCGCCGCCGCGGAGAAATCCAAGGCCGAGAAGGATGGCAAGCTCAGCAGCCGCGTCGAGGAAGAGGAAGGAAAGCCCTCGTTCTGACGCCGGCCTGATCGCTTCACGGACGCCCCGGCTCCGGCCGGGGCGTCTTTTTTTGCGTCAATACCGGTCGGGGTGCTTGGGCATCCCGGCTCCACCCGTTAAACTATGGCTTTCCGGGAGTCCCCGATCATGACCCCCCTTATTTTTGTTACCGGCGGCGTGGTGTCCTCGCTTGGCAAGGGCATCGCGGCCGCTTCGCTTGCGTCCATCCTCGAAGCACGTGGCCTGAAGGTCACGATGATGAAGCTGGACCCCTACATCAACGTCGACCCGGGCACGATGAGCCCGTTCCAGCACGGCGAGGTCTATGTCACCGATGACGGTGCCGAGACCGACCTGGACCTGGGGCACTACGAGCGCTTCCTGCGCACGCGCCTGAGTCGCAAGAATTCGGTCACCACCGGCCGGATCTACGAGAACGTGATCCGCAAGGAGCGCCGCGGCGACTACCTGGGCGCGACCGTGCAGGTGATCCCGCACATCACCGACGAGATCCGTCGCTGCATCGACGAGGCCACCGAAGGCTTCGATGTGGCGCTGGTCGAAATCGGCGGCACCGTCGGCGATATCGAGTCGCTGCCGTTCCTGGAGGCGATCCGCCAGGTCCGCACCGAGCGTGGCGCCGAGCGCGCGATGTTCATGCACCTGACGCTGGTGCCGTACATCGCCGCGGCCGGTGAGCTGAAGACCAAGCCGACCCAGCACTCGGTCAAGGAACTGCGCTCGATCGGCATCCAGCCGGACGTGCTGCTGTGCCGGTCGGAGCAGGCCATCCCCGACTCCGAGCGCCGCAAGATCGCGCTGTTCACCAACGTTCCCGAGCGCGCGGTGATCAGCTGCGCCGACATCGACGTGCTGTACGGCATGCCGCTGGAACTGCATCGCCAGGGCCTGGACGAGATCGTCATCGATCAGTTCAAGCTGCGCGGCAAGGCCGGTCCGGCCGATCTGTCCGAATGGGCGGCGGTGGTGGATGCGGTCAAGCATCCGCTCGACGAAGTCACCGTTGCCGTGGTCGGCAAGTACGTCGACCACCAGGACGCCTACAAGTCGGTCGGCGAGGCGCTCAAGCACGGCGGTCTGCGCCAGCGCACCAAGGTCAACCTGAAATGGATCGAGGCGCAGGAACTGGAAGGCACCGACATGGCGCTGCTGCGCGATGTCGACGGCATCCTGGTACCGGGCGGCTTCGGCGACCGTGGTTTCGAAGGCAAGGTGCTGACCTCGCAGTACGCACGCGAGCATCGGGTGCCGTACTTCGGCATCTGCTACGGCATGCAGGCGGCGGTGGTGGACTATGCCCGCCATGTCGCCGGGCTGGAGGATGCCAACAGCACCGAGAACGACCGCCAGTCGCCGAACCCGGTGATCGGCCTGATCACCGAGTGGCGCACCGCCAGTGGCGAAGTCGAGAAGCGCGACGAGAAGTCCGATCTGGGCGGCACCATGCGCCTGGGCCTGCAGGAGCAGCGCCTCAAGCCGGGCACGCTGGCGCGTGAGCTGTACGGCAAGGACGTGGTGTCCGAGCGCCACCGTCACCGCTACGAGTTCAACAATCGCTACCGCACCCAACTGGAAGATGCCGGTCTGGTGGTCGCCGCCAAGTCGATGGACGACACGCTGGTGGAGATGGTCGAGCTGCCGCGCGAGGTGCATCCGTGGTTCCTGGCCTGCCAGGCGCACCCGGAGTTCCTGTCCACGCCACGTGATGGTCACGCGCTGTTCGTCGGTTTCATCCGCGCTGCGCGTGAGAAAAAGGCGGGCGGCAAGCTTTTGAAGGAAGCGCGGGCGTAAGGCCTTGGTGCCTGCTCCGTCCAAGGAGCAGGTGTCCCGAAGGGGCGAATGAGGATACGGGCGAAACTTCACGTATCCAATTTCTCGGGGGCTTCGCCCCTTACCCTCACCCCAACCCTTCTCCCGCCGGGAGAGGGGCTTTAGATGACAGGTGATTCGATGAAGCTCTGTGGTTTCGAAGTCGGCCTCGACCAGCCGCTGTTCCTGATTGCCGGTCCCTGCGTGATCGAGTCGATGCAGCTGCAGCTGGATACTGCCGGCACGCTGAAGGAAATCACCTCCAAGCTCGGGGTGAATTTCATCTTCAAGTCCAGCTTCGACAAGGCCAATCGCACCTCGGGCACCAGCTTCCGCGGCCCCGGCCTGGAAGAAGGCCTGAAAGTGCTGGAGGCGGTGAAGAAGCAGATCGGCGTGCCGGTGCTGACCGACGTGCACGAATACACCCCGATGAACGAGGTCGCCGCGGTCGTCGACGTGCTGCAGACCCCGGCATTCCTGGTGCGCCAGACCGACTTCATCAAGAACGTCTGCTCGGCCGGCAAGCCCGTCAACATCAAGAAGGGCCAGTTCCTGTCGCCCTGGGACATGAAGCCGGTGGTGGACAAGGCCAAGTCGACCGGCAACGAGCAGATCATGGTCTGCGAGCGCGGCGCCAGCTTCGGTTACAACAACCTGGTCAGCGACATGCGCTCGCTGGCGGTGATGCGCGATACCGGTTGTCCGGTGGTGTTCGATGCGACGCATTCGGTGCAGTTGCCGGGCGGGCAGGGCAGCAGTTCCGGTGGTCAGCGCGAGTTCGTGCCGGTGCTGGCCAAGGCCGCGGTGGCGGTGGGTATCTCCGGTCTGTTCGCCGAAACGCATCCGGATCCGTCCAAGGCGCTGTCCGATGGCCCCAACGCATGGCCGCTGGATCAGATGGAAGCATTGCTGGAAACGCTGCTGGAACTGGATGCGGTCACCAAGAAGCACGGTTTCGAGCGGTTTGCCTGACGAGATGCGCCATGCTGTGTGATCAAAGGCCCGGAGCCGTTGGTTCCGGGCCTTTTTTATCCGTGTTCATATGCCTGCACGGAATGCCCGGCACGCCGGCTTGCATTTGGCTTTGGCGCGCACGCCGGCGATAATCGCGGGCGTTTCGGCGTTTCCCCCTTTTCTGGCAACCGATCGGACCTATGACCAACATCGCCAAGATCCACGCCCGCGAGATCCTCGACAGCCGCGGCAATCCCACTCTGGAAGCGGAAGTTACGCTGGAAGATGGTTCGTTCGGCCGCGCTCTGGTGCCGTCGGGTGCCTCGACCGGCACCAAGGAGGCCGTCGAACTGCGCGACGGCGACAAGACCCGTTACCTGGGCAAGGGCGTGCGCAAGGCGGTCGAGAACGTCAATGACGCGATCGCCGGTGCGGTCAAGGGCTTTGATGCCGCCGACCAGCAGGGCCTGGATCGCCGCCTGATCGACCTGGACGGCACCGAGAACAAGGGCCGCCTGGGCGCCAACGCGCTGCTGGGCGTGTCGCTGGCCGCCGCGCATGCCGTGGCGGCATCGAAGAAGCAGTCGCTGTGGCAGTACCTGTCGACGATCACCGAATCGGACATCGCGCTGCCGGTGCCGATGATGAACATCATCAACGGCGGTGCGCATGCCGACAACAACGTCGACTTCCAGGAGTTCATGGTGCTGCCGGTCGGCTTCACCTCGTTCTCCGAAGCGCTGCGCGCCGGCACCGAGATCTTTCATTCGCTGAAGTCGGTGCTGAAGGGCCACGGCCTGAGCACGGCGGTCGGCGACGAGGGTGGTTTCGCTCCGGACTTCCGCAGCAATGTGGAAGCGCTGGACACGATCCTGGAAGCGATCGGCAAGGCTGGTTACACCGCCGGTGAAGACGTGCTGCTCGGCCTGGACGTGGCTTCCAGCGAGTTCTACGAGAACGGCAAGTACAACCTCGTCGGCGAGAACAAGCGCCTGACCTCCGAGCAGTTCGTCGACTTCCTGTCTGACTGGGCTGCCCAGTACCCGATCATCAGCATCGAAGATGGCCTGGCCGAGAACGACTGGGCCGGCTGGAAGCTGCTGACCGATCGCATCGGCAAGAAGGTGCAACTGGTCGGCGACGACCTGTTCGTGACCAACCCGAAGATCTTCAAGGAAGGCATCGAGTCCGGCACCGCCAACGCGATCCTGATCAAGGTCAACCAGATCGGCACGCTGACCGAGACGCTGGAAGCGATCGCGATGGCGCACCACGCCAACTACGCGGCGATCGTTTCGCACCGTTCCGGCGAGACCGAGGACACCACGATCGCCGACATCGCCGTGGCGACCACCGCGACCCAGATCAAGACCGGCTCGCTGTGCCGCAGCGATCGCGTGGCCAAGTACAACCAGTTGCTGCGTATCGAGGAAGCGCTCGGCAGCAACGCGCGCTACGCCGGCCGTAACGCGTTCGTCTCGCTCAAGCGCTGAGTCGTGCGCAACTGGCGCTGGCTGCTGCTGGTGCTGGCGGTACTGCTGGCTTTGCTGCAGTACCGCTTCTGGTTCGGCACGGGTAATTCCGGCGAGGTGATGATGCTGGAAGCCCAGGTCGCGCATCAGAAGCGCGACAACGAAGGCCTGCGCCAGCGCAATGCGGCGTTGGCTGCCGAGGTCAAGGATCTGAAGGAAGGCGAGGCGGCCATCGAGGAGCGCGCGCGCAGCGAACTGGGCATGATCAAGCCGGGCGAGAAGTTCTATCGCGTGGTCGAGGATGCACCGGTCGCCGCTCCGCACGCGCCGGCGAGCGCTGACGCAGCGCCTGCTACTCCTGCGCCTGGCGAACAGCCATGAGGACATCGGTGTGGGCGGTGGTCCCGGCCGCTGGCCGTGGCACCCGTTTCGGTGGGCCGATGCCCAAGCAGTACCTGCTCGCCGCCGGCCGGCCGTTGATCGCACATGCGCTTGAGGCGCTGGCCATGCATCCGGCGGTGGCTGGGTTGATGGTGGCGATTTCCGAAGACGATGCCGACTGGCCTGGCTGGAGCGAGGTGGCGGGCAAGCCGGTGCTGACCTGCACAGGCGGTGCCAGCCGCGCCGATTCGGTGCTGGCGGGTCTGCTCGCGCTGCCTGATACGGTGCGCTCCGACGACTTCGTGCTGGTGCACGATGCTGCCCGACCCAACTTGGCGATCGAGGATCTGAACCGGCTGCTGGAAACCGGTCGCGGTGATCCGGTTGGTGCGATCCTCGCCGCGCCGGTGCGCGACACGCTCAAGCGTGCGGGCGACGATGGTGGCATCGACATCACCGAGCCACGCGAGCGGCTGTGGCGCGCGTTCACCCCGCAGCTGTTTCGTCGACATCAACTGGTGCGTGCCCTGCAGGAGGCTGCTGCGGCAGGCGTGCAGGTCACCGACGAAGCAATGGCGATGGAGCGGCTCGGCTTGCGGCCGTTGCTGGTTGAAGGCGCCGAGGGCAACTTCAAGGTCACCACGCCCGCCGACCTGGCGCGCTTCGAATTCGAACTTTCCCGGCGTGGCGGTTGACCCGCCCCCGTTTCTGACAGGTAACTGCATGACCGCGTTGAATTTCCGCATTGGCCAGGGCTATGACGTACATGCCTTCGGCGAGGGCGACCACATCATGCTCGGTGGCGTGCGCGTGCCACACAGTCAGGGCGTGCTCGCCCACAGCGACGGCGACGTGGTGCTGCACGCACTGTGCGATGCGATGCTTGGGGCGCTGGCCCTGGGCGATATCGGTCAGCATTTCCCGCCTTCCGATGAGCGCTGGAAGGGTGCCGACAGCACGCAGTTCCTTGCTCATTGCGATGGCCTGCTGCGCGAGCGTGGCTGGCAGGTGGGTAATGCCGACGTCACCGTGGTGTGTGAGCGCCCCAAGGTGGGACCGCATGCGTTGACGATGCGCGAGCGGATTGCTGAGGTTCTGGCGCTCGAGCCAGATCGCATCAGCGTCAAGGCCACCACCAGCGAGAAGCTTGGTTTCACCGGACGCGGCGAAGGCATCGCGGCGCAGGCGATCGTGCTGCTGGTGAAGGCATGAGCGAGGCGTTGCCGCGTGCATTCGGCACATCGGTTCTCAGTGCGCGCATCCGCACGCAGGCCGAGGATTTCCAGGTCGATGAGATCGACGGATTCGAGCCGCACGGTGAGGGCGAACACCTGCTGCTGACTGTCGAGAAGCGCGGGCTCAACACCGCCGAGGTCGCGCGACGGTTGGCTCAATGGGCCGGGATCGGTGAGGTCGGTATCGGCTATGCAGGCCTGAAGGATCGCCACGCCGTCACCACGCAGCGTTTCAGCGTGCACCTGCCGCGTCGCGTCGCGCCTGATCTGGAAACACTGCAGGACGGGAGCCTGCAGGTCCGCCACAGCGTCTGGCACAACCGCAAGTTGCCGCGCGGCGCGTTGGCCGGCAACCGGTTCACCCTGGTGTTGCGCGAGGCGCAGGGCGATCAGGCGCAGATCGATGCGCGGCTCAAACAGATAGCCGCGCGTGGCATCCCCAATTGGTTTGGCGAACAACGCTTCGGTCGTGGCGGCGGCAATGTCGCACAGGCACTGGCAATGTTCGGCGGGCGTCGGGTCAAGCGCGAGCAGCGCTCGATTCTGCTGTCGGCGGCACGCTCGGAGTTGTTCAACCGGGTGCTGTCGCAGCGTGTTGCGCAGGGCAGTTGGGACGCCGCTCTGGAGGGTGAAGTCTGGATGCTCGCCGGCAGCCGCAGCGTGTTCGGCCCCGAGCCGTGGAGCGAGGTGTTGGCGCAGCGGCTGGCCGCGTTCGACATCCATCCGAGCGGGCCGCTCTGGGGCGAGGGTGAGCTGCGTGCGACCGCCGCCTCCGCCGAAACCGAACTGGCTGCGCTCGGCGATGAGGTTTCGCGGAGGATACGGCAGGGTCTGGAGCAGGCCGAGTTGAAGCAGGAGCGGCGTTCGCTACGGCTGCAGGTGGCTGATCTGGCCTGGACTTGGCGCGAAGCGAGTGTGCTGGAGTTGACGTTCTCGCTGCCGCCGGGCAGTTATGCCACCGCGTTGCTGCATGAGCTGGGTGCCGTTGAGGATGCGCACTCGCTCTGAGTGCATCCCGTTCACCTAAATGGTTCCGTCGTCATCCCCGCGTTCGCAGGAATGAGGACAGGGGAACGGTTGGAGTGGGAGTCGCGGGGTTCCCGCCTGTGCGGGAACGACGAAACGCGGGCAATACCCTAGGCCGGCTTCAACAACACCAGCACCGCACCAGTACCGCCCTGTGCCGGCGGCGCGGAATGGAAGGCCAGCACGTCGTTGCGCTGGCGCAGCATCCGATCGACGAGGTTCTTGAGCACCGGCGCACCGCCATCGGACTGCAAGCCCTTGCCATGGATGATCCGTACGCAGCCGTACTCGTGTGCGTGCGCCTCGCCCAGGAATTGCCGCAGCATTGCCTCCGCCTGCGCGGCGGTCGCGCCATGCAGGTCCAATTCGTCCTGGATCGAGAACTGGCCGCGCTTGAGTCGTTGGAACAACCGCGGCGGCAGATGGTCACGACGGTAGCTGGCGGTGTCGCCGGCTTCGAGCGGTGCGGAATCGCGCAGCATCCGGGCGAATTCACCAAGTGCCTCGGCCTCGTCGCGTTCGGCCATGCGCGCACGTGGGCGCGGTTTGGGTTTTTCGTTGGCGACGGATGCGGGGGCGCGGATCGGCTTCACGTCACCGATGGCGGCACGGAACAGCGCGGCATCGTCTTCGTCTTCTGGATGCGACATGCGTACAGGGTAGCGTCACTGATCTGCCATGCAACCGCACGGATGGGGCCAGGCGCATCCGGTATCATGGGGATGTTTTCCGAGGGGTCCCATGCGAGTACTCGTAAGCAACGACGACGGCGTCGACGCACCCGGCATCAACATCCTGGCCGAGGAACTGCGTCGCGCAGGTCATGAGGTCACCGTGGTGGCCCCCGACCGCGATCGCTCCGGCGCCAGCAATTCGCTCACGCTGGATCTGCCGATCCGCACCAAGCGCATCGACCACTACACCTGCAGCGTCGCCGGCACGCCGACCGACTGCGTGCACCTGGCGTTGACCGGCATGCTCGAATACGAGCCGGACATCGTGGTGTCGGGCATCAACAACAGCGCCAACCTCGGCGATGACGTGATCTATTCGGGCACGGTATCGGCGGCGATGGAAGGGCGCTTCCTCGGCTTGCCGGCGGTGGCGGTGTCGCTGGTCACCCGCAACCACGAGGCGCACCACTACCAGACCGCCGCGCGCGCCGCGGTGGAGATCGTCAAACGCCTGAAGGCCGATCCGCTGCCGGCCGACACCATCCTCAACATCAACGTGCCCGATTTGCCGTGGAGCGAGGTGCGCGGTTTCGAGGTCACTCGCCTCGGCAATCGGCATCGCTCCGAGCCGTGCATCCCGCAGAGCGATCCGCGCGGCCGCACCGTCTATTGGATCGGCCCGGCCGGTCCCGAGCAGGACGCCGGCCCCGGTACCGATTTTCATGCGGTGCGCACCGGCTACATCTCGATCACCCCGATCCAGGTCGATCTGACCCGCTACCAGGCGCTGGAAAAGGTGGCGAGCTGGGTCGGCGGCTTGACCGCGGCCCTGGACGAGCCGGCATGACGCCGCGGTTGCGCCTGCAGCCCGAGGCGGTCGGCATCGGCATGACCTCGCAGCGCGTGCGCGACCGCCTGGTCGAGCGTCTGCGCGAAGCCGGCATCCAGAACGAGTCCGTGCTCAATGCGGTACGGATCGTGCCGAGGCATCTGTTCATCGACGAAGCGCTGGCCTCGCGTGCTTATGAGGACACCGCGCTGCCGATCGGCCATGGCCAGACCATTTCGCAGCCGTGGGTGGTGGCGCGCATGACCGAGGCCGTGTTGGAAGCCGCGCCGAAAAAGGTGCTGGAAGTCGGCACCGGTTCGGGCTACCAGGGCGCGATCCTGGCTGCGCTGGGGCTGGAGGTCTACACGGTGGAACGCATCGGCGACCTGTTGCGACAGGCCCGCAAGCGCTTCCGCCAGCTCGGCATGAATGTGCGCAGCAAACACGATGACGGTCGTATCGGGTGGCCCGAGCACGGTCCCTTCGATGCGATCGTGGTGACTGCCGCGGCGCCCGCGCTGGTGGATGCACTGGTCGAGCAGCTCGCCGTGGGCGGCCGTCTGGTGGCACCGGTCGGCGGTGCCAGCACCCAGTCGCTGGTGCAGATCAGCCGGGGCGAGGACGGTAGTATCGAGCAGCAAGTTCTGGCGCCGGTCACGTTCGTGCCGCTGTTGTCGGGCATGCTGGACTGAACTCAACGGAAATCCTTGATGAAGATATTCGGGCCGATGTACGACCTGGCCATTCGCTGGTCCCGCCACCGCCGCGCGCCGGCCCTGCTGACCGGATTGAGTCTGGCGGAAGGCTTCATCTTCCCGGTTCCGCCCGAAGTGATGCTGGCGCCGATGTCGCTGGCGCAACCTCGCCGCGCGTTGTGGTTCGCCACCTTGAGCCTGCTGGGTTCGCTGAGTGGTGCGGTGGTGGGCTACCTGCTCGGACATTTCGCATTTGCCGCTGCGCAACCGCTGATCGAATGGCTGGGCTGGAGCGCGAAGATCGATGAGCAGGTGGCGCACCTGCGTCAGGTGGTCGCCGAGTCGCCCTGGCGTGCGTTCTGGCTGCTGGTGCTGGCGGGCTTCACCCCGATCCCGTTGAAGATCTTCACCTGGGCTTCCGGTGTGGTCGGTGTACCCATGCTGCCGTTCCTGGCGAGCATGCTGGTCGGACGCGGCAAGCGGGTGTATCTGGTGGCAGGGGCGATCCGGCTGGGTGGCGCGCGTGCGGAAGCGGCGCTGCACCGTTGGATCGAACCGCTGGGGTGGATTGCGAGCGCGGTGTTGCTCGGCTTGGCCGGCTGGCTGGTATGGAGGGCGAAGTTCGGATGAAACAGAAGCTAGGCATGGACATGCGGCATGCAGCGGCGCTCCTGCTGATCGGCGCGCTGGCAGCCTGCAGCAGCGCCACGGTGGTGCGTTCCCCCAACGCGGGCGGTCGTACGGGCGCGTCGAGCGCACCGAAGGCCTCCGTCCCCAAGCCAGGGGCCACGGTGACCGTGCAGCGTGGCGACACGCTGTATGCGATCTCGCGCCGCACCGGCATCACCCCGCAGGATCTCAGTGCCTGGAATGGCCTGTCCTCGCCGGACACGCTCTATCCCGGCCAGACATTGCGGCTGTACCCGGCAGGGGCTGCCAGCGCGACCAGGCCGGCTGCCACGTCGGGGGCGAGCACCGCGCCGCGTCCGGCGGCTCCGGTGGTTGCGCCGGTCAATAGCGGCATCAACTGGCGCTGGCCGGCCGACGGCGTAGTGGTCGGCAGTTTCGTCCAGGGCGAGACGACCAAGCAGGGCGTGGACATCGCCGGGGCCAGCGGCCAGGCGGTGCGTGCGGCCGCCGACGGCGTGGTGGTGTATTCGGGCAACGGCCTGGTGGGCTACGGTGAGTTGATCATCATCAAGCACAACGAGCAGTGGTTGTCGGCCTATGGCCACAACCGCAAGCGCCTGGTCAACGAAGGGCAGAGCGTCAAGGCGGGACAACAGATTGCCGAGATGGGCCGAAGCGGCGCATCCCGCGACATGTTGCACTTCGAGATCCGCTACAACGGCAAGCCCGTCGATCCGGTGCTGTACCTGCCGAAGAAGTAAGCCTCGCCACGATGTGACGAGTAAGTCCCGGCAAGTGCTTGGTGGCGTGAGGCTCGTCCCGCTGCGATTTCCCCTGGGATGCAGCGGATGGGTTCAGTACCAGCAATAAGTCAGCGACGTCAGGGTGGAGGCGATCGCTGAGAGGCCCATCGCGCCGCCATACCGGCGCGTCGGCCGGGTGACGGGGACGTGCCGCCGCCACGCCGCACGCAGGCGATGCAGGCCTGCCGGCCAGCGCGGCACGATCCTCTCGCCGGTCAGGCACAGGCCCGCATCATCCAGGATTTCGCGCAGGCGGTGCGCAAGCGTTTCGTCGCAGAGTGGAGCGGGGGCTTCGGCGTCGGCATGGTCATCGCCGGTGGTGCGAGGGGCGATCGAAAAGCGGCGCGCCAGCCGTGCATTGTCATCGGCGAACCGGGCCAGCAATTGCTCGCGATCGTGTTGCGCCAACAGGCTCGACAGTGGCGCGCCGCGATCACAGTAGCGGGCGCGATAGTGGCGCAGGGCGAGATCACGCAGCCGCACCGAACGGCGATGCTGTTCCGGGGTGCCTGCCAGCAGCGCCTCCTGCCAGGTGGGCAGGTAGCGGTTGAGCATCTGCAGCAGGCGTGTCTCGTTGCGATCGAGCCGTTCATTGGCGCGCGCGACGTTCTCCCAGCCGCCCTCGCGTGGCAGGTGCAGGCTGTCCAGCAGGTCGCAGGCCAGGCCCGTGCGCGTGGCTTCCGCATAGCCTTTGACCTTGACCTGTTCCTCGCCGAACACCGAAATCCAGTCGCAGGCCACACGCCAGGGGTTATAGGCGCGGTCCTGCAGGGTGATCCTGCCGGGCCGGAAACCGCCGCGTTCGCCATTGCGCAGCCCGGTGCCGTATCGGCTCAGCGCGACTTCGTCCTGCCAGCGTGCATACAGCTGCACTTTCACCTCGTGCGCGCCGAGCAGGCGGCGCAGCTGCCGGATCGCGGCCACGTCCAGGCGCGAGGCGAAGTGCTCCGCACTCAGTACCAGGGTATGGGCGCCGCTGCGCTGCAACTGCCGTTGCAGATCGGCGAACAGCGTGAGCGCGATTTCCGCATCGTTCCATGGCAGAAAATCACGTGCGTGTGGAGGCAACAGTGAGGCGGCCAGCGGGAAGTGCGCGCGCCGTATACACAAGGGTTTGCCGGTGGGGTAGAGCACGCCGTGGTATCGCAACAGGCGATCGGCGTTGCGGTGCAGCCAGTGCTGCAGATAGGTCGATCCGGTCTTTTCGCCGCCGATATGCAGAAAAATCTGGGCCATGAGCGCCTGCTCGGGATGGGGTGGCCCAACCTAGGCACCCCCCTTGGCGCGCATTTGCCGAAGCTTGGCAGCGGCGTCGAGAGGACGCCGCACCCGCCCTTGCGTTCAGGACGTGATCAGAAACGCCGCTGCCACACGCCGGCCTTCACCCGCCAGCACGTTGTAGGTGCGTGCGGCGGCGGCGTTGTCCATGATCTCGATGCCGACCCCGCGGGTCAGGCAGGCCGCCATCACTTCGGCGGCGGGAAACACCTGGCGGTCGCCGGTGCCCAGCAGGACGACCGCCGGGTTCAGCGCAAGCAACGGCGCCATGTCGGTGGCCGTCAATGTCGCGGCCGTCGCCTCGGTCCACGTCTCGATCAGTGTATCCGGGGCGATGACGAAGCTCCGGTGCAGGACCTGCTCGTTGACCTTGGCGTGATGGCCATCGGCCGAACGCAGCGCGTAGGTGTAGTCGGGATGTTCCTGGCTCAGCAGCATGGGGCGACTCAGGCGCGCGGCAGGACGATGTGGCGCTTTTCCTTGCTCGGGCGATACAGGATGGCGGTGTGTCCGATCCGCTGGACCAGCGCGCTGCCGGTCTTTTCAACGATATCGGCGATCATCGCGTCGCGTACCTCGCGATCGTCCGCGCCGACCTTCACCTTTACCAGCTCGTGCTGCTCCAGTACTTCGTCCAGCTCCGTCAGGAACGCGGGTGTGACCCCTTTGCTGCCGGTCTGGAGCAGCGCCTTGAGGTCGTGGGCCTGGCCGCGAAGGAAACGGGTCTGGGCGGATGTGAGAGCAATAGACATGCAGGAAAAGGGGAAGCCAAGGGGGTTCAGGGTATCATGGCACCCCCTCAGGTCCCGCCAGCCAATGTCCTCCCGCAGCAAGAGCAGCCAGCGTTGGCTCAAGGAACATTTCTCCGACCCCTTCGTGAAGAAGGCTCAGGCCGAGGGCATGCGCTCGCGTGCGGCCTACAAGTTGGAGGAGGTACTCGAGCGCGACCGCCTGCTGAAGCCGGACATGGTCGTGGTCGACCTCGGCGCCGCTCCCGGGGGCTGGTCGCAGCAGGTCCGCAAGCAGATGGGCGAGCGCGGCCGGGTACTGGCGCTGGACATCCTGGAGATGCCGCCGCTGGCGGGCGTGGAGTTTCTTCACGGCGACTTCAGGGAAGCGGCCGTCCTATCCCAGTTCGAGGAAATGTTGGGTGGCCAGCCGGTAGACCTTGTGCTGTCGGACATGGCCCCCAATAAGAGTGGAATGGACGCGGTCGACCAGCCGCGGATGATGCATCTGGCTGAATTGGCGATGGATTTCGCCGACAACCACTTGAAGCCGGGCGGGGCGTTCCTGATCAAGCTGTTCCAGGGCGTCGGGTCCGACGATTACATCCGCGAGATGCGCCGGCGCTACGAGAAGGTGTCCATCCGCAAGCCGCAGGCGTCGCGCAAGCGCTCGCCCGAGGTTTACGCCCTCGGTCAGGGCAAGCGTGCTCAGATCAAGTAAGCTGCCCAAAAACCAAATGATCCTTAGAAAAACGAGAGAAGAGGGACACCGGAGCCAATGAGGATGAACGACTTGACCAAGAATCTGCTGCTGTGGGTGGTCGTCGCCGTCGTGCTGATGGTGGTGTTCCAGAGCTTCTCGCCGCGCATGGCGGCCGGGACCGGAAACGACTCGATCAGCTATACCCAGTTCCTGGAAGACGTGGACAACGGCCGGGTCAAGTCGGTGGATTTCACCGATGAGAGCGGGTTTGCGGTCAACGCCATCCGCTTCAAGCGCAACGACGGCAGCGAAGGCACGGTCTACGGCCCGCGCGACGACAAGCTGGTCGACGTGCTGTATGCCAAGAAGGTCGAGATGACCCGCGCCAAGCCGGCCAGCGGCCCGAGCTTCTGGTCGATCGTGCTGAACTTCCTGCCGGTCATCCTGATCATCGGCTTCTGGCTGTTCATCATGCGCCAGATGCAGGGCGGTGGCGGCGGTGCCAAGGGCGCGATGTCGTTCGGCAAGTCACGCGCCAAGCTGCAGGGCGAAGACCAGATCAAGGTCACCTTCGCTGACGTGGCCGGCTGCGACGAGGCCAAGGAAGAGGTCGGCGAGCTGGTCGACTTCCTGCGCGATCCGTCCAAGTTCACCAAGCTCGGCGGCAAGATCCCGCGCGGCATCCTGATGGTCGGCCAGCCGGGTACCGGCAAGACGCTGCTGGCCAAGGCCATCGCCGGCGAGGCCAAGGTGCCGTTCTTCTCGATCTCCGGCTCGGACTTCGTCGAAATGTTCGTCGGCGTCGGCGCCAGCCGCGTGCGCGACATGTTCGAGCAGGCCAAGAAGCATGCGCCGTGCATCATCTTCATCGACGAAATCGATGCGGTCGGTCGTCATCGTGGTGCCGGTCTGGGCGGCGGTCATGACGAGCGCGAGCAGACCCTGAACCAGTTGCTGGTCGAAATGGACGGCTTCGAGGGGGGCGAGGGCGTGATCGTGATCGCCGCGACCAACCGTCCGGACGTACTGGATCCGGCGCTGCTGCGCCCGGGTCGTTTCGATCGTCAGGTCGTGGTCGGCCTGCCGGACGTGAGGGGCCGCGAGCAGATCCTGCGCGTGCACATGCGCAAGCTGCCGCTGGCCGACGACGTCGAGCCGATGGTGATTGCACGCGGTACCCCGGGCTTCTCCGGTGCCGATCTGGCCAACCTCTGCAACGAGGCTGCCCTGTTCGCCGCGCGTGGCAACGAGAAGGAGGTCCGCATGGACCACTTCGATCGTGCCCGCGACAAGATCCTGATGGGCGCCGAGCGCCGTTCGATGGCAATGAGCGAGGAGGAGAAGACCCTCACCGCCTACCACGAGGCCGGTCATGCCATCGTCGGTCGTCTGGTGCCCGAGCACGACCCGGTCTACAAGGTCACGATCATTCCGCGCGGTCGTGCGCTGGGCGTGACGATGTACCTGCCGGAAGGCGACAAGTATTCGATGAACCGGGTCGCGATCGAGTCGCAGTTGTGCTCGCTGTATGGTGGCCGCGTCGCCGAGGAGCTGATCTTCGGTGAGGACAAGGTCACCACGGGTGCCTCCAACGACATCGAGCGGGCCACCAAGATGGCGCGCAACATGGTCACCAAGTGGGGCCTGTCCGACGAAATGGGCCCGGTGGCCTACGGTGAGCAGGAGGACGAGGTGTTCCTTGGCCGCTCGGTGACCCAGCACAAGAACGTCTCCGACGAGACCGCGCGCAAGATCGACGAGGTCGTGCGCTCGATCCTGGACAGGGCCTACGCCCGCACCAAGGAAATCCTCACCGAGAACCTGGACAAGCTGCATTCGATGTCCAAGCTGCTGCTCGAGTACGAGACCATCGACGTGCCGCAGATCGACGCGATCATGGAAGGCCGCGAGCCGCCGCCGCCGATGGGCTGGAACAAGACCGGCAAGGACGGTGGCAACGACAAGGGCAACCCGCGTCCGCTGCCACCGATCACCGGCCCGGCCGAGCAGACCTGAGTCTGCGGGTCGAGCAGGAACGCAAGGGCGCGCAGTCAAATGCGCGCCCTTCGCTTTTGGGGAAAGGGTTTCACCGCCGATTAGGCAATCCGACGCCACTCGGCGAAAATATGCCGAGACGTATCACGAGGTCGCCATGTCGCCGCCGTCCACCGGAACGCCGTCCTACACGCTGGAAATCATCATCGGCACCTGCGTGGGTGCGACCGTTGGGCTGCTGGCCGACAATCTGATACTCGGTACCGGCGTGGGTATCGCGCTGGGTTGCCTGTTGAGCGTGATCAAGGTGATCCGCATGCAGAAGAAGGACAAGTGATGTTCGATACCCGGCCGGTGCTGGACTGTGGTGGGCGCGTCCTGGCGCTGGATCGCCCGCAGGTGATGGGCATCGTCAACGTGACGCCGGATTCGTTCTCCGACGGTGGGCGCCACGACAGCGTGGAGGCCGCGGTCGCACATGGCCTGCAGCTGGTGGAAGAGGGCGCGGCGATCCTGGACATCGGCGGCGAATCGACCCGGCCCGGTGCCGAGCCGGTCACGATTGAAGAAGAACTGCGCCGGGTGCTGCCAGTGATCGAGCGACTGGCGGCGCAGACGGCGGTCCCGATCAGCATCGACACGTTCAAGCCGGAGGTGATGCGTGCGGCGGTTGCCGCCGGTGCCGGCATGATCAACGACATCGGCGCGCTGGGTGCGCCTGGCGCGTTGGAGGCTGCAGCGGAGCTGCGCGTCCCGGTGGTGCTGATGCACATGCAGGGCGAGCCGCGCTCGATGCAGGCCGCGCCACATTACGACGACGTGGTGGCCGAGGTGCACCGGTTTCTGGCCGAGCGCATCTTCGCCGCCGAGATGGCCGGTATCGACAAGCGCCGGATCGTGGTCGATCCGGGCTTCGGTTTCGGCAAGACCACGGCGCACAACATGCAGCTGTTGGCCGAGTTGGAGCGGTTCGCAGGTTTCGGTCTGCCGATCCTGGCCGGTTTGTCGCGCAAGCGCAGCATCGGCGAATTGACCGGTCGCGAAGTGCCGGCCGAGCGTGTGCATGGCTCGGTGGCGGCGCATCTGATCGCCGCTCAGGGCGGCGCCAGGATCCTGCGCGTGCACGACGTTGCCGCCACCGTGGATGCGCTGAAGATACTGGCGGCGCTCCCGCCGAAGACGGCGACTGCGCCGTCGCCGTCTGCCGGCATTCGCTGGCCCGACGACGAATGATCGCGCCGACGGCACGGAACTGACGGCATCCACGCGCAACCCGGCATGCACGACACGCGTCCCCTCGCCATCGCTTTGATGGGGCCAACCGCCAGCGGCAAGACCGCGGCGGCGTTGGAGCTTGCGCAACGCTGGAATGGCGAGATCGTCAGTGTCGATTCCGCGCTGGTGTATCGCGGCCTGGACATCGGTGCAGCCAAGCCGGATGCGGCGATGCTGGCAGCGGTGCCGCATCACCTGATCAATGTCTGTGATCCCTGGTGTCCTTATTCGGCCGCAGACTTCGCCCGCGATGCGCGCGCCGCGATCGACGACATCGTGGCGCGCGGACGCCTGCCGATTCTGGCGGGCGGCACCGGCTTGTACTTTCGCTCGCTGCTGACCGGGCTGTCGCAGATGCCGCAGGCCGATCCGGCGGTACGCGCGCAACTGGCGACCGAGGCCGCCGAGCGTGGCTGGTCGGCGCTGCATGCCGAACTGGCAACGATCGATCCGGTTGCCGCCGCACGCATCCATGCGACAGATCCGCAACGTATCCAGCGTGCGCTGGAGGTCTATCGGTTGAGCGGGCGTCCGATCAGCACCTGGCAGGCAATGCCACCACCACCGCGCCTGCCGCTGCGAGTGCTCAAGCTGGTGTTGGCGCCGCGTGAACGCGCGGTCTTGCATGCGCGGATCGAGCGCCGCTTCGACCTGATGCTGGCGGAGGGATTCCTTGACGAGGTACAGGCGCTGCGGGCCTTGCCGGAGATGGTGCGGGTCACGCAACCGCTCGACCTGCCGGCGGTACGCGCGGTCGGCTATCGGCAGGCCTGGGAGCACCTCGATGGACGCTTCAGCGCAGCCGAGTTTCGCGAGCGTGCGATCCAGGCCACGCGCCAGCTCGCCAAGCGTCAGATGACCTGGCTGCGTGGAGAACTGGACGCACGCTGGTTCGATCCGGAAGGTGACGCCGGTCGCTTGAAGTCGTCGATTGCGACATTCCTTGCCGCCGGCGTCACTGCCAGCCGACCGCCACCCGTGTAACATCCGGGGTCCGGAAGCCGGCTGGGGAAAGCAGGTGTCGACCGGAACCCAATAAGAACAATCAATAATCGGGAGTCTTCGATGTCCAAGGGACAGTCTTTGCAGGATCCTTTCCTGAACGCACTGCGTCGTGAGCGCGTTCCGGTATCCGTGTACCTGGTCAACGGCATCAAGCTGCAGGGCACGATCGAGTCGTTCGACCAGTTCGTGGTCCTGCTGCGCAACACCGTCAGCCAGATGGTCTACAAGCACGCCATTTCCACCGTGGTGCCGGCGCGCAATGTGCGCGTGGGGCCGGGTGGCGGCTATGTGCAGTCCGGTGCTGATGGCTCCGTGCAGGATGAAAGCGACGACGTTGAGTGAGATGGGAGTGATGCGTGTTTGACCGTTCGCGCAAGGGCGAGCACGCGCTGTTGATCCAGCCCCACGCCGGGCCGGTCGAGGAAGACGTGCTGGAGGAGTTTGCCGACCTGGCACGTTCGGCCGGCGCGAGCGTGGCCGCTACCCTGACCGCGCGTATCGACCGGCCGAATCCGTCCACGCTGATCGGCAGCGGCAAGCTGGAAGAGGTCAAGGCTGCAGCCGACGCCACCGGCGCCGACCTGATACTGGTGAACCATCAGCTCTCGCCGGTGCAGGAGCGCAACCTGGAGCGGTACCTGGGGCGGCGCGTGATCGACCGCACCGGGCTGATCCTGGACATCTTCGCCCAGCGCGCACGCAGCCATGAAGGCAAGCTGCAGGTCGAGCTGGCGCAATTGCGCCATATGGCCACGCGACTGGTGCGTGGCTGGACCCACCTGGAGCGCCAGCGCGGTGGTTCGATCGGCCTGCGTGGCCCGGGTGAAACCCAGCTCGAAACCGACCGCCGCCTGTTGCAGAAGCGGGTCGAGCAGTTGCAGAAGCGGTTGGAGAAAGTCGAGGTGCAGCGCACCCAGATGCGCCGTGCACGCGTGCGCAGCGAGCTGCCGCGGGTGGCGCTGGTCGGCTATACCAATGCCGGCAAGTCGACACTGTTCAACGCGCTGACCGGCGCGGAGGCCTACGCCGCCGACCAACTGTTCGCCACGCTGGACCCGACCGTGCGCCGTATCGCGCTGCCCGGCGGTCATGTGGTGCTGGCCGATACCGTCGGCTTCGTGCGCGATCTGCCGCATGAACTGGTGGCCGCGTTCCGATCGACCCTGTCGGAAGCGCGCGAGGCGGACATGCTGCTGCACATCGTCGATGCGGCCGATCCGTTGCGCGAGGACCGCATCCGCCAGGTCGACGAAGTGTTGCAGGCGGTCGGTGCCGGCGATCTGCCGCAGTTGCTGGTGTTCAACAAGATCGACCGCATCGAAGGTGCCGAAGTACGTCACGACGCGCAGGACGGCGTCCCGGACGAGGCGCGCCGCGAGCGGGTCTGGATCTCCGCCCGCAATGGCGAAGGCCTGGAACTGCTGCGCGATGTGCTCGCCCGGCGTCTCAACCTGCAGCACGTGCAGGGCACGCTGCGGCTGTCACCTTCGGCCGGTCGGCTGCGCTCGCGGCTGCATGCGCTGGACGTGGTGCGTGGCGAGCAGGCCGACGAGCAGGGCTGGCTGATCGAGGTGGACCTGCCGATGGCCGAGGCAGAACGTCTGGCGGCGGGCCGTGATGGTGAACCGATCCGTGCCTTGCTGCCGCACGCAGAGGATGAATGGTAGGCGTGTCAGGGAGTTGCCGCGCCCGTCAGACCAAAGTGTTAATCCGGTTGGGTGTACATGAAGGAAGGGTGCGCGGAGCATGCGGCCCATGCAGTGCATCCGTCTTACCCGTCCGGTGACCGCTTCCCGCGCATATCCCCGGACACCACGGAGTCCTTTCCCATGTCAGACCAGCAGACTGCCGCGCTTCCCCAATACACCGCCCAGGAAAAACGCCATCGGGTGTTCTCGATCATGGCGGCATCCTCGGGCAACCTGGTGGAGTGGTTCGATTTCTACGTCTACGCGTTCTGCGCGATCTACTTCGCCGGCGAGTTCTTTCCCAAGAGCGATCCCACCGCGCAGTTGCTGAATACCGCCGGCGTGTTCGCCGCCGGGTTCCTGATGCGCCCGATCGGGGGCTGGCTGTTCGGACGCGTCGCCGATCGCTACGGGCGCAAGTCATCGATGCTGATCTCGGTGACGATGATGTGCGCCGGCTCGCTGATGATCGCCTGCCTGCCGACCTACGCCGCGATCGGCGCGCTCGCACCGGTGCTGCTGCTGGCTGCGCGCCTGCTGCAGGGCTTGTCGGTCGGCGGCGAATACGGCACCACCGCGACTTACATGAGTGAGGTAGCGCTGCGCGGTCAACGCGGCTTCTTCTCCTCGTTCCAGTACGTGACGCTGATCGGTGGCCAGCTTCTGGCCGTGCTGGTGATCGTGCTGATCGAAGCGCTGCTGTCCGAACAGGAGATCCGTGCCTGGGGCTGGCGGGTGCCGTTCGTGATCGGTGCGCTCGCGGCAGTGGTGTCGGTGCTGCTGCGGCGTACGCTCAGCGAGACCCAGAGCGCAGATGTGCGCAAGGACAAGGACGCCGGCTCGATCAGTGCGCTGTTCCGCGATCACAAGGCAGCGTTCTTCACCGTGCTTGGTTACACCGCAGGCGGTTCGCTGATCTTCTATACCTTCACCACCTACATGCAGAAATTTCTGGTCAACACGGTGCACCTGCCGATCAAGACCGCGAGTTTCGTGATGACCGGTGCGCTGTTCTTGTACATGTGCATGCAGCCGGTGTTCGGGATGCTGTCCGACCGCATCGGTCGGCGCAACAACATGCTGCTGTTCGGCGCGCTCGGTGCGCTGCTGACGGTGCCGATCCTGACCACGCTGCAGCACGTCACCAGTCCGGTCATTGCCTTCGTGCTGATCGTGGTGGCGCTGACGATCGTCAGCTTCTACACCTCGATCAGCGGCATCGTGAAGGCCGAGATGTTCCCGCCGCAGGTGCGCGCGCTCGGCGTGGGCCTGGCCTACGCGGTCGGCAACGCGATCTTCGGCGGGTCGGCCGAGTACGTGGCGCTGGGCTTGAAGCAGCTGGGTTATGAACCTGCATTCTTCTGGTATGTCACGGTGATGATGGTGGTGGCGTTCCTGGTCAGCCTGCGCCTGCCGAAACAGGCGGCGTACCTGCATCACGACCATTGATGCATGAATGCCGGGGCGTATGAGCGCCGCCCCGGCCTGCGATGCGGCGCAGACAGGGCTCCCGAATTCGGTTACAAACAGGCCTGATCCACAGGCCTGTCGTCTCATGCCCATTCCTTCCGATTCCGAACTGCGCGAGCTTTCCGAGGCGCTGGGTGCGCAACTGCTGGAGCGGCGTGAGCATCTGGTGACGGCCGAAAGTTGCACCGGCGGCTGGATCGCCAAGGCGATGACCGATGTTGCCGGTTCCTCGGCATGGTTCGACTGCGGCATGGCGGCCTACAGCTACGAGGCCAAGCAGGCGCTGCTCGGCGTGCGCCCGCAGACGCTGGAAACACATGGCGCGGTCAGTCGCGAGACGGTGATCGAGATGGTGTCCGGTGCGCTGGCCAATTCAGGCGCGAGCATCGCGGTGGCGGTCACCGGCATCGCCGGTCCGGGCGGTGGCAGTATCGACAAGCCGGTCGGTACGGTCTGGATCGGTTGGAAGCACCGTGGTGGTTACGCCGGCGCGGCAACGTTCCATTTCGACGGTGACCGCGACGCGGTACGTCGGCAGACGGTCGCCGCGGCATTGCGCGGACTGAGCGCGTTGTTGTGAGTACACATACGCCGCTCCCGTCACGGAGGACGTCATGCGCGGCATGATGTGGGATGCACTCGGGACCGTGCGCGACCTGGGGCGTCTGCAGGAGATTGCCTCGGTCCTGATTCGCTACGGTTTTGGCGATGTCGTGCGCCGCATCGGCATGGCCGATGTGCTCGAACGGACAGGGCGGCTGCTGCACTGGCACAACGCCGAGGGAATGCTGCGCATGTCGGCGGCGGTGCGGGTGCGGCGCGCGATGGAGGAACTCGGACCGACCTTCGTCAAGCTGGGTCAGGTGCTGGCCACGCGCGTGGACCTGTTGCCGCCGGAGTGGACCGACGAGCTTTCCGAGCTGCAGAACGCAGTGCCCGCGCTGCCGTTCGAGCAGATCCGCGACCAGCTTCTGGCCGATCTGGGCGTACCGCCGGAGCAGGTGTTCGCACGCTTCGACGAGCGGCCGCTGGCGGCGGCTTCTTTGGCGCAGACCCACCGGGCGTGGCTGCACGATGGCAGCCCGGTGGTGCTCAAGGTGCGTCGACCCGGCATCCGCGACGTGGTCGAGGCCGACCTGCGCCTGCTGGCGCGGCTGGCCGAGATCGTCGAGGCGCGCGCGCCGGATCTGCAGCGCTACCGGCCGAAGGAAGTGGTCCATCAGTTCACCGTGTCCTTGCGACGCGAGCTGGATTTCGCTGCCGAGTGCCGCAATGCTGAGCGCATTGCCGCCAATTTCGCCGGAAACGGCGATGTCCTGATTCCTGCGGTGCATTGGCAGTGGACCTGCGAAAGCCTCAACGTGCAGGACTTTGTCGATGGCATCCCCGGGCGCGACCTGGCGGCGGTGGATGCGGCCGGGCTCGACCGCGTACGGCTGGCCCAGCTCGGCGCCGGCATCGTGCTGAAGATGGTGCTGGAAGACGGCTGTTTTCATGCCGATCCGCACCCCGGCAACATCTTCTACATGCGTGATGGCCGGATATGCATGATCGACTTCGGCATGGTTGGTCGTATCTCCGAGCAGCGGCGCCAGCAGGTCGCGCAGCTGCTGTACGGCATGGTCGAGCACGATGCCGAGATCGTGGTCGATGTGCTGCTGGAATGGGCGGCCGGTGGACTCGAAGTGGACGAGATGCGGCTGCAGCAGGAGATCGGCACCTTCGTGGACCAGTACCGTGGCGTGCCGCTGAAGGAGCTGCGGATCGGCTCGATGCTGGGCGATGTCACTGCGATCCTGCGCGAGCACGCACTGACCCTGCCGGCAGACCTGGCGCTGATGATCAAGACGTTCCTCAGCCTGGAGGGGATGGGTCGACAGCTCGATCCCGACTTCGACATGGCCAGCGCGGCGCGCCCGTTCCTGCAGCGGGCGCTGCTGCAGCGTTTCGGGCCGAAGCAGGTGTTGCGACGCGGCCGGCGCACCCTGAGCGGCGCCATCGACCTGATCGGCGATCTGCCGCGTGATCTCAAACGCTTGTTGCAGGCGGCCCGTCGTGGGCGGTTGCAGCTGCATGTGGAAACGCAGTCGCTCAAGGCGTTCGGTGCACAGATCAATCGCGCCGCCAACCGGCTGACGATGGGGATAGTGACCGCTGCGCTGCTGATCGGTTCGTCGATCGTGATGAACAGCGTCGGCGGCATTTCCAGCCGCTGGCTGCTGGTGATCGGCGTGACCGGCTTTCTTGGTGCCGCGCTATGCGGCATCTGGATACTGGTCTCGATCTGGCGCAGCGGCAGGGACTGACCTGACTCCCGCAGGGGCGGCTTCAGCCGCGATGAGGCTTTACCGGGAAAGCCCCATCGCGGCTGAAGCCGCTCCTACGAAGAGCCGGCATCGATTGCTGCTTGCAGTGGCTTCAATTAGTAGTAATACTACTAACCATGGACCTGACCGATACCCAGCAGGCGATTCTGGCCATGATCGCCGAGCGCATCGAATCCGACGGCGTGCCGCCGTCGCAGACCGAAATCGCCCGCGCCTTCGGCTTCAAGGGGGTGCGCGCCGCGCAGTACCACCTGGAGGCGCTGGAGCAGGCAGGCGCGATCCGGCGTGTGCCTGGGCAGGCGCGCGGTATCCGACTGGTCGCTGCCGCGACAGCGGCGAACGAGCCGGTCGCGGCACGTGACGACGTCCTGCGCTTGCCGGTGCTGGGCCGGGTCGCTGCCGGCCTGCCTATCGGCGCCGACATCGGTTCGGACGACTTCCTGGTACTGGATCGGGTGCTGTTCTCGCCTTCGCCGGATTACCTGCTCAAGGTGCAGGGCGACTCGATGCGCGACGAGGGCATCTTCGACGGCGACCTGATCGGCGTGCACCGTACCCGTGACGCCCATTCCGGGCAGATCGTGGTGGCGCGGATCGATGAGGAAATCACCGTCAAGTTGCTGAAGATCGGCAAGGACCGCATCCGCCTGCTGCCGCGCAATCCGGACTACGCCCCGATCGAGGTGCTGCCGGACCAGGATTTCGCGATCGAGGGCTTGTACTGCGGCCTGCTGAGGCCGAACCGGTGAGCGCGCCATCTGATGTCGATATGCGTGGTTTTCTCACGCGATCGACCGGTGTGTCCTGCTGCCGGGCAGGTTCGACCGCACTTAATTTTGAGGGCATCGCAGACAGTCTCAGCTTCTGCGATACACCGACGCTAGATTGATCCCACTCCAAATTCACTGACGAGGAACCACCCGATGGACGAGAACAAGAAGCGCGCCCTTTCCGCCGCCCTGGGCCAGATCGAGAAGCAGTTCGGCAAGGGCTCGGTGATGCGCATGGGCGATCGCGTCGTCGAAGCGGTCGAGGTGATTCCGACCGGCTCGCTGATGCTGGACATCGCGCTGGGCATCGGCGGCCTGCCCAA
This sequence comes from Pseudomonas sp. GW821-FHT07E12, assembly GCF_058986605.1. Classification (NCBI taxonomy): domain Bacteria; kingdom Pseudomonadati; phylum Pseudomonadota; class Gammaproteobacteria; order Pseudomonadales; family Pseudomonadaceae; genus Pseudomonas; species Pseudomonas sp. GW821-FHT07E12. The sequence goes on along the minus strand of NZ_JBYSVX010000005.1, from coordinate 48,549 downwards.
GGGCCGGGTGGTGGAAATCTATGGCCCGGAATCCTCGGGCAAGACCACGCTGACCCTGCAGGCGATCGCCGAGTGCCAGAAGAAGGGGGGTACCGCAGCCTTCATCGACGCCGAGCACGCACTCGACCCGATCTACGCTGCCAAGCTCGGCGTCAACGTCGACGATCTGCTGCTGTCGCAGCCGGATACCGGCGAGCAGGCGCTGGAGATCACCGACATGCTGGTGCGCTCGGGCTCGGTCGATATCGTGGTCATCGACTCGGTGGCGGCATTGACCCCGAAGGCCGAAATCGAAGGCGAGATGGGCGATCAGCTGCCGGGTCTGCAGGCGCGTCTGATGAGCCAGGCGCTGCGCAAGCTGACCGGCAACATCAAGCGTTCCAACACCTTGGTGGTCTTCATCAACCAGCTGCGCATGAAGATCGGCGTGATGATGCCGGGCCAGAGCCCGGAAGTGACCACCGGTGGCAACGCGCTGAAGTTCTACGCCTCGGTGCGCCTGGATATCCGTCGCATCGGCTCGATCAAGAAGGGCGACGAGATCATCGGCAACCAGACCAAGATCAAGGTGGTCAAGAACAAGCTGGCGCCCCCGTTCAAGCAGGTCGTCACCGAGATCCTGTACGGCGAAGGCATCAGCCGCGAGGGTGAGCTGATCGACATGGGCGTGGAAGCCAAGCTCGTGGAGAAGGCGGGTGCCTGGTACAGCTACGGCGACGAGCGCATCGGCCAGGGCAAGGACAACGCCCGCGGCTACCTGCGCGACAACCCGCAGGTGGCGGCCAAGCTCGAGGCCGAACTGCGCGACAAGTTCCAGCCCGCCGAGGCCGCGCGTGAGGAAGACGACGGCAAGGATGACTGAGTTCCATTGAGTCTTCTGCTCCGGGCGGGGAATGCTGTCAGTGGCGTTCCTCGTCCGGGGCAACTTTTGAATGCTGACCAGGAGGGCAGGTGCCAAGGATGGCGCACCTCTGGGCCGGACCGGCTCGGCATTGTCGTGAGGGGCCGTGATGGCGACGGATCAGGGTTTCATCGAGTATGTGCTCGAACAAGCGGGCCTGCCGGAGAGGCTGACGCACCGGAAGATGTTCGGTGAGTACGGTTTTTATTGCGATGGGAAGTTCGTAGCCATAGCTGCCGACAACACGCTCTTCCTCAAACCGACCGAAGCCGGCCGCAAGCTGTTGCCCCAGGCGCTCGAGGGCCGGCCGTATCCTGAGGCCAAGCTCTGGTTCGTGATCGACGAGGCCCTGGATGAGCCTGGTCTATTGCGCCGCCTGATGATGGTCACCGCTGCCGAGCTGCCGGTGCCGAAACCCCCAGCGTCGAAACCCAAGACTGGACCGAGCAAACGATCCGGTTCCGCTCCGAAGCGCAAGTAATGAAGCGCAAATGATGCCGAGCGGCCTTCCCTGTATTGACGATCTTGGTATTGACGATCTTGCAATGACCCACAAGCCGAATCGCAAATCCAGACCGGAGCCCACGCCACTTCAGCGTGCCCTGGGGCTGCTGGTCCGGCGCGAACATTCACGCAAGGAACTGACCCGCAAACTGCTTGCGCGGGGTGTCGAGGCCGAAGCGGCTTCTGCCGCGGTCGAGCGCCTGGCCGGAGAGGGGTGGCAGGACGATGTCCGCTTCGCCGAGTTGCTGGTGCGCAGTCGCGCGGCCACCGGATACGGGCCGCTGCACATCCGCGCCGAGCTGGGCACCCATGGCCTGGATAGCGAGGCGGTAGCGGCTGCGCTGGCAGGGTTCGACGGAGACTGGAGCCGGAACGCCCGCGATCTGGTCTGCCGTCGCTTCGGCGAGTCTGGTCCGGTCGATCTGGCCCAGCGGCGCAAAGCCGCTGATTTGCTGGCGCGCCGTGGCTTCGATGGCGATTGCATCCGTACCGCGACCCGCTTTGATCCGGGAGATGCCGAGATGCTCGAGTGAGTGGCTGGCTCAGTGGGGGCGCCAAGGCTCGAGTTGTGATCTGCGCCAGATAGACCTGGCCGTTCACGCGGTGCTGGTTGGCAGTTTTCGGAGGACCTAAACGCGTCCATGGGACTGAACAGGCAAGGCCTGATACCCTTGGCGGTTAGGTTGTTCCGATTTCGCGCTCCCGCCGGGAGTGCCGTCGCTTCGGCGATGCCGCCTACTGCCAGTCTCATGAACGCACCCGCCAAATTCACCACTTCTCAGATCCGCAGCGACTTCCTTGAGTTCTTCAAGGGCAAGGGCCATACCATCGTGCCGTCGGCGCCACTGGTGCCGGGCAACGACCCGACCCTGCTGTTCACCAATTCCGGCATGGTGCAGTTCAAGGACGTGTTCCTGGGCGCAGAAAAGCGCAGCTACGTGCGCGTGGCGGACGTCCAGCGCTGCCTGCGTGCCGGCGGCAAGCACAACGACCTGGATCAGGTCGGCTACACCGCCCGCCACCACACCTTCTTCGAGATGCTGGGCAACTGGTCGTTCGGCGATTACTTCAAGAAGGAAGCGATTGCCTGGGCCTGGGAGCTGTTGACCCAGGTCTGGAAACTGCCGGCCGAGCGCTTGCTGGTCACGGTGTATCACACCGATGACGAGGCGTACGCGCTGTGGCGCGACATGATCGGCGTGCCGGCCGAGTGCATCGTGCGCATCGGAGACAACAAGGGCGCGCCGTACGCTTCGGATAACTTCTGGCAGATGGCCGACACCGGTCCATGTGGTCCATGCACCGAGATCTTCTACGACCATGGCGACCACATCGCCGGTGGTCCTCCAGGCTCGCCGGACGAGGATGGTGATCGTTTCATCGAAATCTGGAACCTGGTGTTCATGCAGTTCGATCGCCAGCCCGACGGCACCCTGATGCCGCTACCGGCGCCGTGCGTGGATACGGGCATGGGTCTGGAGCGTCTGGCGGCGATCCTGCAGCACGTGCACAGCAACTACGAGATCGACCTGTTCGCAGTGTTGGTCCGCAAGGCGGCCGAGCTGACCGGTACCTCCGATCTGGAGAACAAGTCGTTGCGCGTGATCGCCGATCACATCCGCGCCTGCTCGTTCCTGATCGTCGACGGCGTGCTGCCTTCCAACGAGGGGCGCGGCTATGTGTTGCGCCGGATCATCCGCCGCGCCCTGCGACACGGCTGGATGCTCGGCGTGCGCCAGCCGTTCTTCAGCAAGATGGTGCCGACGCTGGTTGGGCTGATGGGCGAGGCCTACCCGGAGCTGCCGGCCGCAGCCGACACGGTGGAGCGTGCGCTCCTGGCCGAGGAGGAGCGCTTTGCCGAGACGCTAGACGCCGGCATGAAGATCTTCGACGACGTGGCCGCCAAGGTCACCGACGGCATGATCCCCGGTGCTGATGCGTTCCGTCTGTACGACACCTACGGCTTCCCGGTCGATCTCACCGCGGACATCGCGCGCGAACGTGGCATGAGCGTGGACATGGCGGGCTTCGATGCCGCCATGGAACGCCAGCGCGAGACCGCGCGTGCGGCGGGCAAGTTCGGCGGTGGCGTACAGCTGCCGGCCGAACTGGTCTCGACATTGTCGCCGACGGTGTTCCTGGGATATGACCTGCTGCAGGTCGACGGTCAGAAGATCGTGGCGCTGTTGCGCGATGGTCGGCCCGTGGAATCGGCATCGGCGGGGGATGACGTCATCGTGTTCACCGACCGCACGCCGTTCTATGCCGAATCCGGTGGTCAGGTTGGTGATACCGGCACTCTGGTGGCGACAGGCGTGCATCTGGACGTGGCCGACACGCAGAAGTTCGCCGGACAGTTCCACGGCCATGTCGGTCGCATTGCGCAGGGCGCGCTGAAGATCGGCGACGTGCTGTCAGGCAGCGTCAATGGCAGTCGGCGCGGCACGATCGTGCTCAATCACTCGGCTACCCACCTATTGCATGGCGCGCTGCGCGATCTGCTGGGTACCCACGTGGCGCAGAAGGGCTCGCTGGTCGCACCGGATCGCCTGCGCTTTGATTTCTCGCACTTCCAGCCGGTGGCGGCTGCTGATCTCGCCGAGGTCGAGCGCAGAGTCAACGACGAGGTGCGCGCGAACCACGCCGTGGTCATCCAGCAGATGGACATGCAGGCCGCGCTCGATGCCGGTGCAATGGCACTGTTCGGCGAGAAGTACGGTGAGCGCGTGCGCGTGGTGACGATGGGCGAATCGGTCGAGCTGTGTGGCGGTACCCACGTCGGCCGCACCGGCGATATCGGCCTGTTCAAGATCGTTTCCGAAGGTGGCGTGTCCTCGGGCGTGCGCCGCATCGAGGCGGTGACCGGGCAGGGCGCCCTGGATCATGTGGTTGCCGAGGAACAGTGCCTGCATGAGGCTGCAGGCCTGCTGGGCGGCAACGCGACGGATGTGGTCGACAAGATTCGTCAGCTCGGCGAGCGCCAGAAGAAGCTGGAGCGCGAGCTGGAAGCGCTGAAGGCCAAGTTGGCCTCCGGTGCTACCGTTGATCTGGCGGGTTCGGCTGTCGATGTTGCCGGAGTGAAGGTATTGGCGACGCGGCTGGAAGGCTTCGATGCCAAGGCGCTGCGCGAGGCGGTTGATCGTCTCAAGCAGCAGTTGCCGGATCTGGTGGTCGTGCTGGCCGGTGCAGTCGACGGCAAGATCGCCCTGGTTGCTGGCGTGAATGGCAGCCCAACAGGCAAGGTCAAGGCGGGGGAACTCCTCGCCCATGTCGCCAGTCAGATCGGGGGCAAGGGCGGCGGCCGCCCGGATCTCGCCCAGGGTGGTGGCGAGGACGGGCCCGCCCTTGCCCCGACCCTCGCCGGGGTCGCTGAGTGGGTCAAGCAGCATCTCCCCTGAATGTTTTGCCCGCCGTGCCTTGAAGGGCGGTGGGTGATGCCGTTAACATTTCTGATCTTTTTCCCTTACTGTGGGGTGCTCCGTCTGGAGTGCCGAAGCTGGCGGGAAAGTCCCCTGCCAGTTCCTGGAGAACTACTACCATGTTGATCCTGACCCGCCGTGTCGGCGAAACCTTGATGATTGGCGATTCGGTGACGGTGACCGTGCTCGGCGTCAAAGGTAACCAGGTGCGTATCGGCATCACTGCGCCGAAGGATGTCGCGGTGCATCGCGAAGAGATTTACCAGCGCATCCAGCGCGGCGAAGAGCCGACATCGCATGGTGCGGGCCACAGCGAGGAATAATCTTTGCGATGAGGGTTTACGTTAGCCCTCATTAACCGGTATTCTTCGCACCCCGCAGCGATCATCGCGACGGGGACGGAAATTCCGGAGTGATGCCCGAGCGGCTGAAGGGGCTCCCCTGCTAAGGGAGTATAGGGTCAAAAGCTCTATCGAGGGTTCGAATCCCTCTCACTCCGCCAAAATCGAAACGCTCGTAACTCAGTGAGTTGCGGGCGTTTTTGTTTGTGGCGCCGATGGATTTTGCTCTGGGGATCCGGGGTATTGCTCGGCGCTGCGGTAATGGCATGTGCCAGCAGGAGTGGCGAGGTGGCAAGTGGCGCATGATGAATCTCTACTTGCTTCTGCTGGATACAAACAACCCGCCGAAAGGCGGGTTGTCTGCTTTGGCGCGGTATCAGGTGCCGGTCACTGCAGTGGCAGATCGAACAGCAGGATTTCCGCGTCCTTGCCATCGGACAGGATGATGCTGTCTTCCTCCACGATCTGCGCGGCGTCGCCTTGCTGCAGTGGCTGTCCGTTGATGACGAGGCTGCCGCGTGCGACCTGTACGTAGGCGGCGCGTCCTTTGGCCAGGCGATGTTCGAGATGCTGCTCGCCATCCAGGATCGAGGCGAAGATGCGTGTGTCCTGATGGATCGCAAGCGAGCCGTCGGCCGCGTCCGGGGAGGCGATCAGGCGCAGTTGGTTGCGCTTGCTCTCGGGTGTGAAGTTCTTTTCCTCGTAGCTCGGCTCGATGCCGTTGCGCTCCGGGAACAGCCAGATCTGCAGGAAGTGCACCGGCTCTTCGTGGGAGTGGTTGAACTCGCTGTGCGTCACGCCGCTGCCGGCGCTCATGCGCTGGACGTCGCCGTAATGCAGCACCGAGCCGGTACCCATGCTGTCCTTGTGTTCGAGCGCGCCGGACAGGACGTAGGAGACGATCTCCATGTCGCGATGGCCGTGCGTACCGAAGCCCTCGGACGGCTGCACGCGGTCCTCGTTGATCACCCGCAGTGGGCCGAAGCCCATGTGGTGGGGATCGTGGTAATGCGCGAACGAGAACGTGTGGCGCGAGGACAGCCAGCCGTGTTCGGCATGGCCTCGGGTGTTGCTCTTGCGAACTTGCAGCATGTCGGTCTCCTTTCGATTCTATCGATGATTTCCCTCGGGGCCCTGTTTGCCTTGTCCCTTTGGATTGGGCGTAGTCTCGCGGCTTTTTTATGATTGAAAAAGCGAGTAGATTCGAGCGATACAATCGAAAAATTCGAACATGAAGATCAGCCTGGAAGCGCTGCAGATCCTGGATGCGATCGACCGGCGGGGTTCGTTCGCGGGCGCTGCGAAACTGCTGTTCAAAGTGCCTTCCACGATTTCCTACACGGTCGCCAAGCTGGAGGAGGATCTTGGCGTGCAGTTGTTCGAACGCTCCGGTCCCAAGGCGTGGCCAACCGAGGCCGGACGGGAGTTGTTGCGTGAGGGGCGTCATCTGCTGCAGGCGGCGCAGGAGCTCGAACAGCGCGTGCGACGTGTTGCTTCGGGTTGGGAGGCCGATCTGGGGATCGCGGTCGATTCGGTGTTTCCGGGATGGTTGCTGGAGCCGGACATTCGTACCTTTTGCGGCACCGCGCCGAACACGCGCTTGCGCCTGCAGCGCGACGCGCTGTCTGGCGCCTGGGAGGCGTTGCTGGATCGGCGTGCGGATCTGGTGATTGCGGCCGGTGAGGGGCCGAGTGGCGCGGGCTATGTCGCCGAGCCGCTGGGCAAGGTGGGTTTCGTGTTCGCGGTTGCGCCGAGTCATCCGTTGGCTGCGCTTGGCAAGGTGTCCTCCGCTGACCTGGCGATGCATCGCGCCATCGCGGTGGGGGACACGGCGCGTCGTCTGTTGCCGCGGACCGTGGGGCTGCTGTCCGAGCGTGACGTGCTGACGGTGGCCGACATGCATGACAAGTACCTGTTCCAGCTCTCGGGACTGGGCTACGGCTTCCTTCCTGTGCCGTACGCGGAAGCGGCGATCAAGGAGGGGCGATTGGTAGCGGTGCAGGTGGAGGAGCGCAAGCCGGAGGAAACGTTCTATCTCGCCTGGCGGATCGAGGAAGAGGGCAAGGCGCTGGCCTGGTGGCGTCAGCGCCTGCGGCGCAAGGGGCTGCTCGACGAGTGGCAACAGCGTATCGCGGCAACGTACCGTTCCGTCGGTTCCATCGCGTAAGGCGGGATAATCCGCAACGGTTACTTGGGGTGGTGGAGTCGGGCAATGCAGGCGCTGCTGGAGCAATACGGGCTGGTGCTGGTGTTCGTGAACGTGCTGGCGTTGTCGCTGGGACTGCCGGTGCCGGCGATGCCGACGCTGATCGTGGTCGGTGCGGGATTCGCGTTGCAGGACGGTGTGACGGGTTGGTTCGGCTGCCTTGCGGTATTGGCGGTGTCCATCGCGGCCAGTCTGTTGGGTGATCTGGTCTGGTACGGCGCCGGGCGTCGCTATGGTGCTTCGACGCTGAGCTCGCTGTGTCGGCTGTCGTTGTCGCGCGACAGCTGCATGAAGAAGACGGAGCGCTTCTATGGTCGCTGGGGTGTGCGGGTGCTGGCGATCGCCAAGTTCGTGCCGGGACTGTCGATGGTGTCCGTACCGATGGCGGGTGCAATGCGGGTAGGCCTGCCTGCGTTCCTTCGTTACGACGCGCTTGGTGCGGCGTTGTGGGCGTTGGCCGGTGTGGCGCTGGGCGTGCTGTTTCGTGGGCAGATCGAGCGGGCGACCGATGTGCTGGTCGAGCTTGGTTCCGGTGCGGTGATCGTGGTGATCGTGCTGCTGGCGATCTACATCGGTTGGCGTGGCTGGCGTCGTCATGTGCTGCGGCGTTCGCTGGAGAAATCCAGGATCGAGGTGGACGAGCTGTATGCCGCGCTTGAAGGGCAGGATGCGCCGGTCGTACTCGATATCCGTGCGCCGGGTTATCGCGAGCTGGAGCCTTACACGATCCCGGGTGCGGTGTTTGCGGACGAGCGCCGTCTCGACGAGATCCTTGCGGCGTACCCGGTTGAACGAGGCATCGTGATCTTCTGCGCGTGCCCGGATGAGGTGTCGGCGGCTTGGCTTGCAGCGCGACTGCGTGAGCATCGCTATCGTGATGTGCGGCCCCTGCGCGGTGGCCTGGCGGCATGGCAGGAAGCGGGCTACGAGGTTGAGCTGCTGGCCGTGAAGGCCACTCAAGCCGCATAAAAAACAAGCCACATAAAAAAACGACCTGCGTTGCCGTAGGTCGTTTCGAATTTGGTGCGCCCGGAGAGATTCGAACTCCCGACCGCCTGGTTCGTAGCCAGGTACTCTATCCAACTGAGCTACGGGCGCATTTTTTTACTGCTTTGAAGCAAAAAGACAGCACTGGATGCTGTCTCTTTAGTTTTCCTGATGATGGTGCGCCCGGAGAGATTCGAACTCCCGACCGCCTGGTTCGTAGCCAGGTACTCTATCCAACTGAGCTACGGGCGCGTCAACAGGAGCGGAATTATGCGGATGTGAACGGCGGGCGTCAACCTTTTGTGGCGAATGGATGGTTCATCTGCCGGAGGTTATCGAGCGGCTGAACGTGGCGGGTTCCGGTACTTTGCCGCTGTCGGCGTGAAAGCCTGCGGGAAAAGGCGTCAGCGCAGGGATTCACACAGCATCTGTGCCACTGCCTGAGGCTGCTTCATCCATGCGAAATGGTCCGCGCGGGTGCCCAATTGCGCCTGTGTGATGCGATGAATGCTTTTGTATTGGCCGCCCAGCTTGGCGAGAATTGCCCGCAGCGAACTTTCCGGACCCAGCCAATCGTCAGCCATCACCACGCCGGTGATGGCGACGTGGAGCGCCGCCATGCCGGTTTCCAGCTCCGTGGGCAGGCCCGCAGCGGCATAGTGATTGGTGAGGCCGACGCGCGCCCAATCGCGGATCAGTCCGCGTGCTTCGGTTCCGCCGAAACCCAGGCTGCGCCCCGGCAGCGTGCCGCGGCGTTGCGCCAGCCATGGCATGAAGCGGTAGGCGAGTGGCAGGGCGTAGCGTCGGGGCGGCGCAAAGGTTCGCCAGTAGGGGCTGCCGCTTGCGACCAGCCACAAGTGCGTGATTCCGTCCGGCGAGAGTGCCGCGTGGCAGCACGCCAATTGCCCACCCAGGCTGTGCCCGCCGAGGATCAGTGGAGTTGCTTCGGCATGTGCGGAGAGCGCGGCGCGGCTGGCGGCGAGATCTTCGAGCAGCAGCTCTCGATAGCCCCAGTCACATTCGCGGGAAGGGCGTAGCGAACTGCTGCCATTGCCGCGCCATTCGTGCAGAAACACGGCGATGCCCTTGGCTGCGAGCGTGTCGGCAAGGGCTTCGTAGTGGCGTGCCGCCACGCCGAGCGCGGGCACCCAAAGCAGGCGGGCGACCGGATTGGCGGGCAGCCGGGCGATCAGTTGCCAGCGATGTCCATCACTTGCCTGGATGTCGAGCGTGGTCGGGGTCATCGGTGGTCTGGCGGACTGACGGAGGGGGGTGTGGCGAAGCCATGTTGCCGAGAAATGACGCAAGGTCCTGGTGGTGCCAGCGTCAGTGCATTCAACGGATGTGCGACTGCGCGTCTTCGGCCCGGTACAGCGACCACTGCCGGTAGATCACGTAGCCGGTGCCGGTGAGGCCAGTGATGCAGGCCGGTACCAGTAGCGACCGGTAGTACAGGTTCTGGAACAGCCACGTGCCGAGCAGGCTTCCGCACAGGAAGCCGCTGATGATCAGGCCGCTCAGCGTGAGCCGCCGTATCTGCAGCGGCATGCCACGCAGCAGGTGGCCCAGGCCGATGCCAAGGTCAGTGAACATCCCGCTCAGGTGGGTGGTGCGCACGGCAGCGCCGCTGTAGGTGGTGGCCATTGCGTTCTGCAGGCCGCAGGCCGCCGCGGCCGAGAAAATGCCCCAGGTCGGATGGCGTTCGAGCAGCGGGATCGCGGCCAGCAGCAGGATCGACTCCAGCAACAACGCGACGCCGTAGCGCCGGCCAAGCTGCAACGCGCTGTCTTGGATGATCAGGCCGCTGAGCATCGCGCCGAGACTGAAGGCGATCAACACGCCCCACAGCAATCGCACCTCGCTCCAGTCTCCGTGCGCCAGGGCGGCACCGAGCAGGCTGGTGGTGCCGGACATGTGGCTGACCACCTGATGCTCGACTCCCAGGTAGGCGATCACGTTGACCATACCGGCTACCGCCGACAGCGTAACGGCCCCGACCCAGACCCAGCGCGGCAGGTTGATTCCCACGGTGTTCCTCCGTGCGTTTCCGGCCTCAGCCTGGTCCGTTGGTTTCGATCTGGGAGAACTCGCCGCTCTGCGGATCGTAAATCGCACCCCAGAAGGCCGAGCCGCCATCGCAGACACGGATGGCGGCCCGGCCGGGATCGAGATCCGAATGGTCGGCAAGATAAAACGCGTTGATGTAGATCAGCTGGCGCCCGTTGGATTCGATGCCCACGTATTGGCGATCGGATTTCGCCGGCGCGGCGATCGTGGGTTGCAGCTTGTGCAGCACTGCTTCCAGTTGATCGATCTGCTGCCGGCTGGGTGCCCAGAAACCGGTCACTTCGCCGGGATGTCGCCCTGGGCTGTCGCGCGAGCAGGTGTCCAGCACCTGCGCGGCGGCGAGCGGGCGGGTGATCACCCACGACTGCCCGCTCCTGACCTGGGTCGGCACCGTGGCCGGCCCGCGTGTGGCGCAGCCGGCCAGCAGCAGGCCGGCTACGGCGACGCAGAGGGCGCCGCGGCTCACAAGACCTCCGACGCGTAATCGGCCAGACGCGAGCGCTCGCCGCGACGCAGGGTGATGTGCGCGCTGTGCGGCCAGGCCTTGAAGCGGTCCACCGCGTAGGTCAGGCCGGACGTGGTTTCGGTGAGGTAGGGCGTATCGATCTGCTCGACGTTGCCGAGACAGACGATCTTGGTGCCCGGACCGGCGCGGGTGACCAGCGTCTTCATCTGCTTGGGCGTGAGGTTCTGCGCTTCGTCGAGGATCAGGTAGCGCGACAGGAAGGTGCGGCCGCGCATGAAGTTCATCGAGCGGATCTTGATGCGGCTGGCGAGCAGGTCGTTGGTGGCCGCGCGGCCCCAGGCGCCGCCTTCCTGATTGTGCGTGAGCACTTCCAGGTTGTCGGTCAGCGCGCCCATCCACGGCGTCATCTTCTCTTCCTCGGTGCCGGGCAGGAAGCCGATGTCCTCGCCGACGCTGACGGTCGCGCGGGTCATGATGATCTCGCGGTAGCGCTGCTGGTCCATGGTCTGCGCCAGACCCGCCGCCAGTGCAAGCAAGGTCTTGCCGGTGCCGGCGGTGCCGAGCAGGGTGACGAAGTCGATCTCCGGATCCATCAATGCGTTGAGCGCGAAGTTCTGCTCGCGGTTGCGCGCGGCGATGCCCCACACCGCGTGCTGGCCGCTGCGATAGTCCTCGACCAGGCTCAGCGTCGCCTTGCCGGCGCCGAGCTTGGCCACCCGCATTTCGACCTCGTCCTCACCCGGCAGGTACAGGTACTGGTTCGGGTAGAAGTCCTCGTCCTCGGCGAGCTGGATCTCGTAGTGGGTGCGGCCCTTGTCGCTCCAGCTGCGCAGATCCTGGTTGTGCTTCTGCCAGAAGTTCTCGGGCAGTTCGAGCGCGCCGGTGAACAGCAGGCTGAAATCGTCCAGCGCGCGGTCGTTCTCGTAGTCCTCGGCGGTCAGGCCGCTGATCGAGGCCTTGATGCGCAGGTTGATGTCCTTGGAGACCAGCACCACCGGCACTTCCGGGTGAAGCTCGCGCAGCTCCAATACCGAAGCCAGGATCTTGTTGTCCGGCACCACCTCGCCGAAGGTGCGGCCGGGCTGGCTGGCGGTGGTCTGGAAATACAGCTTGCCGATGCCGCCCTGGCCCTTGAGCTGGATGCCCTGCGGGTGGCTGAGGGTGATGCCGGCCTGGATCTGCTCGGCACTGGCGCTGCCCAGCAGTTCGTCGAGGAAGCGGCTGACCTGGCGCGCGTTGCGGCTGACTTCGGACGTGCCCTTCTTGGCGTTGTCCAGTTCCTCGATCACCTGCATCGGCAGGAAGACGTCGTGCTCCTCGAATTTGAACAGCGCGGTCGGGTCGTGCATCAGCACGTTGGTATCCAGTACGTAGATGCGCTTGCCTCGGGTCATCATCGATTCCTGGGTGAGGGGCAGGGACGAACCATCACGACCTGCGGAGCAGGGTGATGTTGTATGCGGGAAACAAAGGATTCACTGCTTGCTGTGGGCCTTCAGGGCTTCGAGTACTGCGTCCGCGTGGCCGGCCACCTTGACCTTGCGCCACGCCTGCACGATACGACTGTCTGGCGAAATGAGGAAGGTGCTGCGTTCGATGCCCAGCACCTGTTTGCCGTACATGTTCTTCAGTTTGATGACATCGAATGCCTTGCACAGCGCCTCGTCAGCATCGCTGACCAGTGGGAAGCGGAATCCCTGCTTGGTGCAGAAGTTATCGTGGGACTTTACCGAGTCGCGTGAAACACCCAGCACACGGGCGCCGGCACGCTCGAATTTCGGCAGCAGCGCGTTGAAGTCCAGGCCTTCGGTGGTGCAGCCGGGTGTGCTGTCCTTGGGGTAGAAGTACAGCACCAGCCAGTGGCCGGCCTGTTCGGCCAGGGTCGTGCCGGCGCCGTCGGACAGTGCGAGGGGAAGGTTCAGTGCCGAGGCCGGCAGTTCGATCCGGGATTCAGTCATGGCTCCTCAAGCGGGACGGGAAAGGGGTCAATGCGGAGGCGGGCCGACGTCCATGCCGTCGTAGGTGGCCACGCCGAACTGCTCGGCCATCGCCTGGAGATGTTCGTTGCGTCGGCGCAGTGAGTCGATCGTGTGCGTCTCGATGCGCTCCACGTGCAGGAAATAGACGTCGTCCTCGTCTTCATCACCTTCTTCCCTGTCGGCGAGGAAGACATCCACCAAACGGTAGCCTTCGCGGGCCAGTTCGGCACCGAGCCGCTGCAGGGCGTCGGCGTCACCGTCGGCGAAGAAATAGCCCCATTGCATCGGGCCGTCGATGTTCCAGTCGGTATCGGCGCGAATGTTGGCGAACATCTGTTCCAGTGCGGATATCTCGATGGCCATCGCTGCTCCGGCGATCAGAACTTCATCGGGTCCATGATCGCGTCGAGGTTGAGGTGATCGCAGAATTCGAGGAAATCGTCGCGCAATGCGGCGATGTGCATGTTGGCGGGCACGCCGATCGTCACCTGCGCCGAGAACATCTCCGCACCGGTCTGCATCGCGCGGTAGCGCGAACTCTGCAGGTTCTCGATGGTGATGCCCTGGCGATCGAAGAAGTCGGCCAGCTGGAACAGGATGCCCGGCTTGTCGGCGGCGATGACCTCGACGATGTAGGGCAGCAGGTTCGACTGGGTCTGCTTGGGCCCGGTGCGATACCACACCAGCTTCAGCCCTTCCTCGCGCTCCAGCCGCGTCATCATCGCTTCGAGCTTGGCCACCGAATCCCACGAGCCGGTCGCCAGGGCGGTCACCGAGACGTCGCGGCCGACGGTCGACAGGCGCGCATCCACGAGATTGCAGCCGCTGTCGGCAATGCGGCGGGTGACGGGCAACAGGGGGGACTCCGGATGCGTCGTGTAGGCGTTGATCAGGAGGTGGTTTTCGTTCGGCGAAGGCCGGGGTGTGGAGTCGGTCAAAGGGGATTCCGGCATTGCAGGGTAAGGCTGAATGGCGGCCGGCATACCCCGGCACGCTGTACGCAGCATACTTGCCCGTGCTTTCGCGCCGCAAGTAACATGCAGGATGCCCCGGACCCGCTTGCGCGGGCCTTTCAACCCCGCACAGAGCCGTTCCAACTTGTCACTTTCCGGCATCATCACCGCGCTGGCGACCCCATTCGGTCCCGACGGCGCTCTCGACCTGGACGCCTGGCACCGCCTGCTCGACCAGCAATTGGCCGCTGGCATCCAGGGTGTGGTCGTGGCCGGCTCCACCGGCGAAGCGGCGACGCTGTCCGACGACGAATACGACCTGATCCTGCGCAACGCAGTCGCGCGCGTGGCGGGTCGCGTGCCGGTACTGGCGGGGACCGGCTTGTCCGGCACCGCCAAAACCGTTGCGCAGACGCGGCGTGCGGCGGCCAATGGTGCCGAGTACGCGCTGGTGGTGACACCGCCGTACGTGCGGCCGACCCAGGACGGATTGAAAGCGCATTACCTGGCGGTTGCCGATGACGGCGGTCTGCCGGTGGTGCTCTACAACGTGCCGGGCCGTACCGGTTGCGATCTGCTGCCGGAGACGGTGGCCGAGCTGGCCGGGCATCCGAACATCGTCGGCATCAAGGAGGCGCGCGCCGAACCGGAACGCATGCAGGCGTTGCTGGCGCTGCGCGGCGAGGATTTCGCGGTGCTCAGTGGCGATGACGGCACTGCGGCGCGGGCGATGCTCACGGGTGGCGATGGCCTGATCTCGGTGGGCGCCAACGCGGTGCCGGCGGCTTACCGCCGCCTGTGCGATCTGGCGCGTGCCGGTGATCGTGCCGCGGCCGAGGCGTGGGATGCACGGCTGCGCGAATTTCACGAGTTTTGCGGTATCGAATCCAACCCGATCCCAGTCAAGGCGCTGCTGCAGCGGGCTGGCATCGGTCATGGGCTGCGGCTGCCGCTGCTGCCGTTGTCCGGGTCGCATCATGCGGCCGCCGACCGCCTGGCCATCGAGGCCAGAACGTTGGAAGAACTTTCCAGCCGCGAAAGCCTCGCGGCCTGACCCAGGAGATTTACCGATGCGCCTTACCGTTTCCCCCTTCCGCGTGCTGTCGCTCGCGCTGCTGGCGACCACCGCCGTCGCTGCCACGAGTGGCTGCAGCTGGTTCCACAAGGGTCCTCGTGGCGACTACGCGCTGCCGGCCGAGCAGCGTCCGCTGGAAGTGCCGCCGGGCCTGAATCTGCCCGATACCTCGGGTGCGATGAAGGTGCCGGCGCTGGCGTCGGTGGTGCAGGGACCGGCCCCGGTTGGCCAGTCGGCGGCGGCCACCAGCCACAGCGGCTTTACCGTCGCCGGTGCCAAGGACGCGGTGTTCGGTCAGGTCGGCGAGGCGCTGACGCAGGTCGAAGGCGTGACGATCGCCAGCCGTGCCCAGCTGCTGGGGTCGTTCGACGTCAGCTATGAAGGCAACAACTTCCTGGTCCGCGTGACCACGGTCGATGGCGGCAGCTACGTCTCGGCGGTCGATCCGCGCGGCGTGCCGGCGACGGCCGAGGCGCCGGTCAAGTTGATCGCGACGCTGAAGGCCAAGCTCGGCGGCCAATGAGCCACCGCGGCGGCTGAAAGCAAAACGGGCGCCCTTGAGGCGCCCGTTTCGTTTTGGTTATCTGGTCGGCCAGGCGGCAGGGATTTCAGCCCCGATGGGCTTCGCCGGCGTACGGGTTCAGCGCTCCAGCAGCGGCAGCTTGCCGGGCTTGCCGTCCCATTCGGCGGCATCGGGCATCGGTTCCTGACGTAGGGTCAGGACCGGCCATACCTTGGCCAGCTCGGCGTTGAGCGCGACGAAGCCCTCCTGGCCGGCCGGGACGTCGTCTTCCGGATAGATCGCATTTGCCGGGCATTCCGGCTCGCACAGCGTGCAATCGATGCACTCGTCGGGATCGATCACCAGGAAGTTCGGGCCGACATGGAAACAATCGACCGGACAGACTTCGACGCAGTCGGTGTATTTGCACTTGATGCAGTTTTCGGTGACAACAAAAGGCATGGTGTGGTCCAGCGTTAAGCCGGGCAATTCTAGAACAGTCGGAGGTTTGAGGTGCGGATTGTTCTCAACGCGCATGCCATGCCGGGGCAGGGGCGGCTTCAGCCGCGATGAGGCGTTACCGGGAACGCTTCATCGCGGCTGAAGCCGCTCCTACGGGAGGATCAGGCGCTCAGGCTGTGCTGCTGGGCGAGCAGGTACAGGCCGGTGGCGGCCAGGTCTTCGCCATGGCGCATCGAGCCGATCCCGAGCAGGCCCAATGCACGCGCATAACGCTGCGACAGGCCGGAGCTGCCGACCAGGTGCACCACGTCGCCGATCGGCTGGCGGTCGCGGATCTCGTGGCCGATCAACATGCCGGACAGGTAGGAGGCCAGCGCTGCGCCGGGCAGGCGGTCGAACAGGCCGAGCGTGCGCGTGCCGAACAGGTGATGGCTCAGTCCGCCGGGTTCGCCACTGCGGGCGACACCGAGCGCGAAGGCGCCGTCGTGCAGATGGTCGTCGACGCCGTCCATCAGCTTGCCGAGGATGCTGTGCTGACGCAGCAGCGCATACAGCTCGCCGGTCATGGTGGTGGCGAAGTCGACCAGACGACCGTCCTCGACGCGCGCCCATTTGCAGTGCGTGCCGGGCAGGCAGAGGGTGTGCTTGCCGGCGCCGAGCGTGGGCAGCAGGCCAACGATCTGGGTTTCCTCGCCGCGCATCACGTCCGGCACGCCGCTCTGCACGCGGGCGGCGACGCCGGGCACGAACCACAGGCGTCGACCGGGCAGGGCGGCGTCCTCGTGCAACTGCATCGCCGCAGCCAGCGCCGAGGTGTCGGCCGGACAGGGCAGGTAGGGCAGCTCGATCCAGCCGTTGCGGCTGCCGATCATGCCGCACAGCAGGATGTCGCCGGGCCAGTCGCCGATCAGTTCGCGCAACACTTTGGCAAAGCGGCCGGCGCTGGCGAGGATGCCCTGGTCGCTGCGCCGTGTATCGATGATTTGTCCGTGCGCGTCGAGGCGGTAGGCGCGCAGGCTGCTGGTACCCCAGTCGATGGCGATCATGCGAGGGCGATCCTGCTTTCCGGCAGGCCGGTCGTGCCTGGTTCGCACTGGAACAGGCTGCCGGCGGTCGGGGTGTGGGTGAGTTCGTCGTCGCCGTGATCCAGGCGTGAGCTGATCACGTAGAGGCGATCCAGCGCGGGGCCGCCGAAGGCGCTACAAGTCGGGTGTTTCACTGGCATCTCCACGATGCGATCGAGCTGACCATCCGGGCGATAACGCACCACGCGCCAGGCGCGCCACTGTGCGTTCCACAGGAAACCTTCGCTGTCGATGATCGAACCGTCCGGCTCTGCAGCGTTGTGATCGAGCGGGGCGAATGCGCGTGGGTTGCGGGTCTGCGCGGTGTCCGGGTCGTAGTCGCAGCAGAGGATCTGCGGCTGCACCGAGTCGCAGTAGTACATCGTGCGGCCGTCGGGGCTGAAACAGATCGAGTTGGGGATCGACACGCCACCCAGCGGCAACCGGCGCAGGCCGTGGCGCAGCGAGAACTGATAGAACGCGCCACGTGCGGCTTTCTGCGCGTGTTCGTCCATCGTGCCGAACACGAAATTGCCGTGGCGGTCGCTGCGCCCGTCATTGCTGCGGGTATGCGGGTTGTCGGTTTCGAGTTCCGCCAGTCGCTGCAGCGGCAGCTCGCCGGCGGGTGCGTCCGGATCGGCCACGCAGATGGATTTGGCCAGCACGATCAGCAGGCGGCCGTCCTCGATCAGGCCGAGGCAGCCGGGGCGATCGGGCAACGTCCACTGCCGCGTCTGCGCGGTGGCGGGATCGTGGCGCCAGATGCGTTTTTCGCTGATGTCGACCCAGAACAGCGCCTGCCGGCGCTCGCACCAGATCACACCCTCGCCATGGGTACAGCGGCTGTCGACCGCCAGGGTCGCGACGATCGGATTCACGCGCTTACCTCACCATTCGGCGATGCTGCCATCGGCATGACGCCACACGGGGTTGTGCCAGTCCGGCGGGTTCTCATTCGCACGTTTGAGCATGTCCTCATCGATTTCCACACCCAGGCCAGGTTTCGGAAGCGCGGCAATACTGCCATCGATGCAGCGGAAGTCGTCCTTGTTGATGACGTAGTCGAGCAGGTCGGCGCCTTCGTTGTAGTGGATGCCGATGCTCTGTTCCTGCAGCACCGCGTTGTGCGAGACGAAGTCCACGTGCAGGCATGCGGCCAGCGCAACCGGACCGAGCGGGCAGTGCGGGGCGAAGCCGACGTCGTAGGCCTCGGCCATCGCGGCGATCTTGACGCATTCGGTAATGCCGCCTGCGTGCGAGAGGTCGGGCTGGATCATCGCGATGCCACCGCCGGCCAGCACGTGCTTGAACTCGAAGCGCGAGTACATGCGCTCGCCGGCCGCCAGCGGAATCGAGGTGCTTGCGGCCAGGCGCGGGTAGTACTCGGCCTGTTCGGCCAGCACCGGTTCTTCGACGAACAGCGGGCGATACGGCTCCAGTTCGCGCAGCAGCGACTTGGCCATCGCCGGGCCGACACGGCCGTGGAAATCGATGCCGAAATCGACGCTGTCGCCGAGCGCGTCGCGGATGCCGGCGATCTTGGCCACCGCGGCATCGACCGCGCGCGGGCTGTCGATCAGCTTCATTTCCTCGGTGCCGTTGAGCTTGAAGGTGTCGTAGCCGAGTTCACGGTAGGACTGCATCTGCGCGACGATGTCGGCAGGGCGGTCGCCGCCGACCCAGCGATAGGTCTTCATGCGATCGCGGACCAGGCCGCCGAGCAGTTCGTAGACCGGCACGCCCAGCGCCTTGCCCTTGATGTCCCACAACGCCTGGTCGATGCCGGCGATGGCGCTCATCAGGATCGCGCCGCCGCGGTAGAAGCCGCCGCGATACAGCGTCTGCCACAGATCGTTGATGCGGCTCGGATCCTTGCCGATCAGGTAGTGGGACAGTTCGTGGACGGCGGCCTCGACGCTGCGCGAACGCCCTTCGATCACCGGCTCGCCCCAGCCGGTGATGCCCTCGTCGGTTTCCATCTTCAGGAACAGCCAGCGTGGTGCGGCGTGATAGGTGGTGAGGCGGGTGATCTTCATCCCTGGGCTTCCTGGTATGCCTGCACGAACGCACGTGCATGCGACTGGGTGGTTTCGAGGGGTTGTCCAGGGCGATACAGCTCGCCGCCGATGCCGGCGCCGGCGGCGCCCTGGGCAAGGAACTCGTCGAGGTTGGTGGTGGTGACGCCACCGACCACATAGACCGGCACGCTCACCGGCAATACCGAGCGCAGTGCACGCACGTGGCTCGCCCCGTAAGTCGCGGCGGGGAACAGCTTGAGCAACTGCGCGCCGGCGTCGATCGCGTCGAACGCCTCGCTGGCGGTGGCAAAACCGGCAACGACGACCAGGCCGCGCTCGACCGCGTGACTGATCAGCGATGGACGCGTATTGGGCGTGACGATGAAGCGCGCGCCGATGTCGGCCAGCGCATCCACGTCCTCGTTGCGCAGCACGGTGCCGCCGCCGATCCATGCGCGTGCGCCGTACTCGCGTTGTGCGAGCGCGATGCTGTCGCGCCAGCGTGGCGAATTGAGCGGGATTTCGATCGCGTCGAAGCCGGCATCGACCAGCGCACCGACATGCGCCAGGGTTTCTTCCGGTGTGATGCCGCGCAGGATCGCGACCAGCGGCAGCTTGAATGGGGCGTCGGTATGGGTCATGGCGTCACTCGTGATAGAGCTGGGAACGGCCGCCATCGATCAGGATGTCGGTGGCGTTGATGAAGCGGGCCTCGTCACTGGCGAGGAACAGCGCGGTGTAGGCCACTTCCTCAGGCGTGCCGATGCGCCTGGAGGGCAACAAGGCGGTCTGGCGTTCGCGTGCCTCGGGCTCGCGCTCGAACCAGGCTTCTATGCGCGGTACCAGGATCAATCCCGGCGAAATCGAGTTCACCCGGATGCCGTGCGCGGCGTATTCGATGCCGAGCGATTTGGTCAGCCCGATCAGGCCGTGCTTGGCGACCGGGTATGGAAAGGCGTGCGGGATGATCTTGTGACCATGCACCGAGGCGATGTTGACGATGCTGCCGGCCCGCTGCGCGAGCATCGGCGGCAGCACGGCCTTGCAGACGTTCCAGGCGCCCTTGAGGTTCAGGTCGATGCCGCGCTGCCAGTCGGCATCGTCGAGCTGCAGCGGATCGGAGAACACGTCGGCGCCGGCGTTGTTGACCAGTGCATCGACACGTCCGTGATGCTCCAGCACCGCGGCGACGGCCTCAGCCACCGCGGCAGGATCGGTGATGTCAGTGCAGTGGTAGTGCACGCGCGGATCGGCGACGACCGGCGCGTTGCGATCCAGGCCCGCGACCTGCGCGCCGGCATCGGCGAACAAGTGGGCGGTGGCTGCGCCGATACCGCTGGCGGCGCCGGTCACGATGACCGATTTGCCGGCAAGCCGGCCGCTCATTTGCACATCCTGCGCGTTACGCGTCTACGACCCGATGGCGGTCGAGGGATTGGCGTCATGTCACTCCTCCTGGTGCTTCTGGCAACGACGCACCGTCATCCCGGCATGGGAAGGGGGCGGGCGCGTTCGTGTTCTGCCGCAGAACAGGAGGTAGGGGACTCCAGCATCGGCGGTCGATAGCCTCGCGCGTGCAAGATATGTGCTGCAAATGAATTTTTCGTCATATGCTATTCCCCTCACGAATACGCCAATGCAGCGAGCCCCCCCATGGCAACTCCCGGTACACCCTGGTTCAACGCCTCTCGACTGAAGACCCGTCAACTGCTGCTGCTGTTGCATCTATATGAGCAGCGCTCGGTGCTGCGCGCGGCGGAGGCGGCGAGCATGACCCAGCCGGCCGCCTCCAAGCTGCTGGCGGAAATGGAGGACATGCTGGGGGTGAAGCTGTTCGAACGGCATGCGCGCGGGGTCGAACCGACCTGGTACGGGCAGGTGCTGATCCGGCGTGCACGCGCGGCGATGTCCGAGATCGGTCGCGCCCAGGAGGAAATCGCGGCGCTGAAGAGTGGACGGATGGGGCAGGCCTCGATCGGCACCGTGGTCAATCCCGGCACCAACCTGGTGCCGCAGGCGATTGCCGAGGTGAAACGCGAGTTCCCGGACATCCTGGTGCGCGTGGAGATGGACTACAGCCGCCCGCTGGTGGCCAGGCTGCTGGATGGCCAGCTCGACATCGTGATCGGCCGCATCCTCGGCCCGGAAGGCGCGGGCGAGCTGGAATTCGAACCGTTGGCCGACGAGCCGCATTCGGTGATCGCCCGCGCCGGGCACCCGCTGGCCACCCGCAGCGGCCTGCAGCATGCCGATCTGCTGCGCTATGGCTGGATCCTGCCGCCGGCCGACAGCATATTGCGGGCGCGGCTGGACTCGATGTTCCTGGAGCACGGCTTGCACGCACCGGGCAATACCATCGAGACCTCCTCGTTGCCGGTCACCACCAACCTGCTGCGTGGCAGCGACATGCTTACCGCGTTGCCGGTGGATTCGGTCGCGCCGCTGATCCAGGCCAAGCTGCTGACCGTGCTGCCGATCGAACTGGGGGTGCGCATGGAATCGTTCGGGATCATCCGCCGCCGCGACTACATCCTCCCGCCCGGCGCGGAACGCATCCTGCAGGCGCTGCGGACCACGGCACGGCGGCTTTATCCGGAGCCGAGAGCCTAGTTGTGTAGTCCCAGGCTGTAGAGCGCCGCGCTCGCCGCTGCTGCATCGCACAACATGGACTGGCGAGAACCACGGCCGGATGCAGGTCTTGCCAAATAAATGCGAGGGCTCAAGTGGCAGTAATCGTTTTCCTTGTCGCAATATGCCAAGGAATGTCAAAAACGAATATCTGCCGCAATTTTTTCTATTGGTGCAAATGACAGCGCTGCCCGTACGTTTGTGACGGGTAGCGCCGAAGCGACGTGACGTCGGGCGTTGACCGGTAACAGGGGGCGTGCCGTAACCCGAAGGGGCGGCATGGCGAGGTGAACCGCAAGGGTTTGCCTGTAATTCAAAACTTGATTGTCGTTTCCTGGGAGGGAGTCGCGATGTCGATCCATTCGAGCCACACGTTGGTGGGGGCGGGCGTGCGCCCGCATGTCCCCTGTTTCCGTCGCACCGCCATTGCCGCCGGCATTGCGATGCTGCTGGCTTCCCCTGCGTTCGCGCAGGAGGCCAATACGCAAAATGCCGACCAGGACGAGAAGGCCAAAGACAAGGTCACCGAACTGGACAGGGTCACGGTCACCGGCATCCGCGCGTCCGTCTACAAGGCGCAGGACATCAAGCGCGACGCCGAGACGTTCGTTGACTCGGTTACCGCGCTGGACATCGGCGCGCTGCCCGACCGCAGCGTCACCGAAACCCTCTCGCGCATCCCTGGCGTGACCATCGACCACTTCCTGTCCGTCGGCGATCCGGAACACTTCTCGGCCGAAGGCAATGGCGTGCAGGTTCGCGGCATGACCCAGGTGCGCTCGGAGTTGAACGGACGCGACAGTTTTTCCGCTTCGGGTGGCCGCAACCTGAGCTTCCAGGACGTGCCGTCGGAACTGATGGCCGGCGTGGACGTGTTCAAGAACCAGAAGGCCGACATGATCGAAGGCGGCCTGGGCGGTTCGGTGAACCTGCGCACCTTCATGCCCTTCGATTTCCAGGGGCAGAAGGTCAGCGCCTCGTTCAGCGAAAACTATGGCGACTTCGTCAAGAAGTACAAGCCGTCCGGCTCCTTCCTGTACAGCAATCGATGGAAGACCGGATCCGGCGGCGACTTCGGCATCCTGGTCGATATCGCCCAGTCGAAGCTGTCTACCCGCACCGATGGCCTGTTCGTGCGGCCGTTCTTCAAGAACAACAACACCGACTTGAACGGCGATGGCACCAACGAAGAGCTCTGGCTGCCGCGCGGCGCCGACTGGCGTACGCTGGAATACGAACGCAAGCGCGATGGCGCATATATGGCCCTGCAGTGGCGGCCGAACAGTGATGTCGAGGTGTACGCCACCGCGTTCCAGAGCAAGTACGACGAACTCTGGAACGAAGACGCGATCTTCGTGCAGAACGACCCGACCCAGGTGATGCTGGACGCGAGCCAGCCGTATGAACTGGACGGCGATGTGTTCCGTTCGGGCCGGCTTACCCAGAGTGGCGGTATCCCCATGGGCACGGACATCCGCGCTTCGCATCGGGCTTCCAAGACCACCGACTTTTCGGCCGGCCTGAAGTGGGTGCTGAACGACGATGCCGAACTTTCGACCGACCTGCAGTACATCAAGTCCACCACCAACAGCCTGGACTCCACGGTATCCCTCGGCGTTAACGTGCCTTACATCGACGTCGACCTGAGCAAGGGTGTGCCGTCGATCGGGGTGGATCAGAGCTACACGACCAATCCCGATAATTATTATTGGGCGTTCACGATGGATCATCAGGACAAGAACGTCGCCACCGAAGTGGCCTGGCGTACCGACCTGAAGTACAACCTGGCCAACGATGACGGCAGCGGCTTCTTCAAGTCGTTCAAGACCGGCATCCGCCTGACCCGGCGCAACGCGACCAGCATCGATACCGGCTACAACTGGAAGCCGGTGTTCCAGACCTGGATGTCAGGGAACGCCTTGCCTGAAGGCGCTCCCATGCCTGGGCTGAACTTGAGCGACACCGTCAATGTCGGTCTGACACATCTGAACACCTTCAATAACTTCTACCGGGGCGGAGTCAATTCGCCAGGCTCGTTCTACGCCCCCATCTTGGCGACCGCGCTGGGCTATCCCGGCAGCTACCAAGCCATCCATGACGCCGCCCTTCCGTACTACCTGGAAGGCTACGACGGCACCTATACCATCACGCAGTTGGACGAAGCCCACACCAATCGCCAACGCGAGGTGACCCAGGCCCAGTACTTCATGCTCAACTTCGGCGTGGACAGGCTGAATCTGGACGGCAACGTCGGCGTGCGCGTGGTACGCACCACGAACTCGGCCGGAGGCTATCTGGTCTACCCCGACGAGTCGTTGGCCCCGTACCTGGGCACCGGCCAGACCGAGCCCATGGTCGCGAAGAACGAATACACGGACGTACTGCCCAGCTTGAACGTGCGTTGGGAGTTGGCTCCGGACTGGATCGTGCGTTTCGCCGCATCGAAGGCCATTGCACGGCCGAATTTCAGCGACATGCAGGCCTACCAGATCCTCAACGCTACCGTGAAGGAGGGCTACACGCCACCGACCGGCACCACCACCTTGCCGGTGGATAAACTGGACCTGACCGGCAGTTCCGACGACAACCCCTACCTCAATCCGATGAAGGCCAACCAGTTCGACTTGTCGCTGGAGTGGTACTTCGACCCGGATCACGGTGGCATGGCCTGGGTCAACGTGTTCTACAAGGACATCAAGGATTACTTCCGTCGCCAGTCGCAACTGGTGTCCTATCCGGGCGTGGACGGCAACAACTACGACTATCTGGTCACCCAGCTGGTGAACATCGGCACGGCGAAGATCCAGGGCGCGGAAATCGGCTGGAACCAGTTCTTCGACTTCCTTCCGGGTTTTCTCAGCGGGTTGGGCATGTCGGCGAACTACACCTACATCGACAGCTCGACCAAGGTGCCGAACGACCCCACCGTGGTGCCGACGGATACCGACGGTTCAACCTTCGGCAGCCTGCCGGCCGACGGCCTGTCCAAGAACGCCTACAACATGGCCGTGTTCTACGAAAAGGGACATTGGCAGATCCGCCTGGCCTACAACTGGCGCAGCAAGTATCTGTTGTCGGTGGGGCCGAATGGCTACAACGGCACCAACAACAACCTGGACAACGAGTCGGTCGCGTGGAAGCTGCCGGTGTATAGCGACGACTACGGCCAGCTGGATGGCTCGATCTTCTACAAGTTCAACGACCATGTGCAGCTCGGCCTGGAGATGAACAACCTCAACAATGCCGAGCAGCGCACGATCATGGAGCAGAATGGAGCCGGTAGCCGGATCACTTCCTGGTACGTGAACGACAGGCGCTACGCCGCGACCTTGCGCGTGACGTTCTGATTGCGGAGGTGGCAGGGAAAGGGATACATCCTTCTCTCTGTTGAGATCACTGTTGGAATGAAGGCCCGCCACTGGCGGGCTTTTTTTTGTCGATGAATCATCGGTGCAGGATGCCGTTGCTGGATTCACGGGTTCCCGATCTTCGGCCGTGAAATGCCAAGGGACCACGCGTACGGCCCGTTATTGAAGCCACGAACCGCAGGCATCCAGGGCCGGGAATCGTGTCGAAATTTACAGATGATAAAAATAAACGCCGCCGCCTGACGTTCAATCAACTCGCATTGTTGCTGAACATTGCAATCAATGGAAATTTTGTCGCTCAGGTAATATTTTGATTTATTTAATGTAAGTCATTGAAATTGATTGGCTATTATTTGTTTATATAGGTCTGCGGCCTAAATTTCATTGGCTATGTTGGATTTTTGATGTTTATTTTCCGTTGCACATTAATGGCACCTGAGTAGGGGGCCGGGCTTTATCAACGGGGCACCGAAGCCATATTGGGTTCCGGTGGATATATCTCGCCTCCAACAGGAGGCCTAAAACACGTAGTTATCGTCACTTTCCTGGGAGGGAACAGATGTCGAACCAATCAAGCCGCAAGCGGCTTAGTGATGCTGTGTGCCATCAAGATACTCGTCTTGTCCGTCATTCCTTGATCGCGCTCGGCATATGGTTCTGCCTGGCGGCATCCGCACAGGCACAGGACAGCAATGCCAGTGACACGGACGCCAAGAATGCGGACGCCAAGCCGGCAGAGAAGGGCGCCGCCAAGCCTGCGGAGAAGGGCAAGGCAATCGATCTGGAAACCGTCACGGTGCGTGGCGTACGCGCCAGTTTGATCAAGTCACAGGTGATCAAGCGTGACTCCGAACAGATCGTGGATTCGGTCAGCGCCGAGGACATCGGGGCGCTGCCTGATCGGAGCGTCACCGAAACCCTGCAGCGCGTCAGCGGTGTGACCATCGACCACTTCGCCGCGCGCAGTGATCCCGACCATTTCTCGGCGGAAGGCAGCGGTGTGATGATCCGCGGCCTGACCCAGGTGCGTGGCGAGTTGAACGGGCGTGACAGTTTCAGCGCCGGCAGCGGGCGCGGGCTGAGTTTCGAGGACGTGCCGGCCGAGCTGATGGCGGGCGTGGACGTGTACAAGAATCCGTCGGCCGAGATCATCGAAGGTGGCCTGGGCGGCACGGTGAACCTGCGCACGCGCATGCCGTTCGACAATCCCGGCCAGCTGATGGGCGGCAACTTCGACGTGAACTACGGCGACTTCAGCAAGAAGTACAAGCCTTCCGGTTCATTCCTCTACAGCAACCGCTGGAACACCGATCTGGGCGAGATCGGCTTCATGGTCGACGTGGCGCACTCGGAGCTGGCCACGCGCAGCGATGGCATCCAGGTCGAGCCGTACGTGCGGCGTACCGACAGTGCAGTGCTGGCAGGTACCGACTTCAGCGAGGTCTACGTGCCCGGTGGTGTGAACTGGCGCCAGCTCGACTTCAACCGCAAACGCGACGGCGTGGCTGCGGCTTTGCAGTGGCGTCCCAGTGATACCACCGAAGTCTATGTCCAGTACCTGCGCTCGCGCTACGAGAGCGAGTGGGAGGAACGGGCCGCGTTCTTCAATGACAGTACCAACAGCATCACACCTGCCGATGGCACCACCTTCACTTATGACAGCGACGGTGTTTTCGAGAGTGGTTCGCCGCAGTCCAGTTCGTGGCGCGGCAACCTCACCGGCAGTGGCGTGCGCTTCCAGACCGACAGCCGCTATGTCAGCAGCACGTCGGTCACCCAGGACCTGTCGGCCGGCTTCAAGCACTATCTCAACGACAACCTGGTGCTGAAGGGCGACATCCAGCTGGTGCAGTCCGAGTACGACAACTTCGACTTCACCGTCTTCGCCGCGACCTACCTGCCCGGGTTGACCTACAACGTGTCCGGCAAGTATCCGTCGGTGACGATCAGCGACACCAGCTACACCAGCGACTCGTCCAACTATTTCTGGGCGGCGGCGATGGATCATTTCGCCAAGAATCGCGGGCGCGAACTGGCGACCCGCGTCGACCTGGAATACACCTTCCAGGACAACGACTGGCTGCGTTTCGCCCGCTTCGGCATGCGCGGTACCGATCGTACCCAGACCAACAAGAACTCCGGTTACAACTGGGGCGTGATCAGCGACAACTGGGCGACCATCTCGTCCTCGTCGACCGGACTGGCGAACCTGTCGAGCTACCTGACCTCCAGCTCGTCGCTGTTCAGCTATTCCAACTTCTTCCGCGGTAGCGTCAACATCCCGAGCAACCTGTACTTCCCGAACATGAGCTTCGTGAAGAACTACGCGCAGGCTTCGGCGCTGCTTTCGGAGCTCGTGGCGCTGCGCGGGTGGGGCTGGTCGCCGGACGAATACCAGTTGCAGGACACCAACCGCCAGTTCGAACGCACCCAGGCGGCGTATGGGGTGCTGTACTTCGGCAACGACGAGGCGCTGGGTTGGCCGGTCGATGGCAATGTCGGCGTGCGCGTGGTGCAGACCAAGACGCGGGCGGACGGCTACGGCATCTATCCGGACATGACCGACCTCAACGTCTCCGATGAGCTGAAGGCGGAGTACTACGGTCAGTACTTCACGAACAATGCGAAGGGCCAGTACACCAACGTGCTGCCCAGCCTGAACGTGCGCTTCAAGCCCACCGAGAACCTGCAGTGGCGCATCGCGGCATCCAAGGCGATAGCACGGCCTGACTACACACAGTTGCAGCCCTACCTGTTGTTGGCCGCGACCACGACGGAGGATTCGGACGGGAACCAGGTTGTCTCGAAGTACACCGGAACCGCCGGCAATCCGAATCTGAAGCCGATGCGGGCCAACCAGTACGACACCTCGCTGGAGTGGTACTTCGGCACCAGCGACATGCTGTACGCGACGCTGTTCTACAAGAGTGTGAAGGACTACTTCGCCACCCAGACCCGGACCGAAACCTACAACGATCAGGACTGGCTGGTGACCCGTCCGTACAACATGGACAAGGGCATCATCCGCGGCTTCGAGCTGGGCTACACCCAGTTCTTCAATTCGCTGCCGGGCTGGATGAGCGGTTTCGGCGTCAATGCCAACTTCACCTTCGTGGACAGCCAGGGCGGCGTCAACACCTCGACGGATCCGTACACCAACACCACCGTCACCGGCGTCAAGCTGCCGCTGGAAGGTCTGTCGCGGCGCAGCTACAACCTGGCGGCGATCTACGAGAAGGGCAAGATCTCCGCACGCCTGGCCTATAACTGGCGCTCGCGCTACCTGCTGACCACCAGCGACGTGTCGACCAATCTGCCGACCTGGGCCGATGACACCGGCCAGCTTGACGGTTCGGTGTTCTACCGGTTCGACGAACACTGGCAGCTGGGCCTGCAGGCCAACAACCTGACCGACACCGTGACCAAGGTGCTGATGGGGCCGACGGTCTACTCCGACGGTGAGATCGACTATCACCTGTACACCCGCAGCTGGTTCATCAACGACCGCCGCTACTCGCTGGTGCTGCGCGCCAACTGGTAAAGGAATCCTGCGCCGCACCCGCGGCCACTGCCCATCGAAGGCCCGCCACTTGGCGGGCCTTCGCTTTTTCCGAGGGGGGAGGGACGCTGAATACGTGGCTGACAGTGTCCTCCAGTGAAATGTGTGTCCACATATGCAATATACGGATACAAGTGGTCAATTATTTCATTGGTGTGGCATCGCGGCGGCCGCCTATGCTCCCGCCCCGGTCGATGGCGGAATGGCATGACCCTCATTCCGCTTGTGCATCGAGAACGACCGGTGCGGGTGTCCGATGCAGGCGCCGGCAATCCACAACAACCAGGCAGGACCGCCATCCCGGCGTGATCACTGTCGAAAAATCAGTACATGCGTCCTGGGAGGGAGTTTCATGTCAGTACAACACCGCCGCGTCCCGGCTGGCCGGATCGTGGGCCAGCAATCCATCCGTGATTTCCGCCGTTCGATCATGGCGATCAGCGTCGCCGCGCTGCTGAGCGCGAACGCCTACGCGCAGGAAGCCACCGAACAGGACAAGCCGGCTGACCAGGCCGCCACCCAGCTCGATACCGTGCAGGTCACCGGCACGCGTTCGAGCGTCACCAAGGCGCAGCTGGTCAAGCAGAATTCCGAGCAGATCGTCGATTCGATCGTTGCCGAGGACATCGGCAAGCTGCCCGACAACAACGTCGCCGAAGCGCTGCAGCGCATCTCCGGCATCCAGATCACGCGCAACTACGGCGAAGGCAGCTCGATCGCCATCCGCGGCCTGACCCAGGTCCGCACCGAGTTGAACGGCCGCGACATCTTCACCGCCAACGACGGTCGTGGTCTCAGCTTCGAGGACGTCTCGGCCGAGCTGCTGGCCGGCGTGAACGTCTACAAGAACCCGTCGGCCGACATGATCGAAGGTGGTCTGGGCGGTACGGTCGATCTGCGCACGCGTCTGCCATTCGATTACGACGGCCGCAAGATTGCGGGCAGCGTGCAGTACAACCACTACGACCTGGCCGATGACAGCAAGCCGGCGTTTTCGGGCATGTACAGCAATCGTTGGCAGACCGGCATCGGCGAGATCGGCTTGCTGGTGAACTATTCGCAGCAGACCAGCCCGTTCCGCCAGGACACCATTTCGGTCGAGCCGTGGTACACGCAGACCGATCTGCCGGGTTACGAAGGGCAGGAAATTTCGGTGCCGCACGGCGCCGGCATCAACACCACCGTGGGCGAGCGCAAGCGCAAGACCGGTGCATTCGCGCTGCAGTGGCGCCCGACCGATGACGTGGAAGTCACCGCGCAGGTGCTGCGTTCGGATTACGACTTCAGCTGGCACGACTATTCGTTCTTCGCCTACAGCGGCCAGGATGCGATGCAGGGCTACGACGACATCGTGGTCAACAATCGCAACGAGTTCGTCAGCGGCACTTTCCAGAACACCCCGGCTGACTCCAACACCAGTCTGACCACGCGTCACTCGGTCACCACCGACTACTCGCTGGGCGCCAAGTGGACGGTGAATCCGAGCCTGACCCTGAGTACCGACCTGCAGTACGTCGATGCCACCACCAAGGGCACGCGCTACATCATCGGTACCGGCA
Source organism: Pseudomonas sp. GW821-FHT07E12 (assembly GCF_058986605.1). NCBI lineage: Bacteria > Pseudomonadati > Pseudomonadota > Gammaproteobacteria > Pseudomonadales > Pseudomonadaceae > Pseudomonas > Pseudomonas sp. GW821-FHT07E12. The sequence continues at coordinate 18,491 of NZ_JBYSVX010000005.1, read as the reverse complement.
TGACGGCCGTGCCGTTCTACACCATCGATTTCCGCGGCGATCTGCCGCGTCTGTCGGTGACCGATGCAAGCGGCAACTCGGGCTACCTGACCGATCCGGCCAACTACACCGGCTGGAAGTTCCACCTCGACAACAAGGACGACAACAAGGGCACCGAATTCGCCTGGCGCGCCGATATGGACCTGGCGTTCGACAGCGATTTCGCGCGCAGCTTCAAGGCCGGCGTGCGTTACACCGACCGCGATGCCGACAACAAGGGCAACGTGTGGCGCTTCATGTGGCTCGGCGCGCCGTTCTCGCAGTATCCGGACGTGCAGTTGGTGGCCAACCCGATCACCGATTTCTTCCGCGGCGATTCGCAGGCGTTCGGGCCGACGCTCTCGGCTTCCGATTCGGCGGTGAACAACTACGAGCAGACCCTGGCGGCCTTCGGTGCTTCGCCGCTGGAGTTCGCGCCGAACAACATCAACAGCCAGGGCGAGAAGACCTACGCCGCCTACGGCGTGTTGCGCTTCGGCACCGACGGCGACATCCCGTTCGACGGCAACATCGGCATGCGCATTGTCCGCACCGAGGTGAACTCGCAGGGCGTGCGCACCGGCACCGACGCTGAGGGTGGTGGCCTGCTGCCGGTGGACGTCAAGCAGACCTACACCGATGTGCTGCCGAGCTTGAACCTGCGCTGGATGCTGACGAGCCAATTGCAGTGGCGTTTCGCTGCTTCGCGCGGCATCTCGCGTCCGGGCTTCGACCAGATGAACCCGAACCTGAGTCTGAGCGCGGCTGAATCGGGCGGCGTGACCCGTCGTACCGGCTCGGCTGGCAATCCGGACCTGGCACCGATGAAGGCCGACCAGTTCGACACCGCGCTGGAGTGGTACTTCGGCAAGGGTTCGATGGCCTACGGCACGGTGTTCTACAAGAAGGTCAAGGGCTTCATCGCCGATGCCGTGTTCAACGAAGTCTACGGTGGCGAGACCTGGGAGATCACCCGCCCGGTCAACGGCGACGAGGGCACGATCAAGGGCGTCGAGTTGGGCTACACCCAGTTCTTCGACTTCCTGCCGGGCTGGCTGAGCAACTTCGGTCTGCAGACCAACTACACCTACGTCGATTCGAAGTCGCCGAGCCCGACGGCGACCGATACCAATGGTCAGGCGCTGATCGTTCCGCTGCAGGGCCTGTCCAAGAACAGCTACAACGTGATCCTCAGTTACGAAGTGCCGAAGTTCCAGGCACGCGTGGCCTACAACTGGCGCAGTGACTGGCTGGTGACCACGGCCGGTAACGGTACCGGCAATCTGCCGGTATACAACAAGGGTTTCGGTCAGCTGGATGCGTCGTTGCGCTACAACATCAATGACGTCTGGTCGGTCTCGCTGGATGGCAACAACCTGCTCGACACCCGCAACGAAAGCTATCTTGGCTTCGAGTCGCGCTATCGCGACTTCGTGATCAACGATCGTCGCTACGGCCTGACCGTTCGCGCGAGCTTCTGATCCCGCAACCAAGTGGTTTTCTCTGGCCCGGCTTGCCTAGTGCAGCCGGGCTTTTTCGTGCCTGCCCGTGTGTGGCTTTGCTGTGGGATCGGTGTCAGGTACCGACGTCGAGGTCGGCGATCGCGAGCTGTCATGTGTTCTGACGAGTGTTTTTTGATGAGAAATTTGCCGTCAAATGACGCCGTTTGATTTATTTCACTCAAGGCATTGAAATTGAAAAGATATTATTTGTTCGGATAAGTCGCCTGTTAAAAATTCATTGGCGCAACCGATGTCCTCGCCTCTACTTTTCACCCGCATCCTGGGTGGCGTTGTTGGGTCGTTCCGGGTCTCCGGAAGGCCGCTGAGGTCTTCTCCCGCTTCTGTCAGGTGCTTGGCGTCCTTATCCGGGACGTCTCAAAAAACCAAAGTCGCCACCATCCTGGGAGGGATCAGATGTCGAATCATTCAGGCCGCACGCGGTCAAGTCATGCCGTGCATCCGCAACAAGGTCAGCTTGCGCGCCGCTCATTGGTCACGCTTGGCATCTGGTTGTGTCTGGCCGGATCGGTGCATGCCCAGGACAGTGCCGCCAGCGACACGGACACCAAGGAAAAGCCTGCCGAGAAGGGCAAGGCCACCGATCTGGATGCCGTCGAAGTGCGTGGTGTGCGTGCGAGCCTGATCAAGTCGCAGGTGATCAAGCGCGATTCCGACCAGATCGTCGATTCTGTCAGCGCCGAAGACATTGGCGCTTTGCCGGATCGTAGCGTCACCGAAACATTGCAGCGTGTGAGCGGTGTGACCATCGATCACTTCATGGCCCGCAACGACACCGATCATTTCTCGGCCGAGGGCAGCGGCGTGATGATCCGCGGCATGACCCAGGTGCGCGGAGAACTCAACGGCCGCGACATCTTCAGTGCCAACAGCGGGCGAGGGCTGAGCTTCGAGGACGTGCCTTCGGAGCTGATGGCCGGTGTGGACGTGTACAAGAACCCGTCGGCCGACATCATCGAAGGCGGCCTGGGCGGCACCGTCAACCTGCGTACCTTCAAGCCCTTCGATTTCGAAGGCCGGAAGATCGCCGCGAGCGCGGACATGAACCGGGGTGACCTGAGCAAGGAAAAGAAGCCATCGGCGTCGTTCCTGTTCAGTGATCGCTGGCAGACCGGCATCGGTGAGGTCGGTGCGCTGTTCGACGTGGCCTATTCAGAGCTGGCGACGACCACGCAGGGCGTGCAGGTGGAGCCGTACCTGCGCCACACCGCCGACGATGGCTACGGCACCTTCTCGTACCTGGCGTCGGGCACGGATCTCAGCTCGGTCTATGTGCCGGGTGGTGTGAGCTGGCGCAACCTGGATTTCGAGCGCAAGCGCCTGGGCATCGCCTCGACGCTGCAGTGGCGTCCGGACGATGACACCACCGTGACGCTGCAGTACCTGCGTTCGGAGTACCGCATGAGCTGGCTGGAGCATGCGGCGATGTTCGCCGACAGCTCCGAGTACCTGCTGCCGGATTGGGGCACCCAGTTCAGCTATTCCGCCGATGGCGTGTTCGAGAAGGGTTCGCCGATCTCGTACATCTACAGCGGCGACGGAAGCGTCAAGTTCACCACCGATACGCGTTATGCCGAGCAGAAGACGGTGACGCAGGATATCTCGCTGGGTTTTGAGCGTTACCTGACCGATCACACGATCCTGAGTGCCGATGCTCAGCTGGTGCGTTCGTGGAGCAGCCAGTACGACCTGACCGTGGCGAGCAGTACGTTCCTGTCTGGTGTCGGCTACGACCTGACGGGCGAGTACCCGACGCTTACCGTGAGCGACTCGTCGGCGGTCACCAGTTCGAGCAACTACTACTGGAACTGGGCGATGGATCATTTCGCCCAGAACCAGGGGCGTGAGTTGGCGCTGCGTCTGGATCTGGAACACGACTTCGACGACCAGTTCGTGCGCAAGATCAAGTTCGGCGTGCGCAGCACCGATCGCAACCAGACCAACAAGTCGACGCCCTACAACTGGAACTATCTCAGCGAGACCTGGGACTCCAGCGGCACCGCCGGCCTGGACGAATATCTGACCGGCAGCTCGTCGCTGTACAGCTTCGGGAGCTTCTTCCGGGGGCAGGTGAACGTGCCGACGTCGTTGTGGTTCCCGAGTACGTCGCTGGTGAAGAACTATGCGGCCGCCGTGGCGGCGCTGGAGTCGTTCGCCAGCAGCTGGAGCGCGGTCGATACCTACGACCTGCAGTACATCAACCGGCAGAAGGAACGCACGCAGGCGGCTTACGCCATTGCCTATTTCGGCACCGATGAAGTCTCGACGCCGATCGACGGCAACATCGGTGTGCGCGTGGTGCAGACGTCGACGAAGGCGGACGGCTACGGCAACTATCCGGATTTCAGCAGCTACGATGCTTCCGACCTGGGCGAGCTGGCCTATCTGAAAACCCAGTTCACCGGCCAGTATTTCCCGATCGAGGGCGGTACGCAGTACACGAACGTGCTGCCGAGCTTCAATCTGCGGGTGAAGTTCACTGACGATCTGCAGTGGCGCTTTGCCGTGTCCAAGGCAGTCGCGCGGCCGGACATGGACAAGCTCACCGCGAACATGTTCCTGTACGCGAACACCACCACCGGCAGCGATGGCACCGTCTCCGTCACCTCATGGACGGGTACCGCAGGCAATCCGAACCTCAAGCCGATGCGTGCCAACCAGGTCGATACCGCGCTTGAGTGGTATTTCGACAATACGGACATGATGTACCTGACCTTGTTCTACAAGGATGTCCGCGATTACATCGCCACGCAGACCCGCACCGAGACCTACGACGGCGTGGATTTCAGCATCTCGCGCCCCTACAACATGAGTCACGGCTACATCCGCGGTGCGGAGTGGGGCTATACGCAGTTTTTCGACAGCCTGCCGGGCTGGCTGAGTGGTTTCGGCGTGTCGGCCAACTATACCTACCTGGACAGCAAGGGTTCGCCAGTCGAACTGTTGACGCCGGTAACCAAGGCCGAGTCCGGCGTGTATGCGACGCTGCCGCTGGAAGGGCTGTCCAAGCGCAGCTACAACGCGGCGCTGATCTACGAGAAGTACGATTTCTCGTTCCGGCTGGCGTACAACTGGCGCTCGCGTTACCTGCTGACCACCAGCGATGCCAATGTCGGCCTGCCGATGTGGAGCGATGATTACGGCCAGCTGGATGCTTCGTTGTTCTACAACATCAACTCGCACCTCAAGGTCGGCCTGCAGGCGACCAACATCACCGATACCGTGACCAAGGTGCTGATGGGGCCGAGCGGCTATTCCGACGGCGAAATCGACAGCCGCCTGTACAGCCGTGGCTGGTTCATCAACGATCGGCGCTACTCGCTGGTGCTGCGCATGAACTGGTGATCGCACAAGTGTGCGATATACGGACGGCAGGGCTCTTCCGAGCCCTGCCGTCCTGCGTTTGACCCGCCGCTAGCCGATGGTCGTATTCCCCACTCGGATAGCTTGGTTTTATTTTTTTATTGGCATGGAATGGTTGGCCCGTCCTATGCTCGGGGTTTGGCAGGCGCCAGCCACCTCGGGGGGGCGTCCGACGCGGTAGGCAGGCATGGTCGAATTCATCGAGCATGCGCGTCGAGCATGCCGCACCTGCGCGGCGACAGCACATGTGTCCTGGGAGGGAATCATGTCGAGACAGTATCTCCACGCTCCGCGCCTGCGGAATGTGATCAGGCCCGCGTGCCGCCAACCAGCGGCATGCGAGTGCCGTCGATGAACATCGGTATGGTCTCTGCGCGCAGGCCATTCCAAGAACGCGCCGTAGGAAGTGCGTCTCCGGTCCGGTATGCCGAGCAGGCATCCGGGCCGGTGTTTTTGTTTGGCTGGCCTGGTTCACTCCGCCGCCGCGCGCGTGAGCTGCTCGCGCTGCTGGCGTTGGTCGCATTGCTGGCGGTGTGCGTACCGCAGGTCATGGCTGCGTCGGCACCCTATGCCTGGCGCAACGTCGCGGTCGGGGCGGGCGGTTTCGTCTCCGGCGTGATGTTCCACCCGAACGAGCGCGGCCTGGCGTATGCGCGTACCGATATCGGCGGTGCCTACCGTTGGGATGCGGCTGGCAAGCGCTGGATCCCGCTGCTGGACTGGCTGAGCCATGACGACGCCAATCTGATGGGGGTGGAAAGCCTGGCGATGGATCCTTCCGATCCGGAGCGGTTGTATCTCGCCGTCGGCACTTATCTGAAGAACGGCAATGGCGCGATCCTGCGCTCGTCCGATCGCGGCCGCACCTTCCAGCGCGCCGACCTGCCGTTCTCGCTTGGCGGCAACGAGATGGGGCGTGGCAATGGCGAGCGCCTGGCGGTCGATCCGCATGATGGGCGGGTGCTGTTCTTCGGCTCGCGCGCGAATGGGCTATGGCGCAGCGACGATGCCGGTGCGCACTGGAAGCAGGTGACCTCGTTCCCGGCGGTCGCCACCGCACCGGAATCCGGCACGCAGACCAGTTGGGCCGGGTTGCAGCCGATCGGCATCGTGTCGGTGTTGTTCGATCCGGCCAGCGGGCGGCAGGGTGCGCCCACGCCGACGCTGTATGCCGGTGTGTCGACCCGGGGCACCAGCCTGTATGTCTCGCACGACGGTGGCGCGAACTGGGCGCCGGTGACGGGCCAGCCGAATGGGGTGCGACCGACGCGGATGGCCTTGGCCAGCGATGGCGAACTGTACGTGGCCTACGGCGATGAGCCGGGCCCGAACGTGATGAACAATGGCGCGCTGTGGCGTTATTCCAGCGCTGGCGGCGCGTGGCGTGACATCAGCCCGGCGGCGCAGTCGACCGATCTGCAGCACGATGGTTTCGGCTGGGGCGCGGTGGCGGTGGATCCGTCCAACCCGAAGGTGCTGATCGCCTCGACGTTCTGCCGCTACGCGCCGCACGAAGAGATCTTCCGCAGCGTCGATGGTGGCGAGCACTGGACACCGATCCTCGGCGATTCGCAGTTCGATCACAGCGTGGTGCCGTGGACCGCGCAGGCGTTCCCGCACTGGATCGCCTCGCTGGCGATCGATCCGTTCGATCCCGACCACGCGCTGTTCGTCACCGGTTACGGCCTGTGGGCATCGCGCAATCTCAGCGAGGCGGGTCATGCGCCGGTGCGCTGGGGCTTCGATGACGACGGCCTGGAAGAGACCGCGGCGCTGGCACTGGCAAGCCCTTCCGAGGGCGCAAATCTGCTCAGCGGCGTGGGCGATATCGACGGTTTCCGTCATGACGATCTGGACAAGTACACGCTGCAGTTCGGCGGTCCGCGCCTGACCAATACCGAGGCGATGGCCTGGGCCGGGCAAGCGCCGCAGGTGCTGGTCCGCGCCGGTCGCATCCGTAACCACAAGGGCGAGGTGCGGGCGCTGTATTCGCAGGATGGCGGCCGCAGCTGGAAGGCGTTCGCCAACGAACCGCCGCAGGGCGAGGGCGCCGGGCGCATCACCATCGCGGCCGACGGCAAGCGGGTGATCTGGACCCCGGACAAGTCTGACATTGCCTGGATCAGCGCCGATTTCGGCGGCCGTTGGCAGGCAGTGAAGGGGCTCCCCGCGAATGCGGTGGTCGAGGCCGATCGGTTCGATGCCGGCATCTACTACGGCTTTGATGCCATCACCGGCAAGCTCTACATCAGCGGCAATGGTGGTGTGGAATTCAAGGAAGCGGGCGCGGGCATCGGTGAAGTCGGCCCGTGGTACCGGGCGGAGGTGCGCCCGTCGCTCACCCAGCCGGCAACGGTGTATGTCACCGGTGCCTGGCATGGTCTGCTGCGCTGGTCGGCACGCGGGCTCGAGCGGCTGCCGGGCGTGGAGAATGCGCTGTCGTTGGGGCTGGGTGCGCCCAAGCCAGGCAGCAAGGTGCCGACGCTGTTCGTGTACGGCCAGGTCGGTGGGGTCACCGGGCTGTTCCGCTCCGATGACGATGGCAAACGTTGGACCCGTATCGACGACGACGCGCATCGCTATGGCGGGATGCGTCTGGTGACGGGCGATCCGCGCCTGTATGGGCGCGTGTACTTCGCCGCCGAGGGCCGTGGGGTGATCTATGGCGATCCGCGCTGAATTTTCAGGAGATCAGATGAAACGTTTCCGTTTTCCGTTCGTATCGGCCACGTTGGCGCTCGGCGTTCTGAGTGGTACCGCGGCCGCACAACCGCAGTTGCCGTTGCTGTTCGCCGATGGCGCGGTGTTGCAGCGCGACCAGCCGATGCCGGTATGGGGCTGGGCGACGCCCGGAGCGAAGATCCGCGTCGAATTCGACGGTCATCGTGCTCAGGCCACCGCCGACGCACAGGGCACGTGGAAGGCCGTGCTGCCGGCGCACAAGGCAGGTGGCCCGTACGTGTTGACGGTGAATGGCGATGGCGGCGCGCTGCAGGTCCGCGATGTGCTGGTCGGCGACGTGTGGCTGGCCAGTGGTCAGTCGAACATGGAATGGCCGCTGGCACAGGCGCGCGATGGTGCGCAGGAGGTCGCCAACGCGCATGATCCGCAACTGCGTCATTTCAAGGTGCCCAAATCCTGGAACGAGTCGCCACAGCCGCGTCTGGCCGGCGGTGACTGGAAGGCGGCCACACCTGAGAACGCCGGGGCGTTCTCGGCAGTGGGCTACTTCTTCGCACGCGATCTGCGCCAGAGCACCGGTGTGCCGATCGGCATCATCGACAGCACTTGGGGCGGCAGTTCGATCGAAGCGTGGATGGATGTGGCCTCGCAAGGCGTAGATGCGTCGAAGGTAGCCGCGCGCATCAACGAGATGCGAACCAAGGACGAGCAACAGATAGCGGCGACACGCAAGCGCATCGCGCGTTGGCCCCAGGTCGACGACGAAGGTGCATCCTGGGCCGCTCCCGATTTCGATGACAGCGACTGGGACAGCATCCCGGTGTCGGCTTTCTGGGAGCAGAGTGGGTATGCCGGCATGGACGGCATCGCCTGGTACCGCGTCACGTTCACCCTGAATGCGACCGAGGCGAAGGCCGGTATCACGCTGGGCATCGGTCCTGCCGACGACACCGACGTCACCTATGTCAACGGCGTCGAGGTCGGCCATACCGAATGGCGCTACAACGATCCGCGCGCCTATCCGGTGCCGCCGACCGCACTGCATGCCGGCGTCAATCATGTCGCCATCCGGGTTCTCGATACCGGCGGCGGTGGCGGTATCAAGGGCGATGCTTCGGTGTTTTTCGTGCAGCCGCAGGGCGGTGCGCGGCGCCCGATCGACGGCGCCTGGAAGTTCCGCCCGGCCAAGGTGACGGTGGCGGCCAACGACGACAAGAACCAGGTGCCGACGCTGCTCTACAACGCCATGATCCATCCGTTGCAGGCGTTCCCGGTCAAGGGCGTGATCTGGTACCAGGGCGAGAGCAACGCCTACGAATACGGTGCGCTGCGCTACCGCGACCAGTTCGCGGCGATGATCCGGCAGTGGCGCGATGAGCGTGGCCAGCCGAAGTTGCCGTTCCTGTGGGTGCAACTGGCCAACTGGAAGGCCGGTTCGGACAAGGGCGATCTGAGCCCGTGGGCGCAGTTGCGCGAGTCGCAGTCCAGGGCCCTGGCGCTGCCGGCCACCGGGCAGGCGGTGATCATCGACGTCGGCATGCCCGACAACATCCATCCGACCAACAAGCAGGACGTGGGCCATCGCCTGGCGCTGGCGGCGCGGCATGTCGCCTACGGCGAGTCGCTGGTCTACAGCGCGCCGGTGTTCGAACGTGCGGAGTTCGCCGACGGTCAGGCGCGCGTGCGCTTCGCTGCGATGGGCAGCGCGCTGGCGGTGCGTGGTGGCGGCAACGAGGTACACGGTTTCGCCGTGGCCGGTGCCGACAAGGCATTCCATCCGGCGCAGGCGCGCATTGAGGGCGACAGTGTGGTGGTGCACAGCGATGCGGTGCCCGCACCGGTGGCCGTGCGCTATGGCTGGAGCGAAAACCCGGTCGATGCCGATCTGATCAATCGCGAGCGGTTGCCGGTCTCGCCGTTCCGGTCGGATGACTGGTGAGCGCTGTGACTTTTGAGTTCGTTCCATCGTCGTCTGGCGCGGACCACGTTTCGTTGTTCGTTGAAAAAACGTAGGAGTTGCTTGTTGATGAAGATTTCCCTGTCTGGCCGATCCCGTTTCCTGCTGCTTGCCGCGACGTGCGTCCTGGCATCCTGTCAGCGCGTCGAACCGCCAAGCGCCGGCAAAGCCGACGCGACGGCCCCCGCGGTGACAGCGGCAGCTTCCGACACGTCAGCCAAACAGACGTCGATGCCGCAATTCGTCAGCAAGGACGGCAAGCACGCATTACTGGTCGATGGCGCGCCGTTCCTGATCCTGGGCGCGCAGGTCAACAATTCCAGCAACTATCCGGCGACGCTGGAACAGGTCTGGCCGGCGATGCAGGTGCTGGGCCCGAATACCGTGCAGGTGCCGATCGGCTGGGAGCAGGTCGAGCCGGAGGAAGGTAAGTTCGATTTCTCGTTTGTCGACACGCTGCTGCAGCAGGCACGCACGCATGACGTGCGGCTGGTGCTGCTGTGGTTCGGCACCTGGAAGAACAACGGCCCGAATTACGCTCCGCATTGGGTGAAGACCGACAACAAGCGCTTCCCGCGCGTGGTGACCCAGGATGGCCGCAGCATCGGCTCGCTGTCGCCGCACGCGCCGGCCACGCTGGACGCCGATCGCAAGGCGTTCGTCGAGTTCATGAAGCACCTCAAGCAGGCCGACCCACAGCACACCGTCATCATGGTGCAGCCGGAGAACGAGGCGGGCACCTACGGCAGCGTGCGCGACTTCTCGCCGATGGCACAGCAGCTGTTCGAAGGCCAGGTGCCGGACGAACTGCTGAAGAAGCTCGGCAAGCAGCCGGGTACCTGGTCGCAGGTATTCGGCAAGGATGCGGATGAGTTCTTCCACGCCTGGTCGATCGCGCGCTTCATCGATCAGGTCGCCGAAGCGGGCAAGGCGGTCTATCCGCTGCCGATGTACGTCAATGCGGCGCTGCGTGGCCCGTTCAACCCGGGTCAGCCGGGCCAGTACGCCAGCGGTGGTCCCACCGACAACGTGCTGGATATCTGGAAGGCGGCCGGTCCGCATATCGACCTGCTGGCGCCGGACATCTACATGCCCGAGTACACGATGTACACCACGGTGCTCGATCGTTACGCGCGCCCGGACAACGCGCTGTTCGTCGCCGAGACCGGCAACCGCACCGAGTACGCGCGCTACCTGTTCCCGACCCTGGGCCATGACGGCATCGGCTGGTCGACATTCGGCATCGACTACACGCGTTATTCCAACTATCCGCTCGGCGCCAAGCAGGTCGACGACGAGGCGCTGGCGCCGTTCGCGCTCGGCTTCAAGCTGGTCGGGCTGGGCATGCGCCAGTTCGCCAAGGCATCTTCCGAAGGCAAGCTGCACGGCGTAGCCGAGCAACCGGGCGTGGCAGTGCAGGAAGTGCCGCTCAACGATCGCTGGAGCGCCACCATCACCTATGGCGTGCCGCAGTTCTGGTTCCAGGGCGAGCCGCCGGGCAATCCGGAGCCGATCGGCGGCGCGCTGATCGCCGAGCTGGGGCCGGACGAGTTCCTGGTCACCGCCATGCATGCCCGCGTGACCCTGCATCCGGCAAGCGCAGCGACCGCCAACATGGTCTACGACCGGGTCGAGGAAGGTTTCTACGACAAGGCCGGGCAGTGGCAGTTCCAGCGCAACTGGAACGGCGACCAGACCGACTACGGCGTGAACTTCTCCAGCGCCCCGCAACTGCTCAAGATCAAGCTCGCCACCTATCAGTAAGCAACCCCGCTGTTTCAATGATCCAGGCGTCGACGCAACACAAGAACGCCGAATCCGCATCACAAAGGGAGTGAACATGCACAAGTCCAACCGCACGGCCGCCGGCCTGCACCTCACGCCGCTGGCGAGCAGCCTGGCGTTCTCGCTGATGCTGCTCGCCGGCACGGCCAGCGCACAGGAAGTGAAGAAGGCCGCCGACGGCGTCACCGTGGTACCCAGCGCGCAGGGTGCCTCGCCGGTGCGCCTGCAGGTGGTCGATGCCGGCATCATCCGCGTCAGTGCCGACCAGGGCGGCGGTTTCCAGCGCTCGGCCAGCCTGATGCGCGTACCGGTGCAGGGCAATACCGCGTTCACGCTCGACCAGCAGGGCGACGTGGTCACGCTGAAGACCGCCAAGGTCACCGCGACCGTGTCCACCACCGACGGCCACGTCAGCTTCGCCGACGCCGATGGCAAGCCGGTGCTGTCCGAAGTGGCCGGCGGCCGCACCTTCACGCCGATCACCGTTGACGGTACCCAGCACCTGCTGAGCACGCGCCAGCGCTTCGTCTCGCCGGAGGGCGAGGCGATCTACGGTTTCGGCCAGCACCAGCAAGGCTGGATGAACCAGAAGGGCCGCAACGTCGAGCTGCTGCAGAGCAATCTCGACCTGGCGGTGCCGTTCCTGGTGTCCAGTCGCAACTACGGCATCCTCTGGGACAACAACTCGATCACCCGCCTGGGCGATCCGCGCGGCCTGCAGCCGCTCGACAAGTCGCTCAAGCTGTACGACGCCAAGGGCAAGCCGGGCGCGCTGACCGCGACCTATTCGGTCGATGGCAAGGTGGTGGTGACGCGTCGCGAGAGCGAGATCAACTACCAGTACATCAAGGATCTGGCCAAGTACCCGGACAATGCCAAGAGCAAGAACGGCCGCATGCAGGCCAGCTGGGAAGGGCAGATCGAGGCGCTCAGCGCCGGTGAGCACACCTTCTCGCTGTACGGCAGCGAGTATTTGAAGCTCTACATCGACGGCAAGCCGGTCGTCGATCGCTGGCGCCAGAACTGGAACCCGTGGCATCACGAGTTCGCGCTGCAGCTGAAGCCGGGCGAGCGTCACACCGTCAAGGTCGAGTGGGACTTGATCGACCCGAGCTACATCGCGCTGCTGCACCGCGATCCGTTGCCGGCGACCGAGGCCAAGGATCTGTCGCTGTGGTCCGAAGCCGGGCAGATGATCGATTACTACTATGTGGCCGGCAACAACGCCGATCAGGTCATCGCCGGCTATCGCGAGCTGACCGGCAAGGCCGTGCTGCTGCCGAAGTGGGCCTACGGTTTCTGGCAGAGCCGCGAGCGCTACAAGAGCCAGCAGGAAATGGAGGACGTGGTTGCCGAGTACCGCAAGCGTGGCCTGCCGCTGGACAACATCGTGCTGGACTGGTCGTACTGGCCGGTCGATGCCTGGGGCTCGCATGACTTCGACAAGAAGTTCTTCCCGAAGCCGGAGGAGATGGTCAACTACTTCCACGATCACCACACCAACGTGATGATCTCGATCTGGCCGAAGTTCTATCCGAACACGGACAACTACAAGGAACTGGCGGCCAAGGGCTACATGTTCACCCGCAACGTCGAGGCCGGCGAGCGGGACTGGATCGGTGAGGGCTATCTGAACGGGTTCTACGATCCGTTTGCCACCGAGGCGCAGAAGATCTACTGGCGCCAGATCAACGAGAAGCTCAACAGCAAGGGCTTCGACGCGTGGTGGATGGATGCCGACGAGCCGGACATCCATTCCAACCTGGATATCGAGACCCGCAAGTACCGCCTGACCCCGAATGCGCTGGGCAGCTCCACCGAGTACTTCAATGCCTATCCGCTGCCGCACACCCACGGCGTCTACGAGGGCGATCGCGCGGCCGACAACAAGCGCGTGTTCATCCTCTCGCGCAAGGGCTACGCGGGCACGCAGCGCAACGCAGTGGCGGTGTGGAGCGGCGACATCGTCTCGCGCTGGGACGACATGCTCGACCAGATCACCGCTGGCGTGAACGTGTCCATGTCCGGCTTGCCGAACTGGACCTTCGACATCGGCGGTTTCTCGGTCGAGAAGCGCTACGAGAACAAGGATCCGGCACACCAGCAGGAATGGCGCGAGCTCAATACGCGCTGGTTCCAGTTCGGTGCGTTCGTGCCGCTGTTCCGCTCGCATGGCCAGTTCCCGTACCGCGAGATCTGGAACATCGCGCCGGAAGGCACGCCGTACTACGCCTCGATGGCCTATTACGACAAGCTGCGCTACACGTTGATGCCGTACATCTACACGTTGGCCGCCGATACCTACTTCAAGGACGGCGTGATCATGCGTGGCCTGCCGATGGACTTCCCGCACGACCCGAAGGTGGCCGATCTCAACGACGAGTACCTGTTCGGCCCGTCGTTCCTGGTCGCTCCGGTGACCAAGTTCGGCGCGACCTCGCGGTCGGTCTATCTGCCGGCGGGAACCAGCTGGTTCGACTTCGCCACCGGCAAGCGTTACGAGGGCGGCCAGACCGTCGAGGCCGCCGCGCCGATCGAACGCATGCCGCTGTTCGTGCGTGCCGGCGCCATCGTGCCGACCACCACCGTGCAGCAGTACGTCGACGAGAAGCCGGACGCACCGCTGACCGTGGTCGTCTACACCGGCGCCGACGGCCAGTTCTCGCTCTACGAAGACCAGGGCAAGGACTACGGCTACGAGAAGGGCGAGTTCAGCCGCATTCCGCTGAGCTGGGACCAGGCCAAGGGCGTGCTGAGCATCGGCAAGCGCGAAGGCAACTGGCCGGGCATGCTGGGCAAGCGCACGATCAACGTCCGCTTCGTCGATGGCCCGCGTGAGGATGCCGGCGCGCTGGAACCGAAGGCCGACGCAAGCGTGCAGTACAGCGGCAAGCCGTTGACCGTCGCGTTCAAGGGCGGCCAGGCGAAGTGATGCAGCTTGCAGCATCTGGTTTGACGTCTGTGGGAGGGACTCTGGGTGGCCTAGGGCCATCATTCCCGATGAATGGCCGGGAAAGCCCGTCGGGAATGAATTCCCTCCCACAAAGGGCGGGCGTGCAATGAGCCTTGAACTCACTCGCCGTGAACTGTGCAAAGCGATGGGCGCCGGCCTTGCGGTCGGCGTCGTCGCGGTAGCAGGTGAGGGCGTCGCCGCGCCGGTGGCGAAGCTCAGCGTCGAGCTGCCACCGGTCGCACCGAAGGACGCGCTGACGCTCTGGTATCCGCAATCGGCCACCGAATGGGTGGAAGCGCTGCCGGTCGGCAACGGCCGGCTGGCGGCGATGGTGTGGGGCGGCATCGCGCACGAGCGCCTGCAGCTCAACGAGGATACGCTCTATGCCGGTGGCCCTTACGACGCCACCAGTCCTGACGCATTGGCGGCGCTGCCGCAGGTGCGCGAGCTGATCTTCGCCGGTCGCTACGCCGAGGCCGAGAAGCTCGCCGACGAGAAACTGTTGTCGCGTCCGCTCAAACAGATGCCGTACCAGCCTCTGGCCGACCTGCTGCTCGATTTCGACCGCGCCGACGGCATCTCCGGCTATCGCCGCGAGCTGGATCTGGACAGCGCGATCGCCACCACCACGTTCACTTCCGGCGGTGCATTGCATCGGCGCGAGGTGTTCGTCTCGCCGGTCGACCAATGCATCGTGGTGCGACTGTCCTGCAATCAGCCGGGCCGGGTGTCGCTGCGTATCGGCATCGACAGCCCGCAGACGGGCGAGGTCGTTGCGGCGCAGGACGGACTGCTGTTCAGCGGCAACAACGGTGGCTTTGCCGGCATCGAAGGACAGCTTCGCTTCGCGCTGCGGGTACTGCCGAAGGTTACGGGCGGCAGCGTGCGCGTGCTGCGCGACCGCATCCACGTCGAGAATGCCGACGAGGTCGTGCTGCTGCTGACTGCCGCCACCAGCTATCGCCGTTACGACGATGTCAGCGGCGATCCGCTTGCCGCCACCACGCAGACGCTACGTACGGCGGCCGCATTCGACTATCCAACGCTGCTGCAACGCCATCTGGCCGAGCATCGCCGTCTGTTCCGGCGCGTCGCCATCGAACTGGGCAGCAGCGAAGCGGCCAAGTTGCCGACCGACGAGCGTGTGCGCCGTTTCGCCGGTGGTGACGATCCCGCGCTGGCCGCGCTCTACCACCAGTACGGCCGTTACCTGCTGATCTGCAGCTCGCGACCCGGCGGCCAGCCCGCCAATCTTCAGGGCGTCTGGAACGACCTGATGATGCCGCCGTGGGAGAGCAAGTACACGATCAACATCAACACCGAGATGAACTACTGGCCGTCCGAGCCGAGCGCGCTGCACGAGTGCGTCGAGCCGCTGGAAGCCATGCTGTTCGATCTCGCACAAACTGGCGCGCACACCGCGAAAGCGATGTACGACGCGCCGGGCTGGGTGGTGCACAACAACACCGATCTGTGGCGCCAGGCCGGGCCGATCGACGGTGCGCAGTGGAGCCTGTGGCCCATGGGCGGCGTGTGGTTGCTGCAGCAGCTGTGGGATCGCTGGGACTACGGCCGTGATCGTGCCTACCTGAAGAAGATCTATCCGCTGTTCAAGGGTGCTGCCGAATTCTTCGTCGCCACCCTGCAGCGCGACCCGAGCACCGGTGCGATGGTGACCAATCCATCGATGTCGCCAGAGAATCAGCATCCATTCGGTGCGGCGGTCTGTGCTGGTCCATCGATGGACGCGCAACTGCTCCGCGACCTGTTCGCGCAGTGCATCGCGATGGGCAAGCTGCTGGGCGTGGACGAGGCGTTCGGTGCACAACTGGCCCAGCTACGCTCGCAGTTGCCGCCGCACCGCATCGGCCAGGCCGGCCAGTTGCAGGAGTGGCAGCAGGACTGGGACATGCAGGCGCCGGAAATCCACCATCGCCACGTCTCGCACCTGTATGCCCTGCATCCGTCCAGCCAGATCAACGTGCGCGACACCCCCGATCTGGCCGCGGCTGCAAGGCGTTCGCTGGAGATCCGTGGCGACAACGCCACCGGCTGGGGCATCGGCTGGCGCCTGAACCTGTGGGCGCGCCTGCGCGATGGCGAACACGCCTATCGGATCCTGGAACTGCTGCTGGCACCGGATCGGAGCTATCCGAACCTGTTCGATGCGCATCCGCCGTTCCAGATCGACGGCAACTTCGGCGGCACCGCCGGCATCACCGAGATGCTGGTGCAGAGCTGGGGTGGCACGGTGTTCCTGCTGCCGGCGCTGCCCAAGGCCTGGCCGAACGGCAGCGTACGCGGCCTGCGTGTGCGCGGTGCGGCATCGCTGGACCTGTCCTGGGAGCAGGGGCAGCTGAAAAATGCCGTGCTGCACAGTGACAACGGTGGCCATTACGAGATTTCCTATGCCGATCAGGTCCTGGCTTTCGAGCTGGGGGCCGGGCGCGAGCGGCGCGTGGGTCTCAAGAACAATCGATTGGTGAATCAATGAGTCTTTATGCAGGGTTGGACGTAGGCACGCAGAGCGTGAAGCTGGTGATCTACGATCCGGTACAGCGGCAGGTCGTGGCGACCACGGCGGCGCCGATGGCGCTGATCAGCGAGGAAGACGGTACCCGCGAGCAGCAAGCGGCGTGGTGGGTCGACGGGATCGTGCATTGCTTCGGCGCGCTGACGGCCGAGCAACGGGCGCAGGTGCGTGGCATCTCGGTGTCCGGCCAGCAGCATGGCTTCGTGCCTGTCGCGGCCGACGGCACGGTGACCGCGCCGGTCAAGCTGTGGTGCGACACCAGCACCCAGGCCGAGTGCGAAACGATCATGGCCGAAGTCGGCGGCGTCGGCGGCGCGGTGGCGACGGCGGGTAACCCGATTCTGGCCGGTTACACCGCTTCCAAGCTGCCATGGACGCGTACCCACCGACCCGACGCGTATGCGGCGATGACCAGCGTCATGCTGCCGCACGACTACATCAATTTCTGGCTGACCGGCGAGCGCTTCATGGAAGCCGGCGACGCTTCCGGCACCGGCTGGCTGGACGTGCGCACGCGCACCTGGTCCGAGCCGATGCTGCGCGCGCTCGATTCCGAACGCGACCTGCGTCAGGCGTTGCCGCCACTGGTCGAGCTGGGCACCACGTTCGCGCTGTCGGCCACCGCCGCGAAGACGCTGGGCCTGCCGGATGGCGTGCAGGTCACCACCGGCGGCGGCGACAACATGATGGCCGCGATCGGTACCGGCAACGTGGTTCCCGGGCGCCTGACCATGAGCCTGGGCACCTCCGGCACGCTGTTTGCCTACGCTGATCATCCGGTGGTGGACGATCAGGCGCGCTGGGCCGCGTTCTGCTCCTCGTCCGGCGGCTGGTTGCCGCTGATCTGCACGATGAACTGCACCGTCGCCACCGAGACCGCGATGCGCATGTTCGGTCTCAACCGCGAGCAGGCCGAAGCAGCCGTCGCCGGCACCACGCCGGGCGCGGATGGCCTGTCGATGCTGCCGTTCCTCAACGGCGAGCGCACCCCGGACCTGCCGGCCGCACGCGGCATGCTGTTCGGCATGGATCCGCACAACACCACCTCGGCGCACGTCTATCGCGCTGCGATGGAGGGTGCGACCTACAGCCTGCGCAACGGCTATGACGCCTTTGTCGATGCCGGTCTGAAGTTCGACACGATCCTGCTCACCGGTGGCGGCTCCAAGAGCGCACAGTGGCGGCAGATGGTCGCCGACGTGTTCGATCTGCAGGTGATCGTGCCGACTCAGCCGGAAGGTGCCGCGTTCGGCGCCGCGCTGCAGGCGCTGTGGGCGTGCGAGGGCAAGGGTGCGTCGCTGGCCGATGTGGTGCTTGAGCACCTGCAGGTCGACGACAGCCTATCCACCAGACCCGATCCGGGCCGCGTGACGGCCTATGACCATGCCTACAAAACTTTCCTCAAGAACCTGCACGCGGTAACGCCGCTGTACAGCGCCTCCGCTATGTAGGAGCAGCTTCAGCCGCGATGGGGCGTTACCGGTAAAAAGCCCTCGCGGCTGATGGCCCTAGGCCACCCAGAGCCGCTCCTACGACTCCTCCGTTTGTTTCTTCCCCCAGACTCGTCAAAGTAAAGAAGGACCCACACCATGAGCAGCAATCTATTCGTCGGCGCCAAGGAATACTTCCCCGGCATCGGCCAGATCAAATTCGAAGGTCGCGATTCGGACAATCCGCTGG
>NZ_JBYSVX010000004.1:0-204083 GCF_058986605.1 Pseudomonas sp. GW821-FHT07E12 | reverse complement strand
CGGCCATCGGGCATAGCCCGATGGCGCTCAGCACCACGCGAGCCAGTGGCTCGCAAGCCGTGGCGCTTCGCCCCCGCTTTCGCGGGGATGACGGTAGATAGATGGCGACGTTGGTGAGATGGCGAGGAAGTCGCTGGGTCCCCGCCTACGCGGGGACGACGATGGAAAGATGGCATAGAAAGCACTGAGTCCATCACACCCACAAAGGGCACGAACCGCACAGCACACAAACCGCCAATTCGCCCTAACCGCCCTCGCGCCCCCCAGCCCGCCCACGCAGCAAACTCACCGCAAAACCCCCAATCACCAACGCCCCCACCACCAACAACCCCCACAACAACCAGGTCTTCCAGTCACGCACAGGCTGCAGCGCCGCAGCCCCCGCCAACTCACGCGCAGGCTCCACCAACGTCGCATCCGCCGGCTGCCATTGCGGCCCACGTTCACGCTGCAAGGCATCGAGCATCGGCCGCAACGGCGCGTCGGTGCGCAACGCCCGCACACCACCGGCCGCCAACGCATAAGGCGCCTGGCCACGGGTCAGGAACACCAGCGTCTCCGGCTGCCATCCCAGCCGTAGCTGCGGCGCTACCGGAACGCTCACGCCCGCAGCGGGTATCAACCGCCAATAGCGATCGCGACTCTTTCCCAGCACCTGCGGCGGCGAACGTCCACCGGCGCTGGTGCCGACCCGGAACGCCAGCCACGGGCCGGCGCGGGTGGTCCACTGCGCTTCGCTCGTATCGCGACTCTGCAGGCGCCACTCGACCGCGTCATTGCCGTCACTGGCGACATCGACCTGGGTCACCGGAAAACGTCCATCCATCTCGAATTCGAAACCGCCGTCGCGCGCCTGTCCGTTCAAGGCCAGCCATTGCAGCGGCACGTCCGGACGCGTCGGCGCCAGTTCGGCCTGGACCGCGCTCAATGCCGGCACCTGCGGCGACAGCGCGGTGATGCGCAGATAGCGGGCACGTGAATCGAGCGGGATGCGTCGCTGTTGCAGGCGTTCGCTGCCGTTGTCCAGTTCCACCAGCGTGGCGCGCGGATCCAGCACGAACCAAGTGTTCAGGTCGTCGCTGCCCTCGATGCGCAACTCGGCCTGCAAGCGCTGCTGCGCGGGCCAGTCGAGCCGGATCGCCTGCAACGGCTCGCGCAATGCGCTGGCATCGAGCAGCCAGGCCGGCAACCCATCGCGCGGCGCCGGCCCGGTACGGGTCTCGATACGGCGCACCGCGCCACTGGCATCGCGCTCGGCGATCACCTGAAGCTCGCCACCTTCGGCCGGCACCGGTGGCAGCGCGAACAGCGGCAACGGCCGCAGACGTGGTGCGTCCAGCGGCACATCGGCGGTCAACAACGCCGATGGCAGCGGATCGCCCGCCGCATCCAGCGGTTGCAGATCGCCCAGCGACGCCTGCGTGACCGTGCGGTAGACCGGCGCGCTCAGGCTCACCCGATAGGCACCGGCATCGGCCTCGCTGAGCTGCAACGGCCATTCCCGCGTGTAATCGCCACGCACGTCCGCCCACGCCACCAGCGGCACCAGCAACAACCAGCCCAGACGCTTCATGCCACTTCCTCCTTGTCCACCTGTCGCGGCGGCGCGGGTGCCAGATACCCCACCGCCGTGCACAGCAGGCCGTAGGCGATGAACGAACCGATCCCGAGCAGGTTGCCCAGATGCTGGCGATCCACCAGCACCAGCTTGGCCAGCACCAACGCCATCAGCAGCGCACCGGCCAGCCACAGGCCACGCTGGCCGCGTCGCGAGCCGATGACCCAACCGATCACACCGAGAATGCTCCAGGCCACGGTCAGGCTGGTCTGGGCCAGGCTGGATGACAACAGCGTCTCATCCCAGTAGATCCCGCCCCAATGGTGAACGCTGTGCAGCACCGTGCCGGTCACCAGCAACAGGCCCGCGCCGGCCAATACGAAGGCACGTCGCCGCTGCAGCAGTGCCGGTGCCTGCGGCGAGCGCAGCCAGTACGCCACCAGCGCCAGCACGGCCAACTGACACAGCTCGGCCGGGTTGAGCAGCGGCAGCCACGGCAACGGCGCTGGCGACACCGCAGCGAACAACACCCCCAACCAGCCCAGCGCAAGCACGCCGAACACACTGTAAGCGACTACTGGCCTCAGGCCGTCAAGCGTCTCGCCCTGCGGCCAGGTCAGCCATCGCCAGCGCAGCAGCACCAACGTCGCCAGCACCAGCCATGGCCAAATGAGCAACGCGCCCTGCCAGCCTCCGGCGAGATCGTATCGATCCGCCAGCCAGGCACCGGCCAACGACAACACCGCGGGCCACAGCATCAACCACGCGAACTGCGCCGCACCGCGTGCCCAACCGGACGTCCCGCGCAATCCACCCAGCGTACGCATGCCCAGCAGCGCAAACGCAAGCCACGCCCAGCCGCCATATCCGCCGAACGGCTGCACGTGCTCCAGTACCTGCCAGAACGCCACCGGCAGGGCCAACGCCAATCCCGCCATCGAGGTCCAGGCCAGCGCCGCGGCCGGTCGCCGGCGATGCACTTCCGACGCCAGCCATGCGGTCGCAGCCAGCCAGACCAGCACCAGATCCGGCTCGGAGTGGCCGGGCGCGAAGCGATCGATATCAATCAACCACGCCCCGGCCCACCAGCTCAGCCCCCACAGATAGGCCATCAACGCCAGTACGCGGCGGCCGTGGTCGCGCAGGCACCAGGCGCTTGCCAGACCGCCCACCGCGATCAGCAGCGCACTCATGAAGGTCGGATTGGCGATCGCGTACCTGTCGAGATCCGCCCCTCCACCGCCCAGCCCCGCCACGCCGAGCATGAACCCGCACACCGCCGCCAACTGCAGCAGCGGACCGGCGATCTGCGGCAACCAGCGCCGCTGGCGCAGCCCCAGCCACAGCAACCCCGCGCCTTCCAGCGCGAACACGCTGGCGGTAGCCCGCGCCGACAACGCCAGCGGTACCGCCAGCGTGGCGAACGTGACCGCCAACACCGCATGGCCCTGCCCGAGCAGCCGGGTGCGTTCGCCACGCAGCAACCACGCCGCCAGCGCGACGTGGATCGTCGCCAACCCGAGCGCGCACAACGCCAGCGCAAGGCGATCGCCGTGCAGCAGCGCGGCCTGCAGCGAGAACGCCACCAGCGGCGTGCCGAACAACAGACTGCCGTCGATCACCCGCTCACGCCCATCGCCGCGCCGCGCATGCAGCACCGGGATCAGCAGATAGAACGCGAAGAACAACAGCAGGAACGGCTCGGTGGTGGCGAAATACTCCGGCCGATACGACAGCACGCCCCACAGCGTGCCGATGCCGAAAGTGAAGGCAAAGCCGATCAGGTTCAGCACCCGCCAGGACCGGAACCAGGCGATCGCGAATACTCCGGCGTTGAGCACGGCGTAGTACGAGAACAACGCGATGTAGTTGCCGCTGCCGGTGGACAGCCAGATCGGCGCCAGGAAGCCGGCCAGGATGCCCAGCACCGCCAACGTGCGCGACTCCTGCAGCACCGCCAGCACGCACAGCCCGGCCACCAGCACCACGCTCAGCGCGAACGCGGCCGGCACGGGCAACAGGTGGTTCAGCTTGCAGGCCGCGAACACCACCAGCAACAACACGCCGATCGCCCCGCCCTGCAAGGCCAGCGCAAAACCGGGCCGGTGCTCGCGCTGACGCCAGCCGAACACCAACCCGCCCAGCGCCACCGCCGAGATGCCGGCGTAGCGCAGTTCCACCGGCAAGGTCAGCCAGCCCTGGTCGCCGGCGTACTTGAGCAGCGCCGCCACACCCGCCAACAGCACCAACATGCCGACCTTGACCGGCACATTGCCCTCGGTGAACCAGCGCTTGAGCGCGCCCAGTGCCTTCTCCAACACGCTGGGACCAGCCGGCGGCAAGGGAACGGCCGGCGCAGCGGACGCCCCGGGCTCGACCGGGGGAGGGGGCGGCAGCGATGGCGGCGTGGACGGTGGCTCCACAACCGGCGATGCCGCCTGCTCGGTCCACGCGGGCGGCACCGGAGGACGCGATGCCGGCGTCGCGGCGGGAACCGGCTGCGGCTGCAGTGGCACCGGCCCACGCTGGACGTCGGCCAGGCGCCGCTCAAGTTCGGATACGCGACGCTTCAACCCCGAAAGCGAGACCAGCGCCACCAACAGCAGCACCGGTACGGCCAGCAGAGCCAGCACCACCAAAACAATGATCGCTTCCAAACGAGTTCCCCCACCCGGCGCCGGCGGGCGCCTTCCCTTGTGTCCCGCCCATGCTACCGGAGGCCGACCCGATCGACGCCATCGCGCATTGACTGTGCCGTTTGGGCGCGCCTAAGCTGCCGGCGCCACGAGGGGATGTGACTCATGCGGCCCGTCAGGCGCTGCAGCGACATGGAGTGGCAGGAAGCAAGCAGTCGACGCGCAATCACAAGGAATCTGGAAATGAGCAAGAAATCTCTCCGCACCCTATGCATCGCAGCAATGCTGGCCGCCTCGGCCATGGCCGTCACCCCCGCCTTCGCCGCGAAAGTGGACGATCCGAGCCTCTACACGACCGAGGCGTTGCAGAAGAACCTGATTCTGGGCAAGACCACCAAGGAAGAAGTTCGCGCTATCTATGGCGATCCGACCTATACCAACAATGCCAGCGCGAAGGACGGCGGTTATGAGAGAGCATGGAACTACTACCCCAGCGAATCGCACGGCGAAAAGGCCCGCAAGCGCGTGACCGGATTCCTGAAAGGCATGCTCCCCGGAAATGCCGGCGCCGCTACCGCTGTCGCGCAGGAACATGGCGTAGCTGCACGCAACGTCAAGGGCTTTAGTCTGTCCGTCGAGTTCGACAAAAACGGCATCGTCCAGGACTATCGTCAGAACGAAAGCAACAGCTCCAAGGATGCGCTGTAGCCCGGTCGTAGTCCCAAAAGAAAGCGGCCTGGTGAGATCCGGTGCCTCGCCCCGAAACGCCAAGAAACTCGTAAAACAAAGACCCCGGCCAAGGCCGGGGTCTTTGCGTATCAGAACAGCGGCGGTGCTTACTTCGCCGAGATGACCTTGGCCAGCTCCAGGCACTTGTTCGAGTAGCCCCACTCGTTGTCGTACCAGGACACCAGCTTGACGAAGGTGCTGTCCAGCGCGATGCCGGCGTCGGCGTCGAAGATCGAGGTGCGGGTGTCGCCGCGGAAGTCGGTGGCCACCACCTTGTCCTCGGTGTAGCCGAGGATGCCCTTCAACGCGCCTTCGCTCTGGGCCTTCATTTCGGCGCAGATTTCCTCGTAGGTGGCCGGCTTTTCCAGCTCGACGGTCAGGTCGACCACCGACACGTCCGAGGTCGGCACGCGGAAGCTGGCGCCGGTAAGCTTCTTGTTGAGCTCCGGGATCACCTTGCCGACGGCCTTGGCGGCGCCGGTCGAGGACGGAATGATGTTCTCCAGGATGCCGCGACCACCACGCCAGTCCTTGTTGGACGGGCTGTCGACGGTCTTCTGGGTCGCGGTGGCCGCGTGCACGGTGGTCATCAGGCCACGCTTGATGCCCCACTTGTCGTGGACGACCTTGGCCAGCGGGGCCAGGCAGTTGGTGGTGCACGAAGCGTTGGAGACGATCGCCTCGCCGGCATATTTCTGGTGGTTCACGCCGTACACGAACATCGGCGTGTCGTCCTTGGACGGGGCCGACATGATGACCTTCTTGGCGCCAGCCGCGATGTGCTTTTCGGCGGTTTCCTTGGTCAGGAACAGGCCGGTGGACTCGATCACCACCTCGGCGCCGACTTCGTCCCACTTCAGGTTGGCCGGATCGCGTTCCTGGGTCAGGCGGATCTTCTTGCCATTGACGCTCAGCGTGTTGCCGTCGACCGACACCTCGCCCTTGAAGCGGCCGTGCACGGAGTCGTACTGAAGCATGTAGGCCAGGTAGTCCGGCTCCAGCAGGTCGTTGATGGCCACGATTTCGATGTCGTTGCCGAAGTTCTGCACCGCCGAACGCAGCACGTTGCGACCGATGCGACCGAAACCATTGATGCCGACCTTGATTGCCATGTTCACAAGCTCCTGCGGCCGCGCCAGACGCGGCGGGGTGGAAAGGGACGCATATTCTAGCAGGCCACCCCGGCACGGGCCGGCCCTCCCCATGCCGGCTGGGCAGCGGGTTTCGGAAGGGTTGAGGATGGAGCAGAACCCGTAGGAGCGGCTTCAGCCACGATCGGGCATTGCCGGTAACGCCCCATCGCGGCTGAAGCCGCTCCTGCAAGGGCACACAGGTGCGGCGCGCGCCACGTCCGGCAATTTCCGGTTTGCCGATACCGCCTAGAATCGGGCGGATGAACAAGATCTTCGCAACCGCTTCGCTCTGCGCCCTGGCGCTTTTCCTTCACTCCCCCGATGCCGCCGCCTGGGGCGGACAGGGCCACCGCCTGGTCGCGCGCATCGCCGACAGCGAGCTGACCCCGCAGGCCCACGCCGAGGTCGCCCGCTTGCTGGCCGGCGAGCCCGACCCGACCCTGGCCGGTGTCGCCACATGGGCCGACGATCTGCGCAAGTCCGATCCGGTCCTCGGCAAGCGCAGCGCGCCCTGGCACTACGTCAATCTCGCCGAAAACGACTGCGGCTACGTACCGCCGCGCGACTGCCCGAACGGCGAATGCGTGGTGGAGGCGCTGAAGGCGCAGACCGCGATCCTGGCCGATCCCAACCATTCGTTGCCGATGCGCCGGCAGGCGCTGAAGTTCGTCGTCCACTTTGTCGGTGACATCCACCAACCGATGCATGCCGGCTACGCGCACGACAAGGGCGGCAATGATTTCCAGCTGCAGTTCAACGGCAAGGGCACCAACCTGCACGCGCTGTGGGACAGCGGCATGCTCACCGACCGGCATCTGGATGACGATGCCTACCTCAAGCAATTGCTCGCCCTGCCCCGCCCCGCCGCCGACAGCGGTCCGGCGTTGCCACCGCCGTCCACCGCCTGGGCGCAGGCCTCGTGTCGCATCGCGATCACGCCGGGTGTGTACCCTGCCAGCCACGTGCTGCCCGACGACTACGTCGCCACCTGGCGCCCGGTTGCCGAAGCACAGCTGCGCCTGGCCGGCGACCGTCTGGCCGAGATCCTCAACGCCACACTCGGTACGCCCTGACGGAGCCCGCCATGACGCCCGAAGTCCTGCCGTTCTTCCACGCCGAGAGCAATACCTTCAGTTATCTGGTGGCCGATCCGGCCACTGGCGAGGCAGCGATCATCGATCCGGCGCTGGACTACGACGTCGACCAGGACCGCGTCGCCACCACCTCCGCGCAAGCGCTGCTGGATGCGCTTGATGCGCGTGGCTGGCAACTGCGCTGGCTGCTGGAAACGCATGCGCATGCCGACCATCTTTCGGCCGGACACTGGCTGCGACGCCAGCGCCCGGATGCACGTCAGGCAACCGGCGAAGGCATCCGCCACGTGCAGCACACCTTCGCGCCGCGCTATCGGCTTCCCGACGATTTCCGTGCAGACGGCTCGCAGTTCGACCACCTGTTCGGCGACGGCGAGGCCTTCCGGCTCGGCACCCTGGAGGCGCGCGTGATCGCAGTGCCCGGACATACACCCGATGGCGTCGCCTATCTGATCGGCGATGCGCTGTTCCCCGGCGATTCGATCTTCATGCCGGATGGCGGCACCGCCCGCTGCGATTTCCCCGATGGCGATGCCGCCCAGCTGTATCGCTCGATCCAGCGCCTGTTCGCACTGCCGGATGCCACCCGCGTGTTCGTCTGCCACGACTACGGCCCCGGCGGACGCACGGTGTCACATGTCACCAGCATCGGTGAGCAGCGTCGCGCCAACGTGCATGTGCGCGAGGGTATCGACGAAGCCGACTTCGTCGCGCAGCGCCAGGCGCGCGATGCCACGCTCCCCGAACCACGCCTGATGCATCCTGCGGTGCAAGCCAATATCCAGGGCGGATGGCATCCGTCGCTGGATGATTGAACGCACACGCACCGAACCAAACGCTGCCGTTCTCAACCCGCAACCCCGATGGAGTCACTGCCATGTCCTGGATGAAACGCCTGCTGTGCACTCTGGTGATCGCACTGCCCGTGTTGGCGCACGCACAGTCCCCGCTGACGGTATTCGCCGCCGCCAGCCTGAAGGAGTCGATGGATGAGGCCGCCACCGCCTACCAGAAAGCGACCGGCACGCCGGTCCGCGTCTCGTATGCGGCCAGCTCCGCGCTCGCTCGCCAGATCGAGCAGGGCGCGCCGGCCGACGTGTTCTTTTCGGCCGATCTGGAGTGGATGGACTACCTGCAGCAGCGCAATCAGGTCGATGCGGCACAACGCCGCAACCTGCTCGGCAACACGCTGGTGCTGGTCGCGCCGGTGACGAGCGATATCAAAGTCGATCTCGGCAAGGCCGGATCGCTGACCACTGCACTCAGCGCCTCCGGTCGACTCGCCGTCGGCCAAACCGCCAGCGTGCCGGCCGGCAAGTACGCCAAGGAAGCACTGCAGAAACTGGGCCAGTGGGACGGCGTCAGCACGCGCCTGGCCGAGAGCGAGAGCGTGCGCGCCGCGCTGATGCTGGTCGCGCGCGGCGAGGCACCGCTCGGCATCGTCTACGGTTCCGACGCGAAGGCCGAGCCGAAGGTGCGCGTGGTCGCGACCTTCCCCGCCGACTCGCACGCGCCGATCGTCTATCCAGTCGCGCCGCTCAAGAACAGCACCAACCCGGCCGCCCAGGCCTTCGTGCAATGGCTGGGCACACCGGCCGCGAAGCCGATCTTCGTGCAACGCGGTTTCTCGCTGCAGGATTGAGGCACACCGATTGGCCCTGTTCACGCCAGAAGAAACCACCGCCATCGCGCTGAGCCTGAAGGTGGCGACGGTGGCCGCGCTGGCCAGCCTGCCGGCCGGCGTCGCCTGCGGCTGGTTGCTGGCGCGCAAGCGGTTTCCCGGCAAGGCGTTGTTCGATGCACTGCTGCACCTGCCCCTGGTGATGCCGCCGGTGGTGACCGGCTATGCACTGCTGGTGATGCTGGGTACGCAAGGGGTAGTCGGACATTGGCTGTTGGAACACCTGGGCATCCAGTTCGCATTCCGTTGGACCGGTGCAGCGCTGGCCTGCGCGGTGATGGGCTTTCCACTGATGGTGCGCGCGATCCGGCTGTCGATCGAAGCCACCGACCGCCGCCTGGAACAGGCCGCCGCCACACTGGGCGCCGCGCCATGGAGAGTGTTTTTCACCATCACCCTGCCACTGGCATGGCCCGGCCTGGTCGCCGGCATGGTGCTGGCCTTCGCCAAGGCACTTGGCGAATTCGGCGCGACCATCACCTTCGTCTCCAACATCCCCGGCGAGACCCAGACCCTGTCGTCGGCGATCTACGGATTGCTGCAGGTACCG
Source organism: Pseudomonas sp. GW821-FHT07E12 (assembly GCF_058986605.1). Taxonomy (NCBI): domain Bacteria; kingdom Pseudomonadati; phylum Pseudomonadota; class Gammaproteobacteria; order Pseudomonadales; family Pseudomonadaceae; genus Pseudomonas; species Pseudomonas sp. GW821-FHT07E12. The sequence goes on along the minus strand of NZ_JBYSVX010000004.1, from coordinate 194,702 downwards.
GGCATGGAGTCCAGCGTATGGCGACTGGCCGGTGTGGCGCTGGCGATCTCGCTGGCCGCGTTGCTGCTGTCGGAATGGCTGGTGCGGCGACATCCGACCAGGCGGGAGGAGTAGGCAGGAACGAAATGGGTTGTTGTTATTGATCTTGCTGTTGCTGATCTAGCCGTTGCCGTTGCTCGTGATTTTGACTTTGCTGTCGGCTTTTCCGGGGGCCCCATCCGCAGCGACGGAGCCAGCGGGAAAAACCCGAAGGGCGACGTGCATGGATGCACGTCGTTTTCTGCCGCGGCATGGATGCCGCGTCAGAAAATCCCGCTGGCGCAGTGAACCCGCAGCGCAGCGGAGGGCGCGAGGACTGGGGTGTGTTTCTTTGGGTTACGTTTCTTTGCACGAGCAAAGAAAGGTGACTCGCTCCGAAGGAGCGAAAGCCTTTGCTTTTGCCATTGTCTTTGCTCGCACTGCAACGCCAAACCCAACAAGCAACGCCCATGGATGATCAGCCTTCAGCTGCTGAAAAGCACTTCCCGCGTTCGCGGGGATGACGGTAGAGAGATGGCGCGAAAGTCGCTGGATCCCCCTCCCGCTTTCGCGGGGCAGGCTCCACGCGAGGACAACGGTAGATGGAGAACATGCAATCTACTGCCCTCGCCTGATCAACCATCAGGCTGCTAAAAAGCACCTCACAAGAATCACGCCCCGAAAGCCCTCCGGGCACGACACTGAAGATCCGCTGTATCGAAGTATCCGCCGTATCGAACGCGCCGCATCCAAGGAACACCCATGCTGGACATCGACATCGAACTGCAACGCGGCGAATTTCGACGCCACGTCACCATCCACGACGACGCCCGCGTACTGGCGCTGGTCGGCGCCTCCGGCGCCGGCAAGACCAGCGTGCTCAACGCGATCGCAGGATTGGTGCGGCCGCAACGCGGCCGGATCGCAGTAAGCGGACGGGTACTGTATGACAGCGCAGCGCGCATCGACGTGCCGGCTCACCGCCGCCGGATCGGCTACGTGTTCCAGGAAGCACGGCTGTTCCCGCATCTGGATGTGCGCGACAACCTCAGCTACGGCCGCCATGGCAATCGCGACGCCGGCTTCCGCTTCGACGATGTGGTCGCACTGCTCGGCATCGAGGCATTACTGGAACGGCAGCCACGCAACCTCTCCGGCGGCGAGGCACAACGCGTGGCGATCGGCCGCGCGCTGCTGGCGCAACCGTCGCTGCTGCTGTTCGACGAACCCTTGTCCGCACTGGACCACGCGCGCCGCGAGGAGCTGATCCCCTATCTGCAACGCGTGCGCGACGAGGTGCGTCTGCCGATGCTGTACGTCAGCCATCATGCCGAGGAAGTGCGGCGCATCGCCGAAGCGGTGCATCTGCTGGATTAGACGGATACCGAGTGGCGCTGATGAAACGCCCTCGCAAATACGACTTTCCGGCCGATCAAGACATGCCTCGATCAACAGGCATTGCCAAAAACATCGCCGACCCGGGCCGGAGGTCAGCGCCCGACCGAGCCCGTGCGCACCTGGGCGCGTCCCTCGCGCACCTCGAAGGTGAACGCGAACTGCAAGGTCACCGGTACCGGTTCGATCTGCTGCGCACCGTCGCAACTGTCGTCGGCAGGTCTCTGTGCGCCTGCGTCATAGCGGCACATTGCGGCCGGTTGGAAACGCCAGCCGCGCACCGCCGTCAACATTGCCTCGACCAGCGCGGCATTGTCGGGATCATTGCCGGCCACGCACTCCACGCGTGCGGTGAGGTTGTCGGCGAACATCACCGAACCATCGGCGGCAATCGCCACCCGCGCGCAGATCCGGGTCGGTGCCAGCTCGTGGATCAAGGCAGAGTCCGGCAGCACGGGGACCGGGTCGAGCAGCGCTTCCGGCATGCGGAAGCGCTCCAGCGGCTGCGGCGAGTAGCGTTGTATCGCCGAGGAACCAGCGGTGGCAGGTTGCGGCGACAGCATCTGATGGCCCACGTCCTGCGTATAGACGCTGCGTGTGTCATCGCGCACCGGCCGGCCTGCGCACGCGGTCAGCACCAAGACCGCAAGCACCAGCAATGCCGGACGCAAGCTCATCGTGCGGCCACCTTGCGGATACCGCACAGCGACGACGCATCGGCAGTGGCGCCAGGCTCCGCCAGCACCACATCGCACACGCGCTTATCCGACGGAAGCCAATCGATGCGATACCACGCGTAGTCGCCGGCCGGAGCCCTGGCCGGCGGCGGCACCGGTTCCATCCTGGTCTCGAACGTCACCGGCACGCGCATGCGACTGGCCACCGCCTTGCCGTGCTCGATCTTGGGCTTGAAGCGCCATGTCCGTACCGCTTGCAGCACCGACGCGTCGAACAGGCCTCGGGGCTCGCTGCTTTCCACCTGCATGTTCGTGATCTTGCCCTGCGTATCGACATCGACCAGTACCACCACCTTGCCGCTCAATCCCTGTCGCAATGCCTCGGCCGGATAGCGTGGCGGCGCATGCTCGCGTGCATCCACATCATCAGGCGACTGGGCTTGAGGGAATGTCTTTCGAATCACCGTAGCCGGCTGCTGCGCCCACGCGGCGTAACCGACCACGGCGATCAACCCAGCCGCCACCACACGAGCGACGCACAGCCAACGACGCGGAAGGGATTTCCGTTTCAGCATGGTGATACGTTCCTTCAGCGGGTGTTGTGCGGTCCATTGGCATCCCATCGGCGCACATGCTGCGAGCGATGGGGACTTGAGCATCGCGGTGCCATAGGCCATGCGTGCCTGCGGCATCCGTGCGATCACCACCGCGTCGCAGGCCAGTTCCTGGTCGTGGCGGAAGCGCTGCAGCGCGTAATGCGCCAGCGGGTTGAACCAGTGCAGGCACAGCGTCAGCGCAGCCACTGCGTTGGCCCACAGGTCGCCGCGGCGCAGGTGCACCTGCTCGTGGGCGAGCACCAGCCGCTGCTCTTCCGGCGTATAGCGTTCGGCGAAATCACGCGGCAACACGATGCGTGGCTTCAGCAGACCGATCACCGCCGGCAGGCCGACCACGGCCTCGGCGCGAAGCGACCGGTCATCGAACCGATCCAGCGGGCCCAGCGCTTGCAGAAAGCGCCGCTGCCGTCCCACCAGCATCACTGCCCACAGCAGGGTGCCCAGCAGCCATAACAACGCCAAGCAGATGCCGGCGGCCGGGGCAGCCCCCGCAACCGCTACCGGCAGCACATCGCCCAGGCGCAGCGTCGCGGTCGGCACTGCCTGCACGACCACCTGCCGCGCCGGCAGCAGCATCGCCAGCATCGATGCCGGAACGCAGCCCCACAGCAGATAGGCCACGCGTGGCCCGAGCCAGGCGCGCAACGGCAGGCGCAGTGCCACCACCACCAGCATGGCGACGCCACTGGCCAGCAGCATCCGCGCCAGCTCCGACAGCAGGTCGTCAGTGCTCATCGTCCAGCTCCGAGATCAGGCGCTTGAGTTCGGCGATGTCGGTGCGGGAGAGCTTGCCCTGCTCGCTGAAGTGCGCGACCAGCGGCGCGATGCGGCCGCCGAACAGGCGATCGAGCAGGCCTTCGCTCTGCTGCGCCACCCACTGCGCCTGTTGCAGCACCGGTGAGTACAGGTAGCGCCGGCCCTGCTTGGTCGCCCGGATCGCCCCCTTGTTGAGCAGGCGGTTGAGCAACGTCTTGACGGTGGGCTCGGCCCAGTCGCTGTGCGCGGCCAGCGCCGCCATCACCTCGTCGGCACCCAGCGGATGGCGCTCCCACAGCACCTGCATCACTACGGCTTCGGCTTCGCTGATCGGCATGCGTTTACGCCCGTAATCTTTAAACGATTACGCACGTAAACTTTAAACCTGTCAACTATCCCTGCACCGGACGCCCACTCGACATCCATTAATGTGATGTCCCGCAGCCTTTGGGCTCCTCGTTCCCGCCGAACGCTCTCGGGCTGCTCAGCAGGAATGACCAACCGAAGGTTCCCGCAGGACACCACCCAGGCTGGATGCATGACCGACCCGCTGACCGATCTCGACGCCGCCGCTCGCCTCATCCTCGACCGGCTCCCGGGCGAACTGCGCGTTGGCGCACCGCTGGGCATCGGCAAACCGCACCGGTTGATCAATGCGCTTTACGAGCATGTGGCCGCCGATCCTTCGCGCCCCTTGCAGCTGTACACGGCGCTGTCGTTGAACCCGCCCTCGCCCGGTAGCGGCCTGCAGGCACGCTTCGCCAAGCCGTTCCTGGCGCGTCACTTCGGCGGGGATTTCCCGCGCCTGGCCTACGTGGACGCGATGCTCCACGACGCACTGCCCGCGCACGTACAGGTGGAAGAGTTCTACATGCAGTCCGGCGCGCTGCTGCATTCACGCCAGGCCCAGAGCGCCTACACCAGCCTGAACTACACGATGGCCGCCGATGCGATCGCCGCGCGCGTGCCCAACCTGATCGTGCAGAAGGTCGCAGCTCAACCGGATGGCGCGCGCCTGTCGCTGTCGTGCAATACCGATATCACCCAGGACCTGCTCGATGCGATGCGCGTGCGCGGCCTGCCACGCCCCATGCTGGTGGCCGAGGTCGATCCGGAACTGCCGTGGATCGGCGGCAGCGCCACGGTCGAGCGCGACTTCTTCGATCTGGTGATCGTCCCGCCCGGCCCGCATCCGCACTTGTTCGGACTGCCGCGCCAACCGGTCGGCGACGTCGACTACGCGATCGGCCTGTACGCCAGCACGCTGGTGCGCGACGGCGGCACGCTGCAGATCGGTATCGGTGCGCTGGCCGATGCGCTCAGTCATGCGCTGGTGCTGCGCCACACCGACAACGCCACTTACCGGCGGGTATTGCGGGCGCTGGCGCCGGAGATCGAGCAGCATCCGGCGGTGCTCGAAAGCGGCGGCCTGGGCCCGTTCGAGATCGGGCTGTACGGCTGCAGCGAGATGCTCAACGAAGGCTTCAAGCGGCTGGTCGAAACCGGCGTGATCCGGCGCAAGGTGCACGACGATCCGGAGCTGATGCGACGCCTCGCCGAGGGCAGCGCGACGCCGGAAGATCAGGCGCGACTGGCCGCCGAGGGCGAGTACCTGCATGGCGCGTTCTACCTGGGCTCGCCGGACTTCTACCGCTGGCTGCGCGAGCTGGACGCAGCCACGCGCGGCGCGATCGGCATGCGCCGGATCAGCGCGATCAACCAGCTCTACGGCGGCCACGAAGCGCTGGAACGGCTGCAACGCCACGATGCGCGCTTCTTCAACACCTGCATGATGGCCACCGCGCTCGGCGCTGCGGTCTCCGATGGGCTGGAGGATGGACGCGTGGTATCCGGCGTCGGCGGCCAGTACAACTTCGTGGCGATGGCGCACGCTCTGGCCGACGCGCGCAGCGTGTTGATGTTCCGCGCCGTGCGCGACAGCGGCCCGCACAGCCAGTCCAACGTGCGCTGGAACTACGGCCACACCACCATCCCCCGCCACCTGCGCGACATCTATCTCAACGAATACGGTATCGCCGACCTGCGTGGCCGTACCGACGAGGACTGCGTGATCGCGATGAGCTCGATCTGCGACGCACGCTTCCAGTCCGACCTGCTCAAACAGGCACGTGCCGGCCACAAGTTGCGTCGAGATGTCCACGTGCCCGAGCAATGGCGCAGCAACACGCCTGAGCACCTGGCCGCCACGCTGGCGCCGTTCCGTGCCGACGGCACGCTGCCGGACTACCCGCTCGGCAGCGATTTCACTTCGGTCGAACAGCAACTGCTGCGCGCGCTCAGCTGGCTCAAACACGAGACAGGCACGCCCGCAGGCAAGCTGCGCACGATCCTCCGGGCGCTGGCCCCGGGGCGTGCTCGCGAAGGCGATCGCGCCGCCTTGCAACGCATGGCGCTGGAGCGTCCGCACGCTCTGGGTGAACGGTTCCAGGCACGGCTGCTGCGGCTCGCGCTTGCGCACGACACACCGCGATGAGTCAGTCAGCTGCGGTCAAGCCAATTCACGCCGACCACGCAGGCGACTTTGTCAGTGTGTGCGTATTGCCCATGGAGCGATCCGATGCATCTGTCCGCCTGCCTGCCACCGACATCACAGGTGTCGAAACCACCGCTGACCGATGCATCGATGCCCGCGGGTCCGCGGGAGTGATTCGATGAAGATCGTGCTGCCGGTGCTGGCGGGTCTGCTGATCGTGGCGGGCGGCTACTGGGCGATCCGCGCCGAGCGCAACGAACCCAGCCTGGCCGAGGCGATCGCCGCCGCCACCGCGCCGTTCCCGGCGCCGCCCGTCAACGGCTCCCATGCCGAAGCACAGCGTCCGGCCGATGCCGCGATACCGCAGTCGCTGCCGGTATCCGCAACGGCCGCGCCTGCGGTCGGCACGCTGCTGATCCCGGTACGCGGCGTCACCGCGGAACAATTGCAGGACACCTTCACCGACGAGCGCGCGGAAGGCCATATCCACGACGCCATCGACATCCTCGCGCCGGCCGGTACGCCGGTGCTGGCAGTGGCCGATGGCACCATCGAGAAGCTGTTCGACAGCCTGCGCGGCGGCCTGACGATCTACCAGTTCGGCGCGGGCGGCCAGTACTGCTACTACTACGCGCACCTGCAGCGCTACGCCGATGGGCTGAAGGAAAAGCAGGCCATCCATCGCGGCCAGGTGATCGGCTACGTCGGCAGCACCGGCCGCGTCGATACCGAAGCCGGTGGCGCACCACACCTGCATTTCGAGATCCATCGGCTCGGCCCGGAGCGGCACTGGTGGCAGGGCCAGGCGATCGATCCGTATCCGCTGCTGGCGCAGGCGCAGAACGCCGAATAGCGCACCTGCGCTATTCGGCGTGCAGGCGCACTTTGCGGGCGGCCGCCGCGGCAATCAGCAGCGGCACGCAGAACACACCGAACACCGCCACCAGCGGCCAATCCATGCCCAGTACCCAACCACCGATCAGCGGCCCGGCGAATGCGCCGATGCGCCCCAAGCCCATCGTCCAGCCGATACCGGTGGCGCGCATTTCTTCCGGATAGACCCGCGCGGCCAGCGGATACAGCGCGTTGAACCCACCCTGCAACGTTATGCCCATCACGCACGCCGCCAGCAGCGTAAAGCCCAGCGACATGCGCACCCCGCCGAACCACAGGAACGCGAACGCCGCCAGCACCAGAAACACGCAGGCCAGCTTGCGGATGTCGATGTGCGTGGCGGCGATGCTCATCGCGGTGACACCGATGAAGGCGCCGCCGTTGTAGACCGCGCTGGCGACGATCGCCTGCGTCTGCGGCAGGCCCGCCCCGATCGCCAGCTTGGTGATCCAGCTGGCGATGAAGTACAGCGCCATCACCGCGCAGATCGCCGCAACCCACAGCCGCAACGAGGCGCGCAGGCGGCCACCGCCGATCGCCTCACCGATGCTGTGACGATGGACATGCGCATGTGCCGGCCCCGAGCCGGGCAACAGCCACGCCACCAGCGGCAGCGCCAGCAACGACAACAGCCCGGCGCCCAGCAACACGCCATGCCAACCCACCACCGGCAATGCCCAGGCGGTGACGAAGCCGCTCAGCATCGCGCCGATCGGATAGCCGCCCTGCAGGATGCCGACCGCGAAATTGCGGTAGCGCGGCGGCGCATGTTCGGCCGCCAGCGCCGCGATGCAGGCCAGCACCGTGCCGATGCCGATCCCCACCAGCACGCGCAGGCCCACCAGTTGCCACACCGTGGCGGCGCGGCTGCTGGCGATCATCGCCGCCGACATCAGCGCCAGTGACAGCAACACCATCCGCTTGCGCCCGTAGCGATCGGCCAGCGGCGCCAGCACCAGTCCGCCCAGCGCCATGCCGGCCAGACCCGCACTGAACACGATCGAGAGTCCGGATGGCCCTACGCCCCACGCCTCTTGCAGACTCGGCGCGATGTAGGACATCAACATGATGTCCATGCCGTCGATCATATTGATCGCAAAGCAGACCATCACCGTGAACAAGGCGGTGCGCGACCAACGGGAAGCAGCGGTGTGCGGGAAGTGCGTGGTATCCACGTTCGTCATTCCGTAGGAGGGGCCGCCGTCACGACCGGCGGCACCGGTCGTGACGGTCATACGCTCAGAAGTCCGCACTGAAGCGCAGCCCGTACATGCGCGGCTGCGACACCGCGATCGTGGTCGCGTTGGCGATGCTGGCGCTGTAGGTGGCAACCTGCCCGATCATCTGCACGTCGTTCTCGATGTTGTTGACGAACGCCTGCACGTTCCACGACTTGCCGGCCGGGAACCAGGTCAGGCTGGCATCGCTGCGCGTGTACGCGTCCTGGGTCAACCGCACCGGCGTGGTGAAATCGCTGACCAGGTACTTGCTGCTGTACTTGGAATACAGACGCAGACGCAGTTCATCGCCCCGCGACAGCACGAAGGTGTGATTGAGCGCCACCGAGCCGACGAACTTCGGGGTCTTGTCGATCGCCTGACCGGACCAGTCCACGTCCTGGCTGATCCCGGCCATGAAGTCCTTGTACTCGGTGTGCTGCCAGGCAGCGGTCAGCGCGATGTTGGTGTTGGCGCTGATGTCGAAGGTGGCATCGTTCTCCCAGCCGTACATCTGCGCCGGCACCACCCGGGTGTAGATCACGTAGCTGCCGGCGATGTTGACCAGGCTGCTCACCTGCATCTTCGAGTAGTCGTAGTAGTACATCGCCGAGTTCAGCCGCACGCGGTCCCACAGCACTCCCTTGTAGCCGGCCTCGTAGGCGACCAGTTCTTCAGGCTCGTAGGCGGCGGTGGCGAGCGTGACCGGATCGTAATCGTTGAATCCGCCGGCCTTGTAGCCGGTGGCGATCGAGGCGTACCAGAGATCCGTGGCAGAGACCTGGTAGTTCAGGCCCAGCCGCCAGGTGAGCTTGCTGGCCTTCTGGTAGCCGTTGGCGGAACCGCCGATGCAGTCTTCCGGCGCGGTGCACACGCCGCCGTCCGCGTTGGGCCACGGCCCGGCGCCGGCGGCGAAGGTGCCGATGCGGCGCACTTCGTCGGAGGAATAGCGCAGACCGGTCACCAGTCCCCACTGATCGGTGAGGTGCAACGTGGTCTGGCCGAACACGCCGCGCGAGGTGTGCGTGGTGGTGTTGACCGGGTCGATGCCGTTGATGCTGCTTGCATAGGTCGGATCGGTGACCGGGGCATACCAGTTATGGTCGCTCTCCTTGATCTGCTCGCGGTAGTAGTTGATGCCGGCCACGTAGTCCAGCCGTGCCGGCTCGGTGTTGGACAGGCGCAGCTCGTGCGAATCCACGTTCACCGTGCCGCGATACTCGCCCCACCCGTACAACGACTGGAAGGCATCCGGCGCGCCCTGGTAGTTGGCGTCGGGATTGTTGTTCAAGCTGGTGAAGTTGTCGGCCTTGTAGTGATCGTGCGCACCGACCCAGGTCAGCGTGGTCGCGCCGAAGTCGTAGCTGACATCGCTGTTGAAGTTGATGAAATCCTCATCGATGTGCTCACGGAACGGGTTGGGCAGGATATGCAGCGTCGCCGAGCCACCCTTTTCCAGGTTGTCCACCACGGCCGTGCCCGGCCCCGTACCACCAACGTGGCCGCCGGTGGCACCCAGCAGCACGCGCAGTTGCTCATTGGGCTGCCACAGGTAGGTCAATCGCGCGGTGCGGTTCTTGGTGTCGTTCTTGGCCGCCTGCCCCTTGGCGGAGGTGTAATAGCCCTCCGATGCGGCACCATCGACCGGCTTCAGCCAGCCATCCTGATCGTTGCTGGCACCGGCAATGCGCAACGCCATGGTCTCGCCGATCGGCAGGTTGAAGCCGAACTCGCCGCGCCGCGTGTTGTAGTTGCCGGCTTCGAGCTGGACGTGGCCATCGGTCACGCCCAGCTCCGGCTTCTTGGTGATGATGTTGATCGCACCACCGGTCGAGCTCTTGCCGTACAGCGTGCCCTGCGGACCGCGCAGCACCTCGATATGGTCGATGTCGAAGAACGACAGGCCCTGGATCGATGGCCTGCCGATGAACACGCCATCGACATTGAAGGCGATGCCCTGCTCGCCCTTGGACGTGGTATCGGTGGTGGTCACGCCGCGGATCGCGACGTTGACGCCGAATACATCGCGACCGACGGTGACGCCCGGTGCGACCTGCTCGATGTCGCTGACGCTGTTGACGCCCAGCGTGCGCAGCTGTTCGCCCTCCAGCACCGAGATCGCCACCGGAATCTTGGACGGCGATTCGGCGCGCTTGGTGGCGGTAACCGTCACCTGATCGAGCGTGATCGGACTCTTGGCGGCCGTGGTAGTGGTAGTGGATGAAGCATCCTGCGCGTGCACGCCGGCGGCGTGCAGCATCGCCAGCGAAATGGCGCAGGTCAGAACGGACTTCGGAAACTTGGTCATGACACCCTCCCAGTGATGGACCGTCTTTTCGATGCGATGGAACGTGTTGAACGCGTGTCGGTTTGAATCGCTCGGTGAACGCCAGGCAGCACCCGGCCATCGGGCCGGATTGGCCCGCTTTGTTGCTTGCTTTGCTGTGGTTGTCGCTTAAGCGCGCTTGCGTGTTGTGCTCAGAGGGCGCCTCCCGTCGTGGGGAACACACGTCCTTCGAAAAGCTTCCGTGCGGTCCTCACCATCCCGGCGCCACGCACCTCGCCATCCGGGCCGAGATCGAGAAAAGCTTCCAGTTCACCGGTCGGGTGTTCGATCAGGAATCGCCCATCCGGCGGGCGCCGCGCGACGCTGGCGGCGGGCCCTTCCGGCAACAGGCTGGCGGTGGCCAGGCTGATCGCCGCGAACACGCCCACCGAGGTATGCACGCGCTGCGGAATGAAACTGCGCGAGTTCAGCACGCCGCCGTTGCGCGGTGGCGATACCAGCGCCACCTTCGGCGAAGACGCATGCGTCACGTCGCCGAGGTTCATCAGCGGCCCGGCCTGCAGCCGGATCGACTCCACCCGCGCCTTCAACGCGGTATCGGCTTCCAGCACTTCGGGCGCCTCCACGCCCGACAGCCCCAGATCCGAGGCGCGCACCACCACCACCGGCATGCCGTTGTCGATCAGCGTCACCTCCACGCCATCGATCACGTCCACCGCGTGGCTGCTGGGCAACAACGCGCCGCACATCGAACCGGCGATGCCCTGGAAGGTCAGCTGGATCGGGGCATGGGTACCGGGCACACCGGCGATCGCCGCATCGCCGCGATAACTGACACGTCCACCGGGCGTGGCAACCTGCGCCAGCGCAACCTCGCCGGTGTTGAGCATGTGCACGCGTACCGGCGTGGTGCCGTCGCGCGCCGGCACCAACCCGCGTTCGATCGCGGCGGCAGCGGCGGCGGCCAGCACGTTGCCGCACCCCTGTGCGGTGGAGACCAACGCGCGCTCGACGAACACCTGCAGGAACAGATAGTCCACGTCGGCATCGTCGCGCTGCGACGGCGACAGGATCGCCGCCTTCGAGGTCAGCGAGGTGCCGCCGCCGATGCCGTCGATCTGCAACGGGTCCGGGCTGCCCATCACCCGCAGCAGCAGCTCGTCGCGCTCGACCTCGTCCGCCGGCATGTCGGTAGCGAGGAAGCAGGCAGCCTTGGAAGTGCCGCCACGCATCCACAGACAGGGGATGCCGTCCTCATACATATTTCAGGCCCTTGGCCGCCAAGCTCGGGCGCATCTCGTAGATGTCCAAGCCCAGCTCGCCGGCAGCCAGGCGCTTGCGCTTGGCCTCCTCGTTGGTCATGCGCAGTTCGGCAGCGGCCAACACCTCGGCGGCCTCGTCCCGACGCACCACCACCACGCCGTCATCGTCGGCAACGATCACGTCGCCCGGTTCGATCCACGCACCGGCACAGACCACCGGCACGTTGACCGAGCCCAGCGTCTGCTTGACGGTGCCCTGCGCGAAGATCGCCTTTGACCACACCGGGAACTGCATCGCGGTCAGGTCGCGCACGTCGCGCACACCGGAATCCGCGATCAACCCGACACAGCCACGCGCCTGCGCCGAAGTCGCCAGCAGGTCGCCGAAGTAGCCGTCGTCGCAGGGCGAGGTCGGCGCCAGCACCAGGATGTCGCCCGGCTTCAGCTGCTCGATCGCCACGTGCAGCATCCAGTTGTCACCGGGTGGCGCGCTGATGGTCACCGCGCTGCCGGCGATCTGCGCACCGCCATAGACCGGCCGCAAGTACGCCGCCAGGCAGCCGCGCCGCCCCTGCGCCTCGTGCACGGTGGCCACGCCAGCGCGCGCCAGCCCCTGGATGATCGCCTGATCGGCACGCGCGAACTCGCGCACCACCACGCCGGCCCGATGCTGTCCCATGCTCACTTGCCCTTCTGCTTGAGTGCGCGATCCAGGCGCGGATACACCCGGCGTGCGTTGGTTTCGTAGATCTTGTGGCGGTCCGCGTCGGACAGGTTCGGCGTTGCGTCGATGTAGCGGCGCGTGTCGTCGTAGTGGTGGCCGGTCTCCGGATCGATACCGCGCACCGCGCCGATCATCTCCGAGGCGAACAACACGTTCTCGACCGGGATCACCCTGGTCAGCAGGTCGATGCCCGGCTGGTGATAGACGCAGGTGTCGAAGAAGATGTTGTTGAGCAGGTGCTCGCGCAGCAAGGGCTTTTTCATCTCCTGCGCCAGCCCGCGGAAGCGTCCCCAGTGGTACGGCACCGCACCGCCGCCGTGCGGAATGACGAACTTGAGCGTCGGGAAATCCTTGAACAGGTCCGAAGTCAGACACTGCATGAACGCGGTGGTGTCGGCGTTGAGGTAGTGCGCGCCGGTGGTGTGGAAACAGGCGTTGCACGAGGTCGATACGTGGATCATCGCCGGCAGCTCGTGCTCGACCATCGCCTCGTAGATCGGGTACCAGTAGCGGTCCGACAGCGGCGGCGAGGTCCAGTGACCACCGGACGGATCGGGATTGAGATTGATCGCGACAAACCTGTAATCACGCACGCACCTCTCGATCTCGGCCACGCAGCCGCGGGTATCCGCGCCGGGCGACTGCGGCAGCATCGCCGCGCCGATGAAGTGCTCCGGGAACAGCGTCGCCACGCGATGGCACAGCTCATTGCAGATCGCCGCCCAGCTCGCACTGGTGCGCGCATCGCCGATGTGATGCGCCATGAAGCTGGCGCGCGGCGAGAACACGGTGAGATCACAGCCACGCTCGCGCATCTTCGCCAGCTGGTTGCTCTCGATGCTCTCGCGCAGTTCGTCGTCGCCGATGTGCAGCTCGGAGACGGCCGGCGCCAGCGCCGGATCGGCCAGCCCGGCGATCTGCCGGTTACGCCAGTCCTCCAACGCTTTCGGCGCGGTGGTGTAGTGCCCGTGGATGTCGATGATCATGGGGTTCCTTGCTCGCGCTCAGTGGTCCGCGCTGTCCCAGGCAAGACCCTGCTTGGCGTCCGTACCGGCCACCGAATACAGCGCCTTGGTATTGCGGGTGGCCTGGAATTCCTCCAGCGTCTGCCCGCGCATCGCCGCGTAGATGTGCAGGTTGGACACCCCGATCACCGCGCCGAGCTTTTCCAGCATGAAGAAGATCACGCCGTAGCGGATCATCCCGTCCCAGTCGCGACGCCGCACCAGATCCTTCTCTTCCTCGCTCAGCCCGGCCGCGTCGAAGCTCTGCTCCGGCGCTTCCAGAAAGCGGCGGCGATGCGCCGGTTCGATCATCGCGTGCAGGAATTGGTTGAGCCGGTAGGCGCGCACGCTGACCTCCAGCGTGAATGGATGCGTGCCTTCGATGTGCTCGATCCCGGCCAGCTCGCGACCGATGTGGTCGCGATGGCGCTCGGCGGTATCGACCGGCACCGGCGCATCGAGATTCTCGTAGATCGCGGTGCAGATGCCGGTCATCGACGGCAGGTAGTACGCCTGATGCAGCTTGCGCACGTTCGCCGACAGCGCGCCACGCATGATCAGCCACATGATCACTTCCGAGCCCTCGAACCCGCCCAGCTCGGCGTACTCGGCCAGGCGCAGCTCGGCCAGCTTCTCCGGATCGTTCTCGAACAGATCCAGGAACTGGTGGTCCCAGGCCACGTTGTTGTAGCCGGCACGCGCGCCGTGCACCTGATGCGACAAGCCGCCGGTGGCAAGGATCGCCACCTTGCTGTCCTCCGGATAGCTCTCGATCGCGCGCCGCAGCGCCTTGCCCAGGTGGTAGCAGCGCCGCGCCGACGGGATCGGAAACTGCAGCACGCCCACCAGCAGCGGCACGATCGAGATCGGCCACTGCCCGTCCTGTATGTCAAACAGCGCCGACATCGGCGAGAAGCAGCCATGGTCCAGCGGTTTCTTCTGGAAAAACGCCATGTCGAACTCGTCAGCCACCAGCGAGGCACCGATATGCCGCGCCAGCGCCGAGTCGCCCTTCAGCGGCGGCAGATCGCGCGCGCCGCCACCTTCATCGGCCGGCCGGTACTCGCTGTCGATGCCGAGCGCGAACGCCGAGTAGTGGTCGAAGAAGAACGAGGTGACGTGGTCGTTGCAGATCACCACCAGCGCGTCCGGCTTGTTCTCATCCAGCCAGTGCCGGACCGGATCGAACGCCTCGAAGATCGGCTTCCAGACCGGATCGTTGCGCTTGTCGCCATCGACCGCAAAGCCAATGGTCGGCGTGTGTGAACACGCGATACCCCCGATGATCCTGGCCATGACTCCCCACCGTGATGCCTTCAGACGATGCGCATCATGCTGTGCCGCCTCTCGGCGCTTGCCAATTCAAATGTGCTGCCGACCTCATAAGATTGTGCTATTCAAAGCCGGCTCCATGCGTCCTCCCCTGATCCACCTGCGGCATGAATCGCCAGGAAAATAAGCCCATTTGACGCCAACTCCGCATTTCGTTCCTGCTGTTGCGTCGCAACACAGGAGGTGCTCCGAAAGCGCCACGGACTGATCCGGCAATGGGGGCTCCGTTCGTCATGGATGGCGAACTGCGGGAGGGATTTCAGTCCCGACGCTGTGCCGGTAAAGCCCGTCGGGACTGAAGTCCCTCCCACAGAAGTCCCTCCCACAAAAAAGGCGAGCGCGCCTGCAACAGAACGGCTTCAAGGCAAATCGTCCACACCGAACATGGCCAAATGAAATCCAACCTCCGTCACCTGCGCATCTTTCTTGCAGTCGCCGACACCGGATCGATCACCCGCGCCGCCGAGAGTTGCCACGTCTCGCAGCCGGCGGTGACCCAGGTGATCGGAAAGCTCGAACGGCTTGCCCGGCAGCCGCTGTTCCTGCGGCGCACACAAGGGCTGTTTCTGACGGCCGCCGGCGATGTACTCGCACGCCGCGTGCGCCGCACCTTCAGCCAGTTGTATCCACCGCTGGACTCGTTGTCGGCGCGGCTGCGCATCATCGTCACCAGCCCACAGCTGCAGGCGCTGATCGCGATGTGCGAGGCCGAGAACTTCACGCTCGCGGCCAAGCGCATGGGGCTGGCGCAACCGACCGTGCACCGCGCCGTGTCGCAACTGGAGGAAGCCGCCAACCGCTCGCTGTTCGAACGCACCCCGCACGGCATGATCGCCACACGGCCGGCGCTGGCGCTGGCGCAGGGCGCGCGTCTGGCCTTCGCCGAACTGGAACAGGCCGAAGCCGAGCTGGCCGCACTGCTCGGCCAGGAGGTCGGGCGGATCGTGATCGGTGCGATGCCGCTGTCGCGCTCGTCGCTGTTGCCTCAGGCGATCGCGCATTTCCGCGAGCGCTATCCAGCACTGCCGATCCGCACCGTGGAAGGCCCCTACGAGGATCTGCTCAACAACCTGCGACGGGGCGAACTGGACCTGCTGATCGGCGCACTGCGCGAGCCGGCGCCGATCGCCGACGTGGAACAGCAGCACCTGCTGGACGATCCGCTGGTGATGGTCGCCCGCCCCGCGCATCGGCTGGCGCGGGCCAAGAACCTGACGCTCACCGAGCTGGCCCGCTACCCGATCGTGGTCGCGCCACCCGGCACGCCGACGCGGCAGGCATTCGACCGGCTGTTCGCAGGCGCCGGTTCGCAGCCGGTCAGCCTGGTCGAAACCGGCTCGATGATCCTGATGCGCGAACTGCTGCGCGTCACCGACCACGTCGGCTGCATATCCGCCACGCAGGTGGCCGGCGAGGTGAGCCTCGGTGCGCTGTGCGTATTGCCGATCCCGCTGCCGCACACCCGCCGGCCGATCGGCCTGACCGTGCGCCGCGACTGGATTCCCACCGCCGCACAGCGCGATTTCCTGGATCACCTTCGCGCCGCCGCGACCGCGCAGGTATACCTTGCGTGATCGCCACGATAGCCAGGGCTTATGCCGTATCCGGCGATTCAAATGGCTTGACGCAGTGCGTCTGTGATCGGATGACCCTCCCGGGAGGGCCGGCACGCGCCGGAACCAGACACCAATGCTTTCCGTCCTGCGGGCGGAAAGCGCCTTTCAGTACGTTCGGTACATCAGGAGGCGGTATGGGCAAGATTCCAGAACACGGCGGCTGGCGATGGGCGACATTCGCCGCGACGCCGCTGATCCTCGCGGCGCTGCTGGCCGGCTGCGGAAAACCGCACACCGACACCGCCGCCCACGCAGCGACCGCCGACACCGGCGGCTCGGCCAGCACCGGCAAGCCGTTGCCCGCGATCGCGCCCACGCAGGCGTGCGATGGCTTGTCGACCACCGATCTGGCCGACATCGGCGGCGCCGGCAGCAAGATCGCCTCGGCCAGCGAGACCACCGAGGATGGCCACCGCGTCTGCCGCGTGCAGGCCACGCTGCCGCCGGCGATCAACATCGAGGTGCGGCTGCCGCTGCAAGGCTGGACCCAGCGCTATCTGCAGCTCGGCTGTGGCGGGCTGTGCGGCAGCATCCAGATGCAGGCGGGCGCGGCGGATGGCTGCGCGCCGTTGCAGGCCGGCAGCTTCGTGACCGCCGCCACCGACATGGGCCACCAGGGCATGGGCGGCGATTTCGGTTATGACCCGCGCAAGCGAGCGGATTTCGCCTACCGCGCCCAACACCTCACCGCGCTGACCGCCAAGAAGCTGATCAAGGCGTTCTACGGCCAGAAGGAAGCCTATGCCTACTTCGACGGCTGCTCGGATGGCGGCCGCGAGGCATTGATCGAGGCGCAGCGCTATCCACAGGATTTCAACGGCATCATCGCCGGTGCGCCCGCACTGATCTTCCAGGTACAGAACAGCCTGCATCACGGCTGGCTGGCGGTCTCCAACACCGGTGCCGATGGCAAGCCGATCCTGCTCGCCGATCGTCTGCCGCTGCTGCACGCGGCGGTGCTGGACGCCTGCGATGCGCAGGACGGCGAAAAGGACGGCCTGATCGCCGAACCGCGTCTGTGCCACTTCGATCCGGGCACGCTGCAATGTGCTGCCGGCACGAGCGATACCGCCAAGTGCCTGACCGCTGCCGAAGTGACGACGGTGCGCAAGATCTACGAAGGTCCGCACGACCCGACCACCGGTGAACGATTGCTGGTGGGCGGCCCGCAATACGGCAGCGAGTTGAACTGGGCTGGCGTGTTCGTCCCCGCCGACGCACAGCAGGGCATCTTCAGCCGCATGATCGCGCTCGGCGCGCTCAACGGCCTGATCTTCGACAACGATGCCAGGAACGTCACCCTCGATGATCTCAAGTTCGAAACCGCCACCTACGACAAGCTGCGGCCGCGTCATCCGCTGTTCGATGCGACCAACCCGGACCTGTCGGCGTTCGAGGCGGCCGGCGGCAAGCTGATCCTCTGGCACGGCTGGGGTGACCAGCACATCTCGCCGATCAACACCGTCGCCTATCACGAGGCGGTGCAGAAGCAGATGGGCGAGGCCAGCGCGAAGGGTTTCGAGCGGCTGTACCTGTTCCCCGGCGTGGCGCATTGCGGCGGCGGGCAAGGACCCTCGAGCTTCGACCTGTTGTCGCCGATGCTGGACTGGGTCGAACGCGGCGTCGCGCCGGATGCGGTGGTCGCACGCGCCGCCACGGAATCATCGGCGTTCGGCCAGCCACCGGGCGCCGCTGGAAAGCCCAAGGACGGCCCGCCACCGTCTGCTGGTGCGAAACCGGAAGGCGCGCCATCGCTTCCGGAAGGTGCCAAGCCGCCGGCGAACGCCACTGCCGCAGCCAGCGCTGCCGGCGCGGATACGGCTGACACCGCTGCCACCATCCCGCCACGCCTGATCTGCCCCTATCCGTCGCTTGCCAAGCCCGCAGCCAAGGGCACCGGCACGCTCGGCACCGATCAGATCTGCGGCCCGGCGCTCTACACCAGCAACGTGCCGGACTGGGCAGGCAAGGACTTCTTCCAGCCCTACAAGCCGCGCGAGCAATGAGTACCCGCGTGTCGCGTCGATGATGGCGCGGCATGTGGAATCGATAACGAAGAGGCCGGCGATTGCCGGCCTTTTTCATGGTTCCCGTCGGAAGTCGCTGGGTCCCCGCCTCCGCGGGGACGACGGATTGCCGGGATGGCGTCGCACCACTCACCGCCCCTGGCGCTTCAGCGCACCGCAGCGGCGCTTCCCCACACCTCGTCAGGGCAATGGATCAGACCATCGCCATAAACCACATGCCGGGCTCGATCCTTGGCCAGGAACGTCGGCCCATCCAGATCGCGCAGATCGCAGCGTTGACCCAGCACGAACGCCGGCGCCTGCGACCAGCTGGTACCGGTCATGTTGCCGACCATCACGCCAAACCCCATGCGTCGCGCCAGACGCTCCATCGCCAGCGCGTGGGTCAGCCCGCCGCATTTGTCGAGCTTGATGTTGATGATGTCGACCAGGCCGACTAGCGATTCCAGGTCATCGCTGTCCTGCACGCTCTCGTCCGCGGCGATCGGGATCGCCCGGTCCATCTGTGCCAGCTCATGGTCTTGGCCGATGGCGAAGGGCTGCTCGATCAGCGCGACCCGGCAGTCGTGCAACGTCGGCATGATCGCTTCCAACGAGCCCGGCGTGAAACCGCGATTGCCGTCCACGCCGATCCAGGCATTGGGCCGCGCCGCGCGTACCGCCGCAACCCGCTCGCGATCTTCCTCGTCGCCGGACAGCTTGAGCTTGATCGCATGCGCATGGCGCATCGCGCTCGCCTTGGCCGCCATCGCCGCGGCGGTATCGATGCCGATGGTGAACACCGTCGGCAGCGGATCGGCCCGTTCCAGCCCCGCCAGTCGCCAGACCGGGATGCCGGTTCTGGCGGCTTCCAGTTCCCACAGCGCCGCATCGAGCGCATTGCGGGCGCCACCGGCCGGGAGCAGGTGCTGCAAGGTCGCGCGGTCGATCCCGTCCTCGATCACCTGCGCGACCTCGCTCACCTGACGCACGATGTTGGCCGCACCGTCGCCGCGGTAATAGACGCCGCATGCCTCGCCGCGGCCACGCGCGCCACCGTCTTCCAACTCGACCACCGCCAGTTCGGCGTGGGTGAATGTCTCGCCGGAAATGCGGAAGGGCTCGGCCATTTCCCACTGTTCGGCACGTACGCTCAATTTCATCGGGTCACCTCCTGAGCGGTGAAGGTGACCGCAGTCCGCCGCCGGCACTTAGCAGATACGCCGTCCATTTCGCCAATCCGCACGCCGCATTGCTAAGCGACCGGGTGCGATCGCGGCTTAGCTGTCGCCATGAGCCCTACGACGCCACTTTCCTCTTCCGGTCCGACCACCTCGCGCGGAGTCCAACCATGAGCGACCGCTTCGGACCCCGTTCACCCGATGACATCCGTGCGCTGATCGACGCCTTCCCGCTGGCCTGGATCATCAGCACCGACGCCTCCGGCGAAGTTCTGTCCAGCCAGCTGCCGCTGCTGCCGCTGCCCGAGGCGGACGGCCATATCGGCGGCCTGCTCGGACACATCCCCCGCTCCAACCCCTTGGTCGCCCGGCTGCGCGAGCAGCCCCGGGTCGCGATCCTGTTCCAGGGCCCGGATGCCTATGCCTCACCGAGCTGGTACGCCAACCGCGATTCCGCACCGACCTGGCTGTTCGCCAACGTCACCCTCACCGCCGACATCGCCCTGCACGAAGAGCTGACCGACCACTCGCTCGAACAGCTGGTGGAGCGGATGGAACACGACCGTCCCGAGCGCTGGAACCTCGCCGAGATCGGCCACCGCTACCACCTGCTGCAGCGCCATGTGATCGCCTTTATCGCCACGATCCACAACACCAAAGCCCGCTTCAAACTGGCCCAGGACGAGCCGCCGGACGTGGTGCGGAACACCATGGCCGCGCTCGGTTCGCATGCAATCGTCGATTGGCTGCGAGCCTTCAACCACGAGCGTCTGGAGTGAGACCATGCCCGACCTGATCATCCGCGGCGCGCAGATCATCGACGGCACCGGGCAACCGGGATTCGAGGCGGATCTCGCGATCGAGGGTGATCGCATCGTCGCGCTCGGCAAGCTCACCGGCCTGTCGGCGCGCGAGGAAATAGACGCCACCGGATTGACCCTCGCGCCGGGCTTCATCGACGCGCATACCCACGACGACCGGGCGATCCTGCAAGGCGCCGACAGCATGCTGTGCAAGCTCTCGCAGGGCATCACCACGGTGGTCACCGGCAATTGCGGCATCAGCCTGGCGCCGGTCGCGTTCCACTCGCGTCCGCCGGCACCGCTGGATCTGCTCGGCGACGAACGCTGGTGGACCTTCGACAGTTTCGCCGCCTATGCCGAACGCCTCACCGCACAGCCGCCGGCCGTCAATGCGCTCGCGCTGATAGGCCACATGCCGCTGCGTTGGGAGGCGATGGGCGGCGACACCGCGCGCGAAGCCAGCACCACCGAGATCGAACGCATGAAAGCGCGGCTGGAACAGGCGCTGGAACAAGGCGCCTCCGGTTTCTCGACCGGGCTCTGGTACGTGCCCAACCGCGATGCGTCCACCAACGAAGTCATCGAACTGGCGCGTTGCCTGCCCGCGCACGACGGCATCTACACCACCCACATGCGCGACGAAGGCGACGCGGTCGAGCAGGCCGTGGGCGAAGCACTGGCGACCGGACGCAATGCATCCGCGCCCGTCGTCATCAGCCACCACAAATGCACCGCGCCAGAGAACTTCGGCAAATCACACGCCACCCTGGCGATGATCGAAGCGGCCACTGCCGACATCGACGTCGCGCTCGACGTATATCCCTACTCGGCATCGAGCACGACGCTGCGCCCGGATCTGGTACGCCCGGACATCCGCACCCGGATCAGCTGGTCCACACCGTATCCCGAATACGCCGGCCGCGACCTGGCCGACATCGCCGCCGAATGGAACCTGCCGCTCGCCGAAACCGCTCGCCGCCTGCTGCCGGCCGGCGCGGTGTACTTCTCGATGGATGAGAACGAAGTACAACGGATCCTGCGCCACCGCCTGGCGATGGTCGGCAGCGACGGCCTGCCGCACGACGAACGTCCTCATCCCCGGCTGTGGGGCGCGTTCCCGCGCGTGCTCGGCCACTACGCACGCGACGTCGGCCTGTTCGACCTCGCCACCGCCGTGCACAAGATGACCGGGCTGACCGCCGCCACCTTCGGCATGGCCGGGCGCGGCGTGCTGCGCGAAGGCGCCTACGCCGACCTGACCCTGTTCGATGCGAACCGCATCATCGACCGCGCCGACCACGAGCAACCGACGCAACTGTCCGACGGCATCGTCTCGGTCTGGGTCAACGGCCGCCTCACCTATCGCGAGGGCCACGGCGTCACCGGCGAGTGCGCCGGCCGCCTGATCAGGCGTTCGGGTCTTCGCCAACGCGCTTGATGTCGGCCGCCA
Source organism: Pseudomonas sp. GW821-FHT07E12 (assembly GCF_058986605.1). NCBI lineage: Bacteria > Pseudomonadati > Pseudomonadota > Gammaproteobacteria > Pseudomonadales > Pseudomonadaceae > Pseudomonas > Pseudomonas sp. GW821-FHT07E12. The sequence goes on along the minus strand of NZ_JBYSVX010000004.1, from coordinate 172,969 downwards.
CATGGCGGGCGGCAAGCGCGTAGAACACGATCGACACCAGCGACGCCAACGCGCCGGCGATCATCGCGTAGCGCAACGAATCCTGGCCGAGCACCGGCCGCAGCAGGTCGCTGGCCACGCCGATCAACTGCGGCCCCAGGCCCAGACCGATCATGTTGCCGACGAACAGCTGGATCGCCGCGGCACGCGCACGCATCTTGCCGGGCGAGAGCGTCTGGATCGCCGCGATGCACGGGCCGATGAAGGCGGCACTGAGCGACAACGGCACCACCGCCGCGAGAACGGCCACCAGCCGGCTATCGGACAGGAAGAACGGATACCAGAACGGCATCGACACCAGTGCCGCGATCGCCGGCACATACAGGCTCCAGCGCATGCCGTGGCGACGGCTCAGGCGATCGGCGATCCGCCCCGAGAAATACGTGCCCAGACCGCCGCCCAGCCCCACGATCAGCGCGAAGCTCAGCCCGACCTCGGTGGTGGTCATGCCGTGCGAGCGCACCAGGAACGCCGGCACGAACGAGGCAATCCCGTAACCGGAGAACGCACTCATCGAGGTGCCCAGCACGATGTACTTGTACGAACGCTGCCGCCACAGGAACGCGATGCAGTCGCGCGTACTCACTTCTTCCGCGGCGGCACCCGACACACCCGTGCGCGCAGGTTCGCGCAGCCACAGCCATGCAATCACCGCCAGCACCAGACCCGGGAAGCTGGCCGCGATGAACGCGGCACGCCAGCCATAATGATCGGCGATCCAGCCACCGGCGAAGAACGCGATCATCAAGCCGATGTTCGAACCGATCGCATAGGTCGATTGCGCAGTCGCACGTTCGCGCGGCGCATACAGGTCGGAAATGATCGATTGCGAAGCCGGCCCGGTACCCGCCTCGCCCACGCCGACCAGCACACGCGCCGCCACCAGCTGCCAGAACTGCAACACCAGGCTGCAGACCAGCGTCATCAGGCTGAAGAACGCCAGCGCGACGGCCACGATGCGCGCACGATGGGTGCGGTCCGCCGCGATCGCGATCGGAATGCCGACCGTGGCGTAGAACAACGCGAAAGCCGGGCCCACCAGCAATCCCAGCAGCGAATCGGACACCGCGAATTCGAGCTTGATGTGCTCCAGCACGATCGCCACGATCTGCCGGTCGACGTAGTTGACCGCATAGATCGAGCTGAGCAGCACGACGATCATGCCGCGCGACAGGCCCTTGCCCGCTGCCGAGGTGGAAGTGCTCACGTCAATTGCCATCGGCATCGCTCGCTGCGCTCTTCTTCGCGCGCGTCGGCAGGTTGCGCACGCGCAGCTCGTCGTTGGCGACCTTGCGCATCTGGATCGGCGAGATCCCGAACGCCGCCTTGAACGCGCGGGTGAAGCTGGCGGCGTGCTCGTAGCCGGTTTCCAGCGCGATCTCGATCATCGACAGGTTCGAATCGCGGATCAGATCCAGCGCCAGTTCCATGCGCAGCTTGTCGCGGATCCGCCCCACGGTGTCACCGTAGATCATGCGGAAACCCAGCTGCAGGCGATGCCGGCTCATGCCGACCGCCTCGGCGATTTCGTAGACGCTGATCTGCGCATCGATGTTGTCGCGGATCATCGCCATCGCCTGTTTCATCTTGCGGTGGTCCTCGGCCTCGAAGCGACCGCCGAACAGCTCGCTTTCCGGCTGGGAAAGACCGAACAGGATGTAGCAGGCCAGTTCCAGCGCCTTGGCCGACATGAACGACTGCCGGAACGTGCCGGGAAACGGTGGTGCGGTGAGCTGGTGCGCGGTCAGCGAGGCCAGTTCCGACAGCGGTACGTTGCGGCACGCATACGCGCTGCCGCTGTGGATGTATTCGGCAAATGCCGCCGGCACGTCCGCCTCGACCAGTCCGGTCAGGGCAAAGAAGCGCGAGCGCTCGAAATAGAGCGTGACCCAGCGCAACTGCTCGCCGGGCTCATAGATGGTTTCAAGCGGGCGATCGGGCCCGTTGCCGTAGACCGTGCAGTAGCCGTCGGCGAGTTCGCCTTCCACGCTCATGTCGTCAGTCAGCAGCACGTTGCCGTCGAGCACCGCCGACAGCGCCACGTAGTCACCGGTGTTGTGGCGCCGCACGATCCGCCGATTGGCCGTCATCTGCACCAGCGCGATGCAGATACCGTTGTGCAGGCGGTAGAACTCCCAACCGCCGGTGGCGACGCTGTTGTCGTATTCGTAGCGAAAGCCCAGGCCACCGGCGAGCGGTTGTCGCCAACCATCGCTCATGCGCGTGGACTGGCCGGGGGATGCGTTGGACGCATCCAGCTCCCGGAGCATGTCGTCGACACCGCGCGACAGCAACTCCGATGGAGACGTCATGCTCATCTGGCCCTGACACCGGCTGGCCAGCGATCGCGCCACGGCATCGCCGCTTCCAGTTGATAGGCCAGCCCGATCAGCGTTGCCTCGCCACCATGAGCCGCCGCGAACATGCTGCCGATCGGTGCGTCATCCGGTGCGGGAAACAACGGCAGCGACATGGCAGGGTGTCCGGTCAGGTTATGCAGCGGGGTGTAGGACACGTAGTCGAACATCAGCTCCATGATATGTCCGAACCCTGCGGCGGGGCCGAGCTCGCCGATTGCCAGCGGCGGCCGGTCCAATACCGGCGAAAGAATCACATCCGCGGTGGTGAAGAAGCGCTGCAGCGCATCGCGTGCTTCGGCGATCGCCTGCATCATCCGGTCCGCGTCGGTGATGGACACACCCTCCGCCCACCGCGCCAGCCCTAACGTCCACGGCTCCACCAAGCTGTCGGCCGCATCCCCGAACCGGGCCCTGGCGCCCTGGGCGACGTCGCGGGCGAGATAGGCCCAGATCGTCTTGAACGCGCGCAGGACCGCAGGACCGTCGTAGATGTGTCCGGCTTCGAACACCTCATGGCCCAGGTCCGCGCACAGCTGCGCGCTGCGACGGATGCTGTCCTGCACCTGCGGATGCGGCAGCTTGCCATTCAGGCTTTCCAGCGCCACCGCGATGCGCAGCTTCCTGCCACGTCGCGCCGGCAGCGCCGCAGGCACCGCGCTGGCCGTACGCATCGCCCATTCGACATCACGCACGCTGCGCGCCAGCAGCATGTCGCAGGCGAGCAGGTCTTCGATCATGTGCGGCGCACGCGCACGCAAGGTCGCGCCACGCCCGGGCTTGAGCCCGACCACGCCACAACAGGACGCGGGAATGCGGATCGAGCCACCGCCATCGGCTGCATGCGCGAAAGGCGTCATGCCGGTCGCCACCGCCACTGCCGCGCCACCGCTCGAGCCCCCCGGCGATCGTCCCGGCACCCACGGATTCTGCGCCGGGCCGTACAGCAGCGGCTCGGTGGTCGGCAGCAGCCCGAACTCGGGCGCGTTGGTCTTGCCCAGCGCGACCAGGCCCGCACCGTCGAACGCGCGGGTGAAATCGAAATCGATCTCGCCGGCCGGCGCATCGCGATACAGGCGGCTGGCGCTGCGGTTGGGCATGCCGGGATAGTCGAGCCCATCCTTGAGCAGCCATGGAACGCCCGCCATCTCGCCGCTCGCCCGCTCCGCACGCACCAGCGCCGCGTCGTAGTCGCGGTGGGTGATGACGTTCAAGGCCGGGTTCAACTGTTCGATCCGCACGATCGCGCTTTCGCACAGCTCACGCGCCGACAGCTCGCCCCGGCGCACCAGCGCAGCCTGGTCATGTGCGTCCAGGCGAGCCAGCTCCCAGGCCGCGTCCTCCACGCCACTCGATCCGATCCCCGTTTCCGGCAACGATGCCTGCACTGGCTGCATTCCACCCTCTGCAATCGATTCGGAAAGCCGCGCTTTCCCGGTGACCGCATTAGGGGGCGTCCGTGACCATATCGGTTAGCGAAAAGGACCGGTCAGTTCGCCATTGCGCGGGCGAGCCGGACAGCTAAGCAGGCCACGCTTCTGCAAAGCCGGGCCCCGCGTCGATGCAGTCCCATGGCCTCCACATCACGCGACCCGAAACGAGGATATCGACCGTGCGCAAACCCTATCTGCTGTTCCTGGGTGACGTCACCGAATTCAGCGCGGCCAAGACCGCAGCCGGACTCAAGCAATGGCGCCCAGCCGACGTCATCGCGCAGCATCGCCTGCCCGGCTGCGGCGTCGACCTCGAGCTTCCCGAGATGACGCCCGCGCAAGCCGCGCAGGCCGGCGCAGCAACGATGATCGTAGGCGTGGTCAACGTCGGCGGCTTCATTCCCGAGCACTGGGTGGCCACCATCGTGCAGGCGCTGGACAGCGGCCTCGACGTCGCCGCCGGCATGCATCAACGACTCAACGACATCCCCGCCATCGCCGAGGCCAGAGACCGCAGCGGGCGCGCGGTCCACGACCTGCGCCAACCGACCCAGGGCTTCGTGCCCGGCTCCGGACGCAAGCGCAGCGGCAAGCGCCTGCTGACCGTCGGCACCGATTGCGCGGTCGGCAAGAAATACACCGCCCTGGCAATCGAAGCCGGACTGCGCGCACGCGGCATCGACGCCGATTTCCGCGCGACCGGACAGACCGGCATCATGATTTCCGGTCGCGGCGTCGCCATCGACGCCGTCGTAGCCGACTTCATCTCCGGCGCCGCCGAATGGTTGTCGCCAGACGCCCCCGCCCAACACTGGGACGTCATCGAAGGCCAAGGCTCGCTGTTCCACCCCGCCTATGCCGGCGTGACCCTGGGCCTGATCCACGGCAGCCAACCCGACGCACTGGTGGTATGCCACGAACCGGTGCGGACCCACCTGCTCGGGTTCGACCACAAAGTCCCCGACCTGCGCCGCTGCATCGACGCCAACGTAACCGCCGCACGCCTGACCAACCCCGACGCCCGCGCCGTAGGCATCAGCGTCAACACCTCACGCATGGACCCCGCCTCGATCGACGCCGTGGTACGCGAAATCGAAAGCCAGACCGGCCTCCCCTGCTGCGACCCGATCCGCCACGGCGTGGATCGGATTCTTGATGTGTTGTTGAACTGATCGGCCAGTTAGGGCGCACCACGGACCGGAGCACGCTTTACCGTCGCTCCCGCGCAGGCGGGGGCCCAGTGACGTTCACTGCAATCGACTCGAACGTCGTTGGGTCCCCGCCTGCGCGGGGACGACGGTGTTTTAAGTGTTCGAGGTAAAAGTGAGCGCATCGGTACACAGAAAAACCCATGCTGTGGCTATTGCTGTGTGCGTAGCCGTCGCTTTGGCTCTGGCAGAGGCAGTTGCATTGGCTGTTGCTGTTGCTGTTGCTGTTGCTGTTGCTGTTGCTCGTGATTTTGCCGCTGCTGTTGCCTTGGACTTTGACTTACCGGGGCCCCTGCCGCAGCGGCGGAGCTGGCGGGAATAACCCGAAGGGCGACGTGCATGGATGCACGTCGTTTTCTGCCGCGGCATGGATGCCGCGTCAGAAAATCCCGCTGGCTCCGCGAACCCGTAGCGAAGCGAAGGGCGCGAAGGCGGGGTGTGCTTGATCAGCCATTCGGCTGCTGAAAAGCGCTTCTTTGGGTTACCTTTCTTTGCACAAGCAAAGAAAGGTAACTCGCTCCGAAGGAGCGAAAGCCTTGGCGGTTGCGGTTGCCATCGCTGTCGCTGTTACTTCAAACCCGAGAAGCAACGTCCATGGATGATCAGCCTTCGGCTGCTGAAAAGCGCTTCCCGCGTTCGCGGGGATGACGATAGTGAGATGGCGACGGCAGATAGATGCCGAGGAAGTCGCTCCCCCACCTTCGCGGGGACGACGATAGATAGATCACGGAGGGCGGCAGCTGGATAGTGCGGAAGTAGAAAGATCACGCGGAAAGCGCCCCCTAACGCGAACTCACACCCCGCGGATCATGCCGCTCAACAAGCGGCCACCGCCCCAACTGCGCATCAGGAAATCCCTCAGACTTCCCTCGCACATAAGTGTCAAGAAACGCCAGCGAGAAATCATCCAGTATCTCCTCCATATCACCCGGCGCGATCGTGCCATAAAGCATCTCGCGCCCAGGCCACCGCGTCAGATGCACCAGATCAGTCATCGCCAGATGCGCGGAAGTCTTCACCCGCATGCGGAAGTCGTCCGGCGCAGCATCAGCCGAACCCCAGCGCCGATAAGCGAAATCCATCGGATGCACATCCGCAGTGGGCGGCTGCCCCAGGAACAACGGATGTGCCACCCAATCGCTGTGCAGCAGCAACAACGGCGCGCGCACATCGTGGTCATACATCGCCGGGTCGTACACCACACCATCCAGATTGAAGACTGCGCGACAACGCGGCTCGACCTCGCACGACTTCACCGCCACCCCGCCGCCGAACGACATGCCGCCATAGGCCAGCCGCGCGAAATCGATACGCCCAGCCAGACGGCCGACCAACGGCGGACCACCGCCCTTCTCCAGCGTCGCCAGCACGAAGGCAGTGTCGTCCTGCCAAGCCTGCTCGCTGCGCGACAGCCGGTCCTCGTGCACCGCACGCGCGTAGGCCGGGAACAATGCGGTCCAATTCTCTACATCCAACTTGGGCACCAGCTTGCCCATTACATCCAGCAACGCAGGCGAAACCTGGAACGGCGTGGTGGATGTGCTGCTGCCGTCGGCGAAATCGATGCGCGCCGAATCATAGGGATGACTGATGCTGGCCACCACGTACCCATGGCTGGCGAGCCGCTCGAACAACGGCGTGTTCTGCGCCGGATACATCCGGTAGCCATGGTTGAACAGGACCAACGGAAAATGCCCGTCGCGGCTCGGCTCGGCCTCCAAGCGCGAATGAGTGGTGATCGCCGCCAGATGCAGCAACTGGTACGGCTTGTAGCCGAGGTTCTCGGCAAGGGAAGCGCCCTCGCTGCGGATGTGTTCGACCGGCAGATAGCGCGCCAGCGGTTGCGTGCTGCCAGGTTCGGCCGGATACCACAGCTGCACCGTCATCCGGCGCGCTTGCGCGGGAGCGTCTTCAAGCACGCCGTGCCGCGCCGGATCGACCAGCTCGATCCGGGTGGTCCCGATCGCATACGCCCCATCGGGCTCGGGTAGCGAGAACAACGGAAACAAGTAATAAGGCGCGGCCACCACAACCATCGTCACCACGACGGCAATCCACGCGACAACCCGCCGCCAGCGCGCGGGCCGCAGGGATCCACCGCGACGCCAACGCGCACGAATCCCCACCAGCAGCAGCGCACCCAGCGATACCACCACCGCCGGCACCGCCTGCCAATGCAGCATCACCACTGCCGCGACGGAAAGCCCCAGCGCGCAGATCGCCCAGACGAGCGACCTGCGCCGCAAAACCAGTGCACCCAGCGCGAGCAACAGGGCAAGCAGTGTCGCGAGATCGATCAACTGCATGCTGAGGGCGTGTCATTAGTTCCCGAACAGGTCGCGCCGTTCCTGCGCGTGTTCGGGACAAGGAAGAGGGAGGAAGTGGACGTCCGTCCACGACCGAGTGATGACGCAGTCCCGGGCACGCGTAGGAACGGCCCTTCGGGTTGGGCCTGGAAAGCCGCCAGCCGGCGCCGCGCGGCTTGACCTGACGGCCAGTCAGGCGCTGCGCCACGCAACACCGGCTGACGGCCTTCCAGACCCAACGCGACCTGTTCGGGAACTAATGACACGCCCTTACCTCCGGCAGAATCAGAATCGATGACCGATGGTGAAGCGGAATGCCCGCGGCGTGGCATAGGTCACGTACAGCGGCAATAGCGATCCCACCGCGGCGTACTCGTCGGTCAGGTTGGAGATGTTCAATTGCAGCCACGTCCTTCCTCCGATGTCGTAACTCACGTTGGCATTGAGCAGCGTATAGGACGGCAGGAAGAAACTGTTGGCCGCATCGCCCGCCTGATCCGAGTAATGGCTGCCGCCGAGGCTCAGGCCAAGCCCAGCCAGCGTGCCTTCCTGGAAGGTGTACTTGGCCCACAGGCTGGTGGTCTGCTTCGGCGAATTCAGCGGACGCGAACCGACCGCCTGCACGTTGTCCTCCAGCACCTTGGCATCGGTGTAGGCGTAGGACGCGATCAGCTGCAAGCCCGGCAGCGGGCGCAGCTGCGCATCAAGCTCGAAGCCCTTCGCGCGCTGGCGGCCGGTGACGTCATAGGTGCCCGGCGGCGTCACCCGCGCGGTCGCCACGTTGGTGCGGGTGAGGTCGTAGATCGCGGTGGTCAGGTTGTAGCGGCCATCGGTCGTGGCGAGTTTCAGCCCGATCTCGTACTGGTCGCCGCGTTCGGGCTCCACTGCGTTCCCGTTCCCGTCGCGCAGGCCGACCTGCGGATTGAACGATTCGCTGTAGCTGACGTAGGCGGCAAGCACCGGCGTGATGCGATGGTTGATACCGACCCTGGGCACGAAGGCGTCGTAGTGCACCCACCCCGTACCGCTGTCGACAGAAACACGATCGTAGCGACCACCCAGGGTCACCGTCGTGCGTTCGAGCACGCTGATCTCGTCCTGCAGATACAGGCCATTGCTGCGCGAATCCGATGTCGACGGATACGCCGTCATCTCCGGACGCACGAACACGCTGTAGTCGGGATTGAACAGATCGAACTGCACGCCCGGATAGAACCCGCCGAGATAGTCGACCCGGTCCACGCTCTCATCGCGATACTCGTGACCGAGGGTGACCTCATGCGTCACCGCGCCGGTGCCGAAGCTGCCCATCACGCGGCTATCGACGCCGAAGGCGTGGCGCTTCTCGATCAGATCAGCCGTGTAGAGCGTCAGTGTGCGCTGGTCATCGGACAACGAGAGCGGCTGGTAGATGTTGTACCAGTCCAGATCGGTCCAGGTGAAACGCAGGTTCTGCTGGAACCGGATCGCATCGGTGAAGCGCGTGTTCCATTCGTAGCCGGCGGTGATGTGCTTCTGGTCGATGGTCGGCGGATTGTCCGGATCTTCGATGAACAGGCTGCGCGAGAGCCGGCCGTTGGGGTTGTACTGGATGTAGCCGGTGGCCGGTTGCGCCGGCACCAGCTCGTTCCATTCGCGCGTCAACGACGCCAGAAAGGTGATGTCGCCGACATCCGAATAGACCCACCGCAGCGCCGGGCCCACATACAGCCGCTCCACGCCCTTGGTGTAGTCGATATGACTGCCTTCGCGCCGATAGACCAGATTCAAGCGCCCGGCGACCTCGCCGTCCGAATCGAAGACCTTGTTCAAGTCCGCGGTGCCGATCAACGTATCGAAGCTGCCGCCGGTCACCGACACGTCGGCAAACGTCATCGACTCGGGACGTTTGCTGACCAGGTTCACCACGCCACCCGGCGCGCCGCGTCCGTACAACACCGAGGCCGGGCCCTTGATGACTTCGACCCGCTCCAGCGCGTTCGGCTCGATGTTCAACGACACCGTGCGCGGAAGCCCGTCGAGCTGGGTGTACTGCCAGGCTTCGAAACCGCGGATCCGGAAGAAATCGTAGGCCCGTGCATAACCGCCGACCGATACGCCGGCAACATTGCGCAACCCGTCTTCGAGGACCGAGACGCCCTGCTCCTGCAGGAGCTGGCCCGACAACACCTGGATGTTCTGCGGCACATCGAGCAGGGCGGTTCCGGTCTTGCTGACCTGCGTTTCCGCAGAACCGACCACGATGACACTACCCAGTTCGACGGGTTCATCGTCTTTCTGCGCAGGTTCCGTGGCCGTTTGTGCGTACGCAGTGGCGACGACTGGCAGGTTCAGACCGACACCCAGGAGCAAGCAAATGCAGTACCGCATGACTCGACTCTCCCACGTTCCCCTTGATGTGTTGAGGCTGTCTTGTCATGCCCCTGTCGTACTTTGCGGACAAGGCAGCTCTTTTAGCATCGAGGGCATCGCGGCACACAACAGAAGGGCCAGCTCGCGCCGGCCCTTCCGTCATGGCAATCCGCAGCGAAGACTTACAGCGCCTTGGCGGCCTCCACCACGTGCGCGGTGGTGATGCGGAAATACTTGTACAGCTCATCGGCCGGCGCCGAGGCACCGAACGTGTCGATACCGACCACCGCGCCGTCCAGGCCCACGTACTGGCGCCAGAACGCGGTCACGCCAGCCTCCACCGCCACACGCTTGCGCACCGCGTTCGGCAGCACCGCTTCGCGGTAGGCCGCGTCCTGGCGATCGAACACGTCGGTCGAGGGCATCGACACCACGCGGGTCTTGATGCCTTCGGCGTCCAGCAGCTTCTTCGCTTCCACCACCAGGCCCACTTCCGAACCGGTGGCGATCAGGATCAGCTCCGGATGGCCTTCGCTGTCGGCCAGCACGTAGCCGCCACGCTCGATCTGGCTCACCTGATCGGCGGTACGCGGCTGGTGCTGTAGGTTCTGGCGACTGAATACCAGGCAGCTCGGACCGTTCTGGCGGGTGATCGCCGCCTTCCACGACACCGCCGACTCGACCGCATCGCACGGACGCCACACGTCGTTGTTCGGGATGTAGCGCAGCGAGGCCAGATGCTCGACCGGCTGATGGGTCGGGCCGTCCTCGCCCAGGCCGATCGAATCGTGCGTGTAGACGTGGATCGCATGTGCCGGGATCAGCGCGCCCATGCGCACCGCATTGCGCGCGTAGTCGCTGAACACCAGGAAGGTCGCATCGAACGGCAGGAACCCGCCATGCAGCGCAAGACCATTGGCAATCGCGGTCATGCCGAACTCGCGCACACCGTAGTAGACGTAGTTGGCGTTCGGATCATCGGTGGCGACCGACTTGCTGGCCTTCCACAAGGTCAGGTTCGAATGCGCCAGATCGGCCGAACCGCCGACCAGTTCCGGCAGCAGCGGCGCGAACGCCTCGATGGTGTTCTGCGAAGCCTTGCGCGAGGCGATGGTCTGACCATCGGCCTGGACCTTGGCGATGAACGCATCAGCCTGACCGATGAAATCGGCCGGCAGATCGCCGTGCGAACGGCGGGTCAGTTCGGCCGATTCAGCCGGGTACTGGCGCGCGTACTTGTCGAACGCCTGCTCCCATTCGGCCTGACGCAGCGCACCGGCACCGGTGGCGCGCCAACCGTCGTAGATCTCCTGCGGGATCTCGAACGGGCCATACGGCCAGTCCAGCGCCTTGCGGGTCGCTTCCAGCTCGTCCTTGCCCAGCGCGGCGCCGTGCGAGGACTCCTTGCCGGCCTTGTTCGGCGAACCGAAGCCGATGATGGTGCGGCAGCAGATCAGCGTCGGCTTGCCGTCCTCGGCGATGGCGGTTTCGATCGCGGCCTTGATGCTGTCGGCGTTGTGTCCGTCGACGTCACGCACCACGTGCCAGCCGTACGCCTCGAAGCGTTCCGGCGTGTTGTCGGTGAACCAGCCGTCGGTGTTGCCGTCGATCGAGATGTGGTTGTTGTCCCAGAACGCCACCAGCTTGCCCAGGCCCCAGGTACCGGCCAGCGACGCCGCCTCGTGCGAGATGCCTTCCATCAGGCAGCCATCGCCCATGAACACCCAGGTACGGTGATCGACGATCGCGTGCTCGGGACGGTTGTAGCGCTGCGCCAGCAGCTTCTCGGCCAGTGCGAAGCCGACCGCATTGGCGAAGCCCTGACCGAGCGGACCGGTGGTGGTCTCCACGCCGGGAGTCTCGCTGCGCTCGGGATGACCGGCGGTGCGGCTGTGCAGCTGACGGAAGCGCTTGAGCTCCTCGATCGGCAGGTCATAGCCGGTCAGGTGCAGCAGCGCGTACTGCAGCATCGAACCGTGACCGTTGGAGAGCACGAAACGATCGCGGTTGAACCACTTCGGATCGCTCGGGTTGTGGCGCAGGAAGTCGTTCCACAGCACTTCGGCGATATCGGCCATGCCCATCGGCATGCCCGGATGACCGGAATTGGCGGCTTGCACCGCATCGGCGGCGAGGAAACGGATGGCGTTGGCCAGCTGGCGGCGGGTGGGCTGGGTCATGGGCAGCGAGGGACTTTCCGAAGGCGGCGGGACGGGCACCGCACGGCGCCCGGGCCCGGCATTGTCCCACCCCTGTCCGGATAAGTCATATCGGACTCGGCCCCCATGCTCCCCGTAGGAGCGGCTTCAGCCGCGATGGGGCTTTCCCATTCGCCCCCCCGCACATGGGGGTGCGGTTTTTTGCGGAGAGACCTGCGTGAAAGCCCCATCGCGGCTAAAGCCGCTCCTACGAGGGGGCCATCGATCCGAGAGCGCCCTAGCTGGCTACCCGCGGCGCCTCGTCGCTCTCACCCTTGGCCACCAGCGTGGTCAGCGCCAGATCGCCGGTGACGTTGAGCGCGGTGCGGCACATGTCGAGGAAATGGTTCACGCCCAGGATCAGGCCGATGCCGACCGGGTTGACGCCCACCATCGCGCAGATCAGCGCCACCACCGGCAGCGAGCCGGACGGCACACCGGCGGTGCCGATGCCACCGAGGATGCACACCAGCATCACCGTGAACTGCTGCCACAGGCTCAGTTCCACGCCGAAGAACTGCGCCAGGAAGATCACCGTCACGCCTTCGAACAACGCGGTGCCGTTCTGGTTGGCGGTCGCGCCCACCGTCAGCACGAAGCGCGAAACCTTGTGCGGCAGGCCCATCTGGTCGGCCACGCGCAGCGCGGTCGGCAGCGTGGCGTTGCTGGAGGCGGTGGAAAACGCCATCACCGTCGCTTCCTGGGTCTCACGGAAGAACGTCAGCGGCGAACGCCCGGCGAACCACACCGCGATGCCATAGGTGACCACCATGTGCAGGCCCAGCGCCAGCACCACCACGCCGACGTAAGCGCCCAGTTTCACCAGCAGATCGAAACCGAACAGCGCCGCCAGGTTGAACATGAAACAGGCCACCGCGTAGGGCGCCAGCCGGATCACCAACCCGATCAGCGTCATCGAGATCTCGAAGATGCCCTCGATGCCGCGCCTGAGCGTTTCCACCTTGTCCTGCGGCGCCAGCACCATGCCGACGCCGAACATCACCGCGAAGAACATCAGCGACAGGATCGCGCCGTTGCTGGAGGCCGCCTCGACCACGTTGCTCGGCACGATCGACAGCAGCATGTCCATGCCCTTGGGCTGGGTGCCGGTGGCGGCGACGATCTCGCGGCTGCGCTCGGCGTTCTCGGTCAGCAGTTGCTGCGCCAGCTGCGGGTCCACGCCGGCGCCCGGCTTGAGCACGTTGACCAGCACCAACCCGAGCAGCACCGCGATACCGGACAGCACGATGGTGTAGCCCAGCGTCTTCCAGCCGATCCGGCCGAGCGCGCGGATGTCGCCCATCTCGGACACGCCCATCACCAGCGCCGAGAACAGCAGCGGCACGATCAACATGAAGATCAGATTGAGGAACAGCGTGGACAGCGGCGTGGTGACCCAGGTGGTCAAGCCGCGCACCCAGCCGGCATCGGCGCCGGCCAAGTAGTAGCTTGCCAGTCCCAGCAACAGGCCCGCGCCGAAGCCGATTCCCATCTTCCAATGCAGTGGAAGGGTCTTGCGTGGCGTGGACGGAACTGGGCTCATCGGGCGCTACCTGCGAAGTGTGGCAAACCCCGAGCTTAACAAAGCAGCGCGTCCGCCCCCTCATTCGCGACGGGTAGGGGCCCCTCAGCGCGGATACAACGGATCCAGCTCCGTGCGCTTCAACCCCGCCGCCACATGCCAGCGCGGCCCCTGCCGGAACGCCTCGCGCAAGGCCTGACGGGCGCCGATCACATCGCCCTCGCCGGCCCAGCGTGCCCGCTGCAAGCGCACGATCGCCTCGCGCTGCGCTTCGGAATCCAGTTTCGCGGCCACCTGATCGAGGTCGGACACGCCGCCCATCGCGCACAGCATCTGCCCGGCCTCGTCCAGACCGCCGGAATCCAGCGCCCGGCGCAGATCCGCCAGGCTGTAGCGCGACGGCGGCGGCGCAACCGGGCTGCCGCCAGCGAGCACCGCCGAAGATGCGATCGCACGCGACACGCCGCGACGCTGCCACAGCAACCACGCCAGCGTCGCCAGCCAGAGCAGCGCGAACAGGCCGGCCAGCCCGATCCATAGCCAGGGGCGTGATGCCGACGCGGGCGCAGTGCCGGACACGCTGCTGTCCGCCGCCACTGAATCGGACGCCGCCGGCTCGGCCTGCGTCGGCGAAGGCGGCGGCGCGGCGAAACCGCCAGTGCCGGGCGCCACCTGCAGCGTGATGTCCGGCAGGCGCGCCTCACGCGCGCTACCGGCGGCCACATCCCACCACGCCATGCGCAACCCCGGCACCACCAATGCGCCGGCCCGGTTGGGCACGATCGAATAGCGGCGCGTGAGCTTGAGCTGCGGCGTGCCGCCGACGAAATGCTCGTCGTACTGCGCCGGTTCGGCGAATACCTGCGCGTCGGCCACCGCCGGCGTCGGCAGATCCGGGAACTGCGCGCGGGTCGCGCCCTCGGCCGTGGCTTCCACCACCACCTGCACCGCCTGCCCGGCGGTGGCCTGTTGCGGCGAACCGGTGTAGCGCAGGCGCAGGTCATGCAATGGCAACCATGGCTGCGGCGCGCTGTCCGGTTGCGCACGCACCTGCAAGGTCTGGTTGGCGCCACGCGCGTTCAGCGTACCGTTGCCGCGGTCGAAGAAATCGTCGAAGAAGCCGGCCACCGCGCGCCCATTGAAGCTCGCGCCCGGCAGCGTCAACGGCCCGCTGCGCTCGGGCACCAGCAGGAAGCGCCGTTCGACCATGTTGTACTGGCGGCCGTTGATCGTCTTGACCGAACTGACGTCGTCACCGATCCGCTGCAGCGAGGCACCGTCCGGCGTATCCAGGTTCAGTTCGCCCGAAGCCAACTGGGTCGCGAAGTACAACCGCACCACCACGCCCACGCTCTGCTGCACGTAAGGCTGTTTGTCGTCCACCACGGTCTCGACGAACACCACCTCGTTGCCCTGCACACCGGCAGGCGCAGCGCTGACGGTGGCAGCCGACACGTTCAACCGCAGCGGCGAGGTCATCTGATTGCCGACCCGCAACGCCGGGATCGTCAGCTCACCGGCCTGGCGCGGCGTCAGCATCACGCCGAACAGCGAGCGCACCGACACTGCACCGTTCACCATCTGCATCTGCCGGCTGCTGTTCTCGCTGCTCAGCGAGAAAGCGCCGCGCAACGGCGAGTAATCCGGCATGACCGAACCCTGGTCGGTCTCGATGTTCAACATGACCGGCTCGCCGACACCGACCGTGTCGCGATCCAGCCACGCGCGCGTGTCCGCCTGCGCCATGCCGGCGGCCAGCGCCAACAGCAGCATGAGCGTCCCACGCATCCATCGCAGCGGCTGTCGAGGTGAATTCATTGCCCTTCCCGTTGCCTGCGTTCGTATTCGAGCCGGAACTTGGTGCGCAGCAGATTGCCCGGATCATCGGGCACACGCCGCATCCATGCTTCGATGGCCTGACGCTGCTCGCGCTGCGGCGGCGTTTCTTCGGCCGCTTCCGCCGCCTTTCCATCTTCGCGGTGCGACGGATCCTGCTGCGCCAGTGCCTGCTGCATGCGCTGCTGCTGTGCCTGGTTGGCCTGCTGCTGTGCCTTGGCGTCCTCGGTCTTCGGATCCGATGATTGCGACGACTTCTGCTTGTCCTGTCCCTGCTGATTCTGCTGGCGCTGCGCGTTCTGCTGCGATTGCTGAGCGTCATCGCCTGACTGCGGCGGCGTTTGCCCGTCCTTCGACTGCGATGACTGGCTTTTGTCCTGAGAAGAAGACGGCTGCTGTTGCCCGCCCTTGTTGCCGGATTGGTCCTGCTTCTGCTCGTTCTGCTGGCGCTTGCGCGCGGCCTCGACCGCGGCGCGGTTGGCGACCGCATCGGGCATGTCCGGATGCAGCTTGAGCGCGCGGTCGTAGGCGGCGATCGCCTCGTCGTAGTGGCCCTGCCGCGCCAGCGCGTTGCCGAGGTTGTACTGCGCCTCGTCGCGATCGATGCCATCGAAGGCTTTCTGCGCTGCGGCGAAATCGCCCTTGCGATAGGCCTGCACGCCGGTTTCGACGCGCTGCTGCTGGACCTGATCGGCGCGACGCCACCAGCCGCCCTGCTCGGCCGCCCGCGCCGGCATCGCCAGCGGCAGCAACAGACCCAGCGCCAACATCGACGCCACCGCACCGCGCCGACGGAACGCCAGCAAGGCCAGCAGCATCAGCGGCGGCAGCAGCCAATAACCCTCGTCGAGCCAGCTCTGGCCGCTGGTCGACTCACTGCCAGCTGCCTGCGCGCGTCCCGGTTCCAGCACGCCCAGATCACGCAGATCAGCATCGTCGATCGTCAATCGCGCATAGCGACCACCACCGCTGCTGGTCAGCGCGTGCAGCGAACTCTCATCAAGCCGCGCCTGCTCGATCCGGCCCTGCGCGTTCATGTAGGCGCCACCACCGCCGGTCCCCAACCCCAGCGCGGACACGTGGAAACCACCGCGCAGCGCATCGCCGGCGGCAGTGCGCGCACTCGCGTCGGCCTGGTCGGTCAGCAGCAGGATGTCGCCCTGGCGATAACCCGCCTGCATCAGCAGCGAGCTCGCCGCCTCGATCGCGCGATCGGCGCGCTTGCCGTCCACCGGCATCACCTCCGGCGCCAGCGCATCGAGGAACAGCGCGACGTTGGCTGCATCCTCGGTCAGCGGCGCGACAGTGAAGCTCTCGCCGGCATACGCCAGCAGCGCCACGTCGCCACCACGGCGTTCGCGCAGCAGCGTGGCGAGCTTGGCGCGCGCCTGTAGCAGCCGCGACGGCGGCAGATCGTTGGCCTGCACGCTCGAAGACAGATCGAGCGCGATCACCAGCGGCTGGTGCGCACGGAACAACGGCTGCTCCTGCTGGCGCCAGCTCGGTCCGGCCAGCGCCAGCACCGCCAGCGCGATTCCCAGCAGCAGCGCGACCAGGCCCATCCAGCCACGGCGCGTGCCCGACACCAACAGATGCGGCAGCAAATGCGCGTCGACGTTGCGCTTCCACACCTCGCCACGCCGGCGTCGCAACGTCCACAACGCCGCAGCAAGTGGCAACGCCAACAGCGCCCACAACCACTCCGGGCGCAAGAAATGCAGCGCGCTCCAGAACGCATTCCAGTCCGGCAGCCAGCCGCTCATCGCCACCTCCGCGGCAACACGAACGCCAGCGCCGCCAGCAGGCAAGCGATCGCCAGCGGCCAGGCATAGCGCTCGATGCGCGGCTGCACCGCCGGCGCAGCTGCGGCGACCGGTTCGAGCCGGTCGAGTTCGGCATAGATCCCGGCCAACGCGGCGGTGTCACGCGCACGGAAGAAACGTCCGCCGGTCTGTTCGGCGATACCGCGCAGCGTCTTTTCATCGACCGGATCTTCGTCGCCGGCCTGCACCGGGATGCCGAACAACGACATGCCACCGCCGTCGCTGCCGAACGCAATGGTGTGCACGCGCACGCCCTCGGCCTTGGCGAGTTCGGCGGCCTTGAGCGGATCGAGCACGCCGGCAGTGTTGACGCCATCGGTCAACAGGATCAACACACGCTGCCCGCGCGGCTGCTCGCGCAGCCGCTTGACCGACAACGCGATCGCATCGCCGATCGCAGTTTCGCGCCCGGCCAGGCCGACTACGCTGTCGCGCAACTGCTCGCGCACCGAGGCCAGATCGGCGGTCAGCGGCGTCAACGCATAAGCGCGCTGGCCGAATACCAGCAGGCCGACACGATCGCCCTGACGGCGATCCAGAAAGTCGGCCAGCACCGCCTTGGCCGCCGTGAGGCGATCGACCGCGCGACCGCCGAGTTCCATGTCCGGCTCGCTCATGCTGCCGGACAGATCCACCGCCAGCATCATCTGCCGCGCCTGCTGCGGCGGCGAGACCGGCTCGCCGAGCTCCTGCGGACGTGCCAACGCCGCGCACAGCAGCGCCCACGCCAACCAGGCCAACCATCGCCCGGGGCGCGCATACGACGCGCCCGTCGCCTGCGCCAGCGCACGGATCCGCTCGGGGTATGGCACCCGCAACGCGGCCCGGCCTTCGCCACCACGCGGCAACAGCCTCATCAGCAGCGGCAACGGCAGCAGGCACCACGCCCACGGCCATGCGAACTGCGAAAACCATTGCGACCACTGGCTCAGGTCGAACCCGCTCATCGCCGGCCCGCCATCAATTCGATGAACCGCTGCCGCGCCAACGCCTCGACCTGTGCGATCCGTCCGACCTGCGGATCGCGCTGGAAGCCACCGTCCAGCAGCACCCGGCCAACACCCTCGCTGAAATCGCGGCGCTTGTCGCCATCAAGCAGACGCAGCCAGGCCTCGCCCTGCAATCGATCCGCACCCGGCTCGACCCGACGCGCGGCACGGCGCAGCAGCGACGACAGCGTGGCCAGCCGACCGGCATCATCCGACGCGGTGGCGACCTCCTGATCGAACGCCACCAGCCAGCGTGCACGTCGGCGCCGGCGACGCCATGCAACCGCCACCGCCAGCGCAATCAGCAGCACGACGATCCCGAACAGCAACCACCAGCCCGGCGCCGGCGGCCACCATGGCGGCGAAGCCGGCAGATGCACGTCCCGCAGCGGAAGTTGCGACGGATTCATCGCGACGTCCCATCGCGGTCGATCGCGCCGCCCAGCCAGGCATCGCTGGCATCGGCGGTGGACAGCAGGTGCGCACGCACACTGCGCGCCGCCAGTTCGCGCTGCAGCTCCGTAGCCTGTTCGGCGAATTGCTGCTGCCATCGCCGCATGCCATCCGCACCGGCCAGATCGACCTCCACCTGCATCCCGTCGGCCATAAACGGCAGCGCCTGGGCCGGCGGCGCGGTTTCCAGCGGATCGACCAGCAACACCGCCGTCACCTCGTGATGCGCGGCAAGCGCGGCCCAGCGCGCCAACGGCACCCGCGCGGCACTGACCGCATCGGCAAACACGTACAGCCGTGCACCAGGACGCAGCAAGCGACCGGCATGATCCAACGCCACCGGCAACCCGGCATCGTCGCCCGGCGGCTGCGCATACCAGCGCACCAACGCATCCAGCACCCGCAGCACACCGCGCTGGCCGGTGGCCGGCGGCACCGGCGCTTCGACCTGACTGCCACGCAACGCAGCGATGCGATCGCCCTGACGCTGCGCCGACCAGGCCGCGACCGCCGCCGCACGCGCCGCCTGCACCGACTTGTAGCGCACCCGCGTGCCGAAATAGAGCGCAGGCGCAGTGTCGGCGACGATCAGGCTGAGCTGTTCGCGCTCGGCCTGGAACAGCTTGGTGTGGGCGCGACCACTGCGTGCGGTGACACGCCAATCGATATGGCGCGCATCGTCGCCGGCAACGTACTCACGCGATTCGGCGTACTCCATCCCGCGTCCGCGATGCGGCGCCGGAGCGAGCCCAGCCAGCCCGTAACGCCCGCGCCGCGGCGGCGGACGCCGTGAGGCGGTCCGCTTCAACGCCACCAGTTCGGTCAACGTGGGGCGGATGCCGTCACCGTCGATGACCGGCGATATCGCAATCGGTGCCGTCATTAGCCGCATCCCTCGCCCGCAATCAGCTCACTCATCGCAGCTAGGGCAATGGAATATGGTCGAGCAACGCCTGCACCAGGCGCTCGCCATCCCAACCCTCCGCGATCGCCTCGTAGCTGGGCAGCACACGATGGCGCAGCACATCCGGTGCCACCGCACGCACGTCATCAGGCGTCACGTAATCACGCCCGGCCAGCCACGCACGCGCACGCGCGCAGCGCTCCAGTGCGATCGACCCGCGCGGGCTCGCGCCCCAGGCGATCCGCCGCGCCAGCGCCGGGTCGTAACGCTGCGCATCGCGCGAGGCCAGCACGATCTCGATCAGATAGCGCTCCAACTGCGGCGCCAGATGCAACGACAGCACCGCCCGACGCGCGGCGAAAACGTCGTCCAGCGGCATCTTCGACGGCGCATGCTCGGTCTTGTCGAGCACCTCGCGGGCACTGTCGCGCGCCAACCGCAGGATCTCGGTCTCGGCATCGACCTGCGGATAGCCGATCCGCACGTGCATCAGGAAGCGATCCAGCTGCGCCTCCGGCAACGGGAACGTGCCTTCCTGTTCGATCGGATTCTGCGTAGCCATCACCAGGAACAGCTGCGGCAGCGCATAGGTGTGCCGGCCCACCGTGACCTGACGTTCGCCCATCGCCTCCAGCAGCGCCGACTGCACCTTGGCCGGGGCGCGATTGATCTCGTCGGCAAGCAGGATCGGATGGAAGATCGGGCCCGGCACGAACTCGAAACGGCCTTCCTGCGGGCGCCAGATCTCGGTGCCGGTGAGGTCGGCCGGCAGCAGGTCGGGGGTGAACTGGACCCGTGCGAAATCCGCATCGAGGCGCGCGGCCAGCGCGCGGATCGCGGTGGTCTTGGCCAGGCCTGGCGCGCCCTCGACCAGCAGATGGCCGTCGGCCAGCAGCGCGATCAGCAGGCGCTCGACCAATGCGGACTGGCCGATGATCCGGGCCGACAGCGCATCGCGAAGATCAATGAAGGCGGCATGCAACCGGGCATGGCCGGCGCTGTCCAGAGGTTCGGTGGAGAGCTGGGGAGGCATGTTCATAGGCCCAGTTTGACCCATCCGCGCCGGTTTGGTTCAGCCCGGGCCGCGTTCATGCAACATCGTCGCTCAGCCGGGATCCAGAATGAAGAACCCAGCGCACATGGATGAGCGCCGTTCTTGTGATGGACTCACAACAATGCGAAGGGCCGCACGCTGGCGGCCCCTCGCGACACTATGGTGCAACCGATCAGCCAGCCTTCGCGACGCGCAACACCTTCGGCGTGACGAAGATCAGCAGCTCGGCCTTTTCCTTGCTCTTGCCGCGCTTCTTGAACAGGTTGCCCAGGAACGGGATATCGCCCAGGAACGGCACCTTGCTCACGCTGCTGCGGTCGGTGAACTCGTAGACGCCGCCTACCACCACGGTCTGGCCGTCATCCACCAACACCGCCGTATTGATCTCGCGGCGGTTGATGATCGGCACGGTGCCGTAGTCGGCCAGCGTCATGTAGGAGTCCACCTCGTCCTTCTTGACGTTCATGTTCAGGAAGACGCGGTTGTCGTTGGTGATGGTCGGCGTCACCTTCAGCTCCAGCAGCACTTCCTTGAACTGCACGTTCGGCGTGGCGGCCGTACCGCCAGTGCCGCCAGTAATGGTCACATAGCCGATTTCCTTACCCTGCTTGATCACACCCTCGCGCTGGTTGGCGGTGACGATGCGCGGATTGGAAATGACCTCGCCACGACCTTCCTCCTGCAATGCGGACAGCTCAAGATCCAGATTGAAGTTCGAGCCAAGCAACGTATATGCCAGGCTAGGGGCGCCACCACTGGTGAAGATGCCGGTGCTATCGACACCCAGGTCGACATTCAACCCGCGCGTCGCGGCAGTACCACCGCCCGTGGCGGTGCTGCCGATCGTCGAAACGTTGCTGCCGGACGTGTGCGTACCACCAATACCGAACTTGGCGCCAAGATCACGCGCGAAAGTGTCCGTCGCGATGACGATGCGCCCCTCGATCAGCACCTGGTCGACCGGGCGGTCGATATGGCTGATCAGCTCGCGCATCTGCGCGACCTTCTTCGGGATGTCGCTGATCATCAGCATGTTGGTGCGCTCGTCGGCGACCACACGCCCACGCGAGGACAGGAAGCCATTCTCGTTTTGGCCGCTGCCACCGCCGCCGCCGCCACCACTGCCACCGATACCCTTGGCCTCGGTCAGCGCCTTGAAGATCGCCGTCGCGGAGTGGTAGTTGATCTGGATGTAATCGGTGATCAGGTCTTCGCGGTTCTCGATCGCGATGCGCGCGTCTTCCTTGTCCTGTTCGAACTTGGCCAGCTCGGCCTGCGGACCGACCCAGATCACGGCGCCGTCGCGGCGCTTGTCCAGGCCCTTGGCGCGCAGCACGATGTCCAGCGCCTGGTCCCACGGCACGTTGACCAGACGCAGGGTCACATTGCCCTGCACGGTGTCCGCCGCCACCACGTTGAGGTTGGATTCCTCGGCGATCAACTGCAGCACGGTGCGCACCGGCACGTCCTGGAAATTGAACGTCACCGGGCGACCGCTGTAGCCGCGCGATGCGATCTGCGCCGCTGCCTTGCCGACCGAGTCGGCGCTGACCGCGCCCATCGCCGGCTCACCCTTGCGCGGGGCGATCTCGACCACGTACTCGTTGCCGCTCTGGTAAGCCAACGACTCGAACGGCACGTTGGTGCTGAGCACCAGCTGCGAACCGTTGCCGGACGGCTTGGCGTCGATGCGCTGCACCGGCGTGGCGAAATCGGCCACGTTCAGCGGTTTCTGCAGCTCGGGCGGCAGCTTGGCGTTGCCGACATCGATCAGCACGCTGTTGCCCTGCGTGCGCAGGTCCGGGCTCGCGCCCTGACCGTCGAACTGCAGGATCACGCGACCCGAGCCATCCTCGCCACGCTTGAAGTCGATCTTCGAGACCGACACCGTCGCCGGTAGCGCCTTGGCAGGATCATGGGCATTGAGATCACCCGTTCCGGTCGCCGCCAACGAAGAGCCACTCGCCAGAGCGAGCGCGAACCCCAACGCGCACGCCCGGATCGTCGCTCGACGCCGTGTGGGGCGCAGGCTCAGGGCTTTGAAAAAAGTCATCGTGCTATCCCCTATCAATCATTGATCATCGAGCGCGATCGAAGCTGGCCTTTCAAGCCAACCGCCCGCACCATCCGGCACCAGTTCAATCAGCTCGATGTGGCCGTCGGACACCCCGGTCACGCGCCCATCGCTCTGCCCCATGTAGATACCGGGCCGGACCCGGTAGGTCACCTTGTCTGGCGCCATCACCAACGCCACCTGCCCCGGACCGGTGCCGATGGTGCCCACCATGTTCAGGCTGTCCAGCGGGAAGGCCTCAAGCGGCTCCTTGCGGCGATTCGGATCCGGACGCAGGCCGTTGCCGCCGTCGGGATTGACCCAGGCATCGGCGAACGGATCACGCATGCCCTGCGCGGCGTATTCGAACGTCTCGAACTGCTGCATCACCGGCAGCGGCTCCAGCGCCGGTGCCGGACGCGCGCGCACCTCGGCCACCCAGCGCTCCAGGTTCGGCGCATCGCCTGGCGCGCTGGTCACCCCGCGTGCGCACCCGGCCAGCAACAGCACCAGAGCGAGGCAAAAAAAGGCTCCGCGCACAGGGAGGTGCGTCGCTTTCGTGGGGGACTCACAAAAAAGTTTCTTGTAGGACGTCATGCTCATGCCTCAGCCCTTCTTTTTCTTGGCAGCCTCGGCCGCGGCCTTCTCCTGCTCCGCCATCTCCTCGTCGTCGAGGTAGCGGTAGGTCTTGACCGTGCCGGACAGTTCCAACGCCCCACGCGGCGTGATGCCGGCCTTGGGGTCCTTGGGCTTGAGGTTGATGTCATGCATGGTCAGGATCACCACGCGGGGCAGCGAGGCCACGCCGCTGACGAAAGCACCGAACTGGTGGTAGCTGCCCACCATGCGCAGCGCGATCGGCTTCTCGGCGTAGAACTCCTTCGGCGATTCCGGACCCGGCTGGAACAGCTCGTTGTTGAGCCCGCTCGACAACGCGGTCTGCGAGATGTCGATGATCAGGTCCGGCATCTCGGTCTTGCTGGGCAGCTGGCGCAGCATCTGCTGCAGCACCTGCTCCATCTGCGCCAGTTGCTGCTTCAGCGGCTCCAGGTTGACCGCACGGCCCTGTTCTTTTTCGAAGTCGGCACGCAGTTGGGTTTCCTTCCGATCAAGGCCTTCGAGCTCCTCGCTCTTGTCCTTGATCAGCACGAACCACGCCAGGACCACGATGAACAGCCCGACCAGCGCGCAGAAGACGATCTTCGCCGGCTGCGGCCAACCGCCGAGGTTGTTGAAATCGAGATCCTTGATGCTGAATTTCTTCTGGCTCACGACTTTGCCCCCTGCTGCGGCCGCTTGGCCGCCGGCGCGCTTCCAGCCTTCTTCGGTTCGGCCCCGGCTTCGCCCTCGGGCTTGTCGTTCGGGTTGGCCAGCGCAACCTTCAGCGTGAACACGTATGGCAACGCCTTGGTGTCGAGCACCGGTCCGGTGTTGCCGGGCTTGTCCTGCGCCTTCGCCTCGATGATCGACAGGTCAGGCTTGGTCATCCAGCCGGAACCTTCCAGATTGCGCATGTAGTTGCTGACCCGCGCATTGGATTGCGAACGGCCCTCCAGGGTCAGGATGTCGCCTTCCTGCTTGACCGCCGTCAGCACCACGCCGTCGGGAATCGTGCGTACCAGCGAATCGAACAGATGCACCATCTGCGAACGGTTGGCCTGCAGTTCCTCGATCACCCGCTTGCGCGCCAGCAGGCGGTCGCGCTTCTTGTCGAGCTCGTCGATTTCCTTGTTCTGCGCCTTGACCTTGTCGATCTCGGCGGTCAGGTAGGCATTACGGGTGTTCTGGCCGCTGATCTGCTGGTCGTAGTAGAACCAGATCAACACCGAGAGCAGCACGCCGGCCAGCGCCGCGAAACCCAGCATCGAGTAGAACTCGCGCTCGCGCTGCTTGCGGCGCTCGGCGCGCCAGGGCAACAGATTGATGCGTGCCATCAGTCAAAGCTCCTCAGTGCCAGACCGGTGGCGATCATCAACGCCGGGGCGTCCAGCGCCAGCGCCTGCGCCTGGACCTTCGGCCCCAGCGTCATCTGTGCCAGCGGATTGGCGACCGTGGTCGCCACGCCCAGTTGTTCTTCCACCATCTCCGGCAGACCCGCCAGCGCGGCGCACCCCCCGGCCAGCACGATGTGGTCGACCCGGTTGAACTCGCTGCCGGCATAGAAGAACTGCAGCAACCGGCTGATCTGCTGCACCGTCGCCTCCTTGAACGGCTCCAGCACCTCGATCTCGTAGCTCTCGGGCAGACCGCCCTGGCGCTTGGCCAGTCCCGCCTCCTCGTAGGTCAGCCCGTAGCGGCGCATCACCTCATCGGTCAGCTGCTTGCCGCCGAACACCTGTTCGCGGCTGTACAGGCTGCGCCCCGACCGCAGCACGTTGAGCGTGGTCATGGTGGCGCCGATATCGACCAGCGCCACGACCGCGTCCTGTGCCACCGGCAGCTCGCTGGCGACCAGCGCGAAGGCGTTCTCGACCGCGAAGGCCTCCACGTCCATCACCTTGGCCGTCAACCCGCCCAGCTCCAGCGCGGACTGGCGCAGCTCGACGTTCTCCGAGCGCGAGGCCGCCAGCAGCACCTGCACCATCTCGGGATTGTTGGGAATCGGCCCCAGCACCTCGAAGTCGAGGTTCACTTCCTCGATCGGGTACGGGATGTAGTTGGTCGCCTCGAGCTCGACCTGGGCTTCCAGATCGTTGTCGTCCAGCTCGGCCGGCATCGGGATCAACTTGGTGATCACCGCCGACCCGGCCACCGCGGCCGCGGCAAACTTGGCCTTGGACCCGGACCGGTTCAACGCCCGACGAATGGCTTCGCCGACCGCCTCGACCTCGACGATGTTCTTCTCGACCACAGCATTCGGCGGCAGCGGCTCGACCGCGTAGTGTTCCACGCGGAAACGGTTGCCACTCCGGGAAAGCTGCAGCAGCTTTACCGCACTCGAACTGATATCGACGCCGACGAGCGGCGCCTGACTCTTGGGAATAAGCCCCACGGAAACTCCCCTGCCGACGGGCACTTAGATGTGCTTCTTGCGCCCTGGCATTAATAATCGTTTTTTTTCAATTGGCAACCACCTCGCATGAAAGCCGGGAAGGCCATCACACGACCCCAGTGGTTTCCAACTGCAATCCCCAAGCCCGGCCCCAGCCAGACCTCCCGTAATCTATACTCTGCGGCTACGAAATCTGCAATCGGAATCTGTCTTGATGCCCCGTGTCCGTCGTTGGCTGGGCTGGATCCTGGCCGCGTTTGTCGTGCTTGCGCTGCTCGGCGGCCTGGCCGCCGCAGGCGTCTACTACGCCATTTCATCCAAGCTGCCGGACGTCCAGTCGCTCAAGCAGGTCGAACTGCAGGAGCCGATGTACGTCTACGCCAGCGACGGCCGGCTGATGGCGGTCTATGGCGAGACCCGGCGCTACCCGATCCAGATGAAGGACGTCCCCGAGCGCCTGAAGCAGGCGTTCCTGGCCACCGAGGATGCCCGTTTCTACGAGCACGGCGGCGTGGACTACAAGGGCATCGCGCGCGCGGTCTGGCTGCTGGCCACCACCGACGCCAAGCGCGTGCCCGGCGGCTCGACCATCACCCAGCAGGTGGCCCGCCAGTTCTTCCTCAGCTCCCAGTACAGCTACACCCGCAAGCTGGCCGAGATCCTGCTGGCGCGCAAGATCGAGGCCGAGCTGAGCAAGGACGAGATCTTCGAGCTGTACCTCAACAAGAGCTTCTTCGGCAACCGCGCCTATGGCGTGGCCGCTGCGGCCGAGTACTACTACGGCAAGAAGCTGGGCGAGCTGAGCCTGGACGAGATGGCCTCGCTGGCCGGCATCCCCAAGTTCCCCTCCAGCGGCAACCCGATCAGCAATCCCGAGCGCGCCCGCGAACGCCGTGACTACTACGTGCTGCAACGCATGGCCGACCTGGGCTTTGTCAGCCAGTCCGAAGCCGACGCCGCCAAGGCCGTGCCGATGCACGCCACGCCGCACGAGCCGCCGGTGCAGGTCTATGCCCCTTACATGGCCGAGCTGGTACGCCAGGAGATGATCGCCCGCTACGGCGGCGACGTGCTCAACAAGGGCTACCACGTCACCACCACCATCGATGCGACGATGCAGACCGCGGCCGACGCCGCGGTCCGCGACGGCCTGATGCTGTACGACCACCGCCACGGCTGGCATGGCGTCGAACAGCATTTCGAGGTACCGGCCGATGCCGACGCCGCCGCGCTGGCCGCGCACCTGGCCGGCGTGGTCACCCAGGGCGGGCTGATTCCGGTCGTGGTGGCACGCACCAACCCGGATGGCGGCGTCACCGTGGTTCGCCATGACAAGTCCGAGCTGACGCTGCCCGCCTCCGCCACCCGCTGGGCCAACAAGACCGCCGCCAGCCTGCTCAAACGCGGCGACCTGACCCGGATCCGTGCCGGCGAGAAGCAGGACGAGTGGACCATCGACCAGATACCACGTGGTCAGGGCGCCCTGGTCTCGCTGGACGCCAACACCGGCGCCCTGAAGGCGATGGTCGGCGGCTTCAGCTACGCCGGCAACAAGTTCAACCGCGCCACCCAGGCGCGCCGCCAGCCGGGCTCGAGCTTCAAGCCGTTCCTGTATGCGGCAGCGTTCGAGAAGGGCTTCAACCCGGCCTCGATCGTGCTCGACGCCCCGGTGGTG
Source organism: Pseudomonas sp. GW821-FHT07E12 (assembly GCF_058986605.1). NCBI lineage: Bacteria > Pseudomonadati > Pseudomonadota > Gammaproteobacteria > Pseudomonadales > Pseudomonadaceae > Pseudomonas > Pseudomonas sp. GW821-FHT07E12. The sequence goes on along the minus strand of NZ_JBYSVX010000004.1, from coordinate 145,775 downwards.
TTCCGCGACCGCCGTGGCCAGACCTGGTCGCCGAAGAACGACGACGGCGAATTCAAGGGCCCGATGCGCCTGCGCGAGGCGCTGGTGCAATCACGCAACCTGGTGTCGGTCCGCCTGCTCGACGCGATCGGCGTGGACTTCGCCCGTAAGTACATCAGCCAGTTCGGCTTCGACGAGGCCGAGCTGCCGCCGAACCTGTCGATGTCGCTGGGCACCGCCTCGCTCACGCCGCTGTCGGTGGCGCGCGGCTATGCGGTGTTCGCCAACGGCGGCTCGCGGGTGAACACCTGGGTGATCGACGAGGTCAAGGACCGCGACGGCAATGTGCTCTTCAAGGAGAACCCCGCCGTCGCCTGCCGCACCTGCGCCCTGCAGGGCGACCAGGTCGCACCGGTGAGCCAGGTCGTGGACGGCTTCAACTTCGGCGCCGTCGCCCCGCCCGCCGCGCCGGCGACGGATAAGAAGCCGGCCGCCGAAGTCGCCGCCGCACCTGCGGCCGATGCCAAGATCGCCCCACGCGCGATCGACGAGCGCACCGCCTACCAGTTGGTGTCGATGATGCGCGACGTGGTCCAGCGCGGCACCGGCACCGCGGCCAAGGTGCTCGGCCGCGAGGATCTGGGCGGCAAGACCGGCTCCACCAACGACCACCGCGACGCATGGTTCTCCGGCTTCGGTGGCCCGTTCGTGACCACCGTCTGGGTCGGCCGCGACGACTTCCAGTCGCTGGGTTACCGCGAGTACGGCGGCAAGGCCGCGCTGCCGATCTGGATCGACTACATGCGGGTAGCCCTGAAGGATCTGCCGATCGCCACCAACAACCCGCCTGACGGCATGACCCAGACCACCGTCAACGGCGCGGTCGAGTGGGTGAAGAACGAGGACCTGGATCGCCTGCAGGATTACGACTATGGGCTGCAGGACAAGCAGACCGACGAGAAGGCGTTCGATATCTTTTGATGGCCGGGATTCGGGATTCGGGATTCGGGATTCGGGATTCGGGATTCGGGATTCGGGATTCGGGAAAAGCCTGCCCGGCCCTGATGTCCTGTCAATTGATTTGGGCCTTTGCGCCTCGATTTTTGTGGGAGGGGCTTTAGCCCCGACAGCTGGCCGGTGAAGCCCGTCGGGACTGAAGTCCCTCCCACAACAGCCTTCTCTCCGAAGCAGGCGCTTACGAATCCCTCTCCCGAATCACAGCTTCTCCATCTACTTGCGGTACAGTCGGGACAGGTTTCCGACAGGGCAGCCGGCCATGCACCACGCACGCAAGCACGCCGAGACCCGTACCCGCGAGCGCCGTCACCGCCTCGCCCACGAAGCCGCCCGGCTGATGGCCGAAGGCGGCATCCGCGACTACCACCAGGCCAAGCTCAAGGCAGCCAGCCGGCTCGGCATCTTCGATGACGCTTCGTTGCCGCGTAACCGCGAGATCGAGGAAGCCCTGCGCGAGTACCAGCGCCTGTTCGCCGGGCCCGACCGCGCGCAGGGGCTGCGCCAGCGCCGCGAGGCGGCGCTGCGCGCGATGGATTTCTTCGTCGCGTTCTCGCCCCGACTGGTCGGCCCGGTGCTCGACGGCACTGCCGACAACCACTCGCCCGTGCATCTGCACCTGCACAGCGACGATCCGGAAACCGTGCCGATATTCCTGGAAGAACACCGCATCCCGACCGAAACGCGCACGCGGCGCCTGCGGATGGACCAGGAGCGCATCGCCGATGTCCCGGTGTGGTTGTTCAGCGCCGAAGAGCTGACCTTCGATCTGGCGGTGCTGCCGCGCCTCGCCCTGCGCCAGGCGCCGCTCTCGCAACTGGACGAACGCCCCATGCAGCGCGCCTCGGCGGCGCAGTTGCGCAACCTGCTGGCCGAACAGGACATCGACAGCTTCTTCGGCACCGGGCAGGCATTCGCGGCACGCTGAAAAGCAGAAGCCCCGCAGATGCGGGGCTTCTGTCGACACACGCTCGCCAGGCTCAGCGCTTGGCGGCGGTGTAATCGCGCTGGTCGTAGCCGGTGTAGATCTGGCGCGGACGGCCGATCTTCAGTTCCGGATCGACCTGCTGCTCCAGCCAGTGCGAAACCCAGCCGGTGGTGCGGGCAATCGCGAACATCACGGTGAACATCTCGACCGGAATGTTGAGCGCCTTGTAGATGATGCCCGAGTAGAAGTCGACGTTCGGGTACAGCTTGCGCTGCACGAAGTAGTCGTCCTTCAGCGCGGCCTCTTCCAGCTTCAGCGCCACTTCCAGCAGCGGATCGTTGACGCCCAGTTCGCCCAGCACCTTGTGGGTCATCTCGCGGATGATCTTGGCGCGCGGGTCGAAGTTCTTGTAGACGCGATGGCCGAAGCCCATCAGGCGGAAGGACGAATTCTTGTCCTTGGCCTTGGCGATGGCGGACTCGACGTTCTTGGCGTCGCCGATCTCCTCCAGCATCTTCAGCACCGCCTCGTTGGCGCCGCCGTGTGCGGGGCCCCACAGCGCGGTGATGCCGGCAGCGACCGAAGCGTACGGGTTGGCACCGGTCGAACCGACCAGACGCACCGTCGAGGTCGAGGCGTTCTGCTCGTGATCGGCATGCAGGATGAACAACAGGTCCATGGCCTTGGCCACGACCGGGTTCAGCTGCAGCGGCTCGCTCGGCACCTCGAACATCATGTGCAGGAAGCGATCGACATACTCGAGGTTATTGCGCGGATACCGGATCGGCTGGCCGATCGAATAGCGGTAGGCGGCAGCGGCCAGGGTCGGCACCTTGGCGATCAGGCGGATACCGGCCTGACGGCGCTGCTCCGGATCGTCCAGGTCGAGATTGTCGTGATAGAACGCCGACAGCGAGGCGACCGAGGCGGCCAGCATGGCCATCGGATGCGCATCGTAGTGGAAACCCTTGAGGAACGCCTTCAGCGACTCATGCATCATCGTGTGATGCGTCACTTCATGCTCGAACTTGGAGAACTCGTCCTTGTTCGGCAGTTCGCCATTCATCAGCAGATACGACACTTCCAGGAAGCTGGAGTGTTGAGCAAGCTGCTCGATCGGGTAGCCGCGGTACAACAGCACGCCGTTGTCGCCGTCGATGTAAGTGATGGCCGACTTGCAGCTGGCGGTGGCAGTGAAACCCGAGTCGTAGGTGAAAAGACCGGTTTCCTTGGTCAGCTTGGAGATGTCGACGCAATCATTGCCCAGGGTGGGCTTCAGAACCGGCAGAACGACCGACTTGTCGCCGGCGTTGAGCGTGACCTGATCAAGATCGGACACAGTGTGCGCTCCTCAATGGAAAGGCACCTGCCCCTTGCGAGTGGACAGGTACGTTATGGACATCCTAAGGGCTCCATACGGGGCCCATTGGATTCCGCCATTATCGCACAGCAACATTTTTCCCGTCGCTTGGACGGAAGTCGTAGACGCCGATCCGCGCCCGCGACGCAGCGTTGCACCAGCGCCGGAATTACCCGACGCGCAGTACACGCAGAAACGCAAAAAGCGACGGCCGCGCTGGGCGCGGCCGTCGCTGGCAAACTTGGCGTCGACGATCAGCGCGCGTAGCGCTTCTGGAACTTGTCGATGCGGCCGCCGGTATCGATCACCTTGTGCTTGCCCGTATAGAACGGGTGCGAAGCCGAGGAGATTTCAACCTTGATCAGCGGGTACTCGGTACCGTCTTCCCACTTGATGGTTTCCTTGGTCGCCATCGTGGAACGGCTCAGGATCTTGAAATCGGAGGTCACATCGTGAAAGACGACGTCACGGTAATTCGGATGGATGTCGGCCTTCATGGGCTCACACCGTTAGGGGCAGCTGGACAAGAGCGGCATTATATCCACCCCGGCAACCCCGTGCAAGCCTCCGGTTCAGTCGGCTAGAAGTGCGGCCTTCACAAGGCCCTGGAAGCGCGCCTGGTCGTAGCCGATCAGCAGGGTGGCGTTGTCCGGCGCGCCGTCCTGGCGGTTCCAGTCCACCACGGTGACACCGCGGGTGAAGCGGCCGGCCAGCTCGATCACGACCGGGCGCTGTTCCAGCCGCGTCGCCCCTTCCGGCTCAAGCGCATATGCCATTGCCAGCGCGTCGGCGGCGTACCAGTACTCGCCGCGGCTGTCTTCCGACCAGAGCCGGGTCTTGCGCGAGATTTCCTCGTAGAAGCGGGCTCGCGCCGACGGTGCGGCCAGCCACGGCCCGACCTCGCTGTGCGGCAGGCCATGGGCGATGGTGGCTTCCCAATCGGCCAGTTCCAGATGCGGGAAGGCGCTGAACACGATGTGCGCCGCTTCCGGGTCGAAGGCGATGTTGAATTCCGCCGCCGGGGTGATGTTGCCGTGGCCGGTGATCGCCCCGCCCATCACCACGAAGCGCTTGATCCGCTGCGGCAGGGTCGGGTCGAGCTTCAGCGCCAGCGCGACGTTGGTCAGCGGGCCCAGTGCGACGAACAGCAGTTCGCCGGCATGTTCGTGCGACAGGCGCAGGATCGCCAGGGCCGCATGTTCGGCCTCGGCCTGGCGCCTGGCGGGCTCGAAGCCGACATCGCCGAAGCCGTCCACGCCGTGCACGTGGGCGGCGTCCACCGACGGATGCACCAGCGGATCCGGGCAGCCGGCAAATACCGGCACGTCCTCGCGTCCAGCCACTTCGCACAATTTCAGCGCGTTGCGCACGGTGTGATCCAGGCCGACGTTGCCGGCGGCGATGGTCAGCCCGATCACGTCGTGGCGCGGATCGTTGAAGGCCATCAGCAGGGCCAGGGCGTCGTCCACACCGGGATCGGTGTCGATCAACAACGGGATCTTCTGGGTCATACCGCTCTTCGCTTCTTTCGATTTGGTCGCCGAGTCTCGCACCGCTGCCGTGACAACGGAAGCGTGCCCACTGCGCCGCATCGTAGATGCCGAGTTTGCTCGGCTTGGCGTTACCGGTGGAGCCTCAGCCGAGCAAGCTCGGCTCTACCATGCATCCGGCGCTATGCAGCCGCGTAGCGCACCGCGCCGCCGATCCAGCGTGCGACCAGCCGATCGGCAATGTCCGGGCGATCCTGCAACAACGCCTCGGCGAGGCGCTGAACACGCGGCAGCAGTACCGCGTCGCGGGCCAGATCGGCGACGCGGAAACTGGCCAGACCGGTCTGGCGCGTGCCGAGCAGTTCGCCGGGACCGCGCAGTTCGAGATCTTTTTCGGCGATCACGAAACCGTCATTGGTCTGACGCATGGTTTCCAGTCGCTGCCGCGCCATCGCCGACAACGGCGACTGATAGAGCAGCACGCAGCTCGATGCGGTGGCACCGCGTCCAACCCGGCCGCGCAGCTGATGCAACTGCGCCAGGCCGAGACGTTCGGCGTTCTCGATCACCATCAACGAAGCGTTCGGTACATCGACGCCGACTTCGATCACGGTGGTGGCGACCAGCAGGCCGATCTCGCCTTGCTTGAACGCCTGCATCACCTGCTGTTTTTCAGCCGCCTTCAGACGTCCGTGCACGAGGCCGACTTTCAGGCCGGGCAATTGCGCAGACAGCGCTTCATAGGTGGCCTGGGCGGCCTGCGCCTCGATGCGGTTGCCCGCGCCCTGCCCTGGCGTACCGTCCTCTTCGCTTTCTTCGATCAATGTGCAGACCCAATAGACCTGCCGGCCTTCCGCGCAGGCGGCGCGGATGCGCTCGACCAGTTCGGGGCGACGTTCGGCACTGAGTACCAGGGTCTGCACCGGGGTGCGGCCGGGTGGTAGTTCGTCGATCGCGGACACATCCAGATCGGCGTAGGCCGACATCGCCAGCGTGCGTGGGATTGGGGTGGCGGTCATCACCAGTTGATGTGGCACGCGCCCGGTCGCGGCGCCCTTGTCGCGCAACGCGAGGCGTTGGTGTACGCCGAAGCGATGCTGCTCATCGATGATCGCCAGCGCCAGATCATCGAACACCACCGTGTCCTGCATCAACGCGTGGGTGCCGACCACCACCTGCGCCTCGCCCGAGGCTACCTGCGCGAGTACCGCGGCACGCGCCTTGCCAGTGACCTTGCCGGCCAGCCAAGCCACGCGCACGCCCAGCGGTTCGAGCCAGCCGCGCAGGTTGGCGAGGTGCTGCTCAGCCAGCAGCTCGGTCGGCGCGGCGAGTGCGACCTGCTTGCGCTTCTCCACCGCCAGCATCGCCGCCAGCGCGGCGACCACGGTCTTGCCGCTGCCGACATCGCCCTGCACCAGTCGCAACATCGGCGACGGCCGGGTCAGGTCGGTGCGGATCTGTTCGAACACACGCTGCTGCGCGCCGGTCAGCTTGAACGGCAGTGCGCGCAACAGCTTGCGTACCAGCACGCCACGGCCATCCAGCGCAGAGGCAGCATGCTGCTGCATGGCGATGCGCTGGCGGCGCAGGCTGAGCTGATGCGCGAGCAATTCTTCGATCGCCAACCGTTGCTGCGCTGGATGCGTGCCGGCCAGCAGCGCGCGGGTATCGCTGCCCAGCGGCGGGCGATGCATGGTCAGCAGCGCGTCGCGCAACGGCGGCAGTTGTTGACGGGCCAACCAGTCGGGCGGCAGCAGTTCGAGCGCGGCGCTGTCGGGCAGACGCTCCAGCGCCATGCCGATCAGCTTGCGCAGGCTGGCCGGGCCGATGCCTTCGATGGTGGGATAGACCGGATCGAGCGATTCGCCCAGATCGGCCTGCTCATCGCTGCCGAGCACGCGGTAGGACGGATGCACGATCTCCCAGCCGTGCTGGCCGGGCTTGGGCGTGCCGAACGCGCGGATGCGCGCGCCGGGATAGAACTGCGAGACCTGGGCGGCACGAAAGTGGAAGAAGCGCAGCACCAGGGTCGAATGCGAGTCGTCACCGAGCGCGACCCGCAGCATCGGCCGGTAGCGGAAGCCGCGCTCGACCGCTTCCACCCGGCCTTCCACCTGTGCCGGCACCCCGCTCTGCAACTGCGCGATCGGAGTGAGCCGGGTGCGGTCCTCGTAGCGCAGCGGCAGGTGCAGCCACAGATCCTGCAAGGTGAGGATGCCGCGCGCGGCGAGCTTCTCGGCGACCTTTGCGCCGACACCGGGCAGCACCGTCAGCGGCGCATCACCGGCTGCGGTCAGGCTTGGCGAGGATGCGCGCGGCACGGCCAGGCGTGATCCTGGATCAGTCGAGCACCATCACCGCATCGACCTCGAAGCCGGCGCCCTTCGGCAGCCCCGACACCTCGATGGTCGAGCGGGCCGGGAACGGCGCCTGGAAGTATTCCTGCATCACCGCGTTGACTGCGGCGAACTGGCTCAGGTCGGTGAGATACAGGCCCAGGCGCACGATCCGGTCGAGCGAGCCGCCCGCGGCTTCGGCCACGGCCTTGAGGTTGTCGAACGCGCGACGCGCCTGCGCGCCGATGTCGCCGGGCACGATCTCGCCGGTGGCAGGGTCGAGCGGGATCTGGCCGGAGAAGTACACCGTGTTGCCGGCACGCACGGCCTGCGAGTACGGGCCGATCGCGGCGGGAGCCTGGTCGGTGTGGATGATCTGGCGGGACATGGCGACTCCGTGGGCGCTGAAAACGAGCGCACATTGTATCGGGCCACGGCATTGCAGAGCTGGCATCCGGCCATCGATTGGCCGGATGCGATATCGCTCAGGTGATCGGCGCGGGATTGAACAGCGCCAGATCGTTGTGCAGGTGATGCTTCTCGGCCCAGGTGCGCTGGCCGCTGGCGACCTCCAGATAGTTGTGGAAGATGTCCCAGCCCAGTTGCTCCAGGCTCTTCTCGCCGGTCGCGACCACGCCTGCGTCGATGTCCATCAGATCCGACCAGCGCCGGGCCAGTTCACTGCGGGTGGCGACCTTGATCACCGGCACCATGCCCAGCCCGTACGGCGTGCCGCGCCCGGTGGTGAAGATGTGCAGGTTCATGCCGGCGGCGGTCTGCAGCGTGCCGCAGACGAAATCGCTGGCGGGCGTGGCGCAATACTGCAGGCCGCGACCCTTCACCCGTTCGCCCGGCGGGACCACGCCGGCAATCGCGCTGCTGCCGGATTTTGCGATCGAGCCCATCGCCTTCTCGACGATGTTGGACAACCCGCCCTTCTTGTTGCCCGGCGTGGTGTTGGCGCTGCGATCGGCACCGCCGCGTGCCAGATAACGGTCGTACCAGTCCATCTCGCGCACCAGCGCTTTGGCGACCTCCGCATCAGCCGCGCGTGGCACCAGCAGGTGGATGCCGTCACGCACCTCGGTGTTCTCGGAAAACATCACCGTGGCGCCGGCGCGCACCAGCAGATCGGCGGCCACGCCGAGCGCGGGATTGGCGGTGATGCCGGAGAAGGCGTCGCTGCCGCCGCATTGCATGCCGACCACCAGCTCGGACGCCGGCACGGTTTCGCGGCGGCGTTCGTTCAGATGCTTCAGGCGTTCTTCGGCCAGATCCATGATCGAGCTGATCATGTCCTGGAAGCCCAGCGTCGCTTCCTGCAAGCGGTACACGCTGCTGTCGTCGGCACTGGCGTCGTCCTGCAGCAGTTTCTCCGGCACCAGCTTTTCGCAGCCCAGGCCGACGATCAGCGCCTGTCCGCCGAAATTCGGGTTGCGGCCGATGTTGCGCAGGGTGCGGATCGGGATGATGGCCTCCGGCGCGGTGATCGCCACGCCGCAGCCGTAGACGTGGTTGATCGCGACCACGTCATCCACGTTCGGATACCTGGGCAGCAACTCGGCGCGAATCCGTTCGACCGCATGGCCGAGCACGCCGACCACGCACTGCACGCTGGTCATGATGCCGAGGATGTTGCGGGTGCCGACGCTGCCGTCACGGTTGCGATAGCCTTGGAAGGTGTACCCCTCCAGCGGTTCGACCGCCGGTGCCGGATGCAGGCTCAGATCGAGCGCGTCCAGTTCCGGTGCTGCCGGCATGTCGAGCATGTCCTCCTGCACCCACTGGCCGCGTGCGATGTCGCGGTTGGCATAACCGATCGGCGTGGCATAGCGCATCACGGCGGCGCCGCTGGGGATATCGACCAGCGCGAGCTTATGGCCCTGCGGGATCGCCTCGATGGCGACCACGCCATCCTGGAACACGGCACCGGCCGGGGCGCCGCCGTCATTGACCACGACGGCGACGTTGTCCTGCTGGCGCAGTTGGATCGAACGCCACTGCTGGGGCTGGGGAACGGAAACGACGGACATGCTCTACCTTCCTGCGATGAAACTCGCTCAATGCTGGGCGACGGGCACCTGGCGCGGCTGATCGGTCGGCGGCGGATCCTTCAGCTCGATGCGCTCGATCTTGCCGACGATGACCAGATAGCTGATCACCACCAGCGCACCATTGGCCGCGACGAACGCCAGCGCCGATTCGAACGAGCCGCTGTTGCCGACCAGGTAACCGATGACGATCGGCGTGGTGATCGACGCGATGTTGCCGAACATGTTGAAGATGCCGCCCGCCAGGCCAATGATCTGCCTGGGCGCAGTATCGGACACCACCGCCCAGCCCAGCGCACCGACACCCTTGCCGAAGAACGCCAGCGCCATCACCGCCACCACCACCCACTCGGTGGACACGTAGTTGGCGACCACGATCACCGCCGACAGGCCCATGCCGAGCACGATCGGCAGCTTGCGCGCGAACGTCAGCGAGTGCCCGCGCCGCAGCAGCCAGTCGGAGAAGATGCCGCCCAGCACGCCGCCGGCAAAGCCGCACAGTGCCGGCAACGAGGCGATGAAACCGGCCTTGAGGATAGACATGCCGCGCTCCTGCACCAGATACACCGGGAACCAGGTCAGGAAGAAATACGTCACGCCGTTGACGCCGTACTGGCCCAGGTACACGCCCAGCATCATGCGCTTGGCCAGCAGCTGCTTCATGTAGAACCACTGGTGGCCGCCCTTCTTCTCACCGGGCTTGTCCATGTCCACCAGCGCACCGCCCGTGGCGATGTAGTCGATCTCGGCCTTGTTGGCGCGTGGATGCTGGCGCGGGTTGTAGATCACCCGCGACCACACGAACGCCACCGCCAGACCGATCACGCCCATGATCAGGAACACGTGGTGCCAGCCGAATGTGGCCACCATCCAGCCCATCAACGGGGCGAAGATCACCGTGGCGAAATACTGCGCCGAGTTGAACAACGCCGAGGCCGAACCGCGTTCCCTGGTAGGGAACCACGCAGCGGCGATGCGGCTGTTGCCGGGGAACGACGGCGCCTCGGCCACGCCCACCAGAAAGCGCAGCAGGAACAGCGCCGGCACCATCATGCCGCCGGGCAGGATGTGGATCGCGCCCTGCAGCATGGTGAACAACGACCACAGCGCGATGCCCCAGCCGTAGATCTTCTTGGCGCCAAAGCGATCCAGCAGCCAGCCGCCCGGAATCTGGCAGATGACATAGGCCCAGCCGAATGCCGAGAAGATGAAGCCGAGCTGCTCGGGGGTGATGCCCAGCTCTTTCTGCATCGACGAGCCGGCGATCGACAGCGTCGCCCGATCGGCGTAGTTGATGGTGGTGACGAGGAACAGGAACATCACGATCCACAGGCGGACGCGCGTTCTCTTATCGGTGTTGGCATTCATAGGTCAGCTCCGATGATGCGTCAGAACGCGATCTGCACGCGACCAGTGACGGCATTGGTCTTGTCCAGCGTGGTGTTGGCCAGCAGATCCTTGGCCTCACTGTGGATGTAGTCCAGGCGGAACAGCACATTACGCGTGGCGTACCAGTTGACGCCCAGCGAGCTGGCCTGGACCTTGATGTCGCGACCGGTCTGCTCGCCATGCGCCATGTCGTAGCGCAGTGCCAGCTCCCAAGCGCCGCCGGCACCGATGCCGTCCGGACGGGTGAAACGCGCCTTCCTGCGGTCGTAGCCACGCGTCTGGCCAGTAATGAACCAACCGACGATCGCATAACCGGTGGTCAGATCGGCATCCTGCGCGCCATCGTCGTAATGCGACTTGCCGTATTCGGACTGCACGTAGAACGGGCCGCGTGAATAGGCGAACTCACCGACGTACTTGTTGATGTCCACCTCGCGACCATCACTGAGCTTCACAAGCGTGAAGCGCGACTGATCGGACAGATGACCGGCCGCACGCACCGAGGCGCTGGTGCCGGTGTACACATCATCCGGTCCCCTGCCGATCTGGTCGCGCCCCACGTCGGCGCCCAGGTGCAGCACGCCGGATTCGCGATCCAGCGGCAACCACACCACGCGCCCGGACGCGCCAAGACCGTCGTTGCGATCACTGTCCATGTTGGCCTGGTTGTAGAGGTTCACGCCGTACACCCAGTGCTCGGTATTGCCGACCCATTGCGTGCCATAGCGATAGCCCGGCGCCATCACGTCGCTGATCCAGGAGCGCTCCTGCATCGACACCCACAAGTCGTCGGTGGTGTATTCCAGCGAGAAGAACGGCTTGATCTGGCCAATGCTCCAGACGCCGGGACCGAACGCGTGCGAAATCATCACGGTCTGGCCGGTGATCTCGCCGCCGGCGAAATCGAAGTCGGCGATGTAGCTCCAGTCGTCGAGCTTGCCCGAGATCGCCAGGCGTACCCGGCGCAGCTCGGTACCGCCAATGTTGTCGGTACCGCGGTCGTCGTTGTCGAACCCGGCGCCATCGAACTGCACGCGGCCGTGAATGCCGAAGGTATAGCGGCCATCGTCGGACGCGGCGTTGAAGCCATCGCTGTCGAGCTTGACGTCGCTCGCCTGTGCCGAAGCGCTGGCCGCCAACAGTGCCGCCGTCAGCGTCCAGACCTGCGCACGCCGCCGCGAATGGTGTGTCTTGTCCATCATCATCCCCTCTCCTGACGCCGATCCAGGCAGCGCCGATGTTGGTTGGTGTATCCGGCATGCCGCACGGCCCTCCCGAGCGGCATGTCGGTGTTGTGTGGCGGCCTCCTGCCGCGATCCGTGCGCACGTCGTTGTCGGCGTGCGCACCGGTGATGCGGTCAGTCGGTGCGAAGCACGCCGTCGATGCGGCGCCAGATGCCCAGCGGATTGCCGTCGGCAAGCGCGTCGGGAAGCAGGTCGGGTGGCAGATCCTGGTAACAGACCGGGCGCAGGAAACGCCGGATCGCCAACGTGCCCACCGAGGTGGTACGGCCGTCGGATGTGGCCGGATACGGACCGCCGTGCACCATCGCGTGGCAGACCTCCACGCCGGTCGGCCAGCCGTTGACGAGGATGCGCCCGGCCTTGCGTTCGAGTATCGGCAGCAGCGCACGCGCCAGTTCGGTGTCGCCGGCATCCATCTGCAGCGTTGCGGTGAGTTGGCCCTCAAGGTGTTCGCTCAGCGCCAGCAACTGCGCCTGATCCTTGCAGCGGATCAGCAGCGACGACGCGCCGAATACTTCGGCCTGCAGCGCCTCGTCAGCGAGGAATGCTTCCGCGCTGGTGGAGAACCACGCCGCCTCGCAGCGATTCGGGCCCTCGGCCGGCAGACCACGCGCCAGCGTCTGCACCTGATCGTGCCCGGCCAGCACCGATACGCCCTGCGCGTAAGCGTTGGCGATGCCCGGCGTCAGCATCACACTGGCGGCCGAAGCCTTCAGCGCGTCCACTGCCGTGGTCACGAACGTATCCAGCGCCGGCGAATCGATTGCCAGCAGCACACCCGGATTGGTGCAGAACTGGCCCGAACCCATCGTCAGCGAGCCGACGAATGCCTTGCCCAGCGCTTCGGCACGTGCCTGCAACGCCTGTGGCAGCAGATAGACCGGATTGATCGCGCTCATCTCGGCATACACCGGGATCGGCTCACGGCGTTCACCCGCGATCTTCATCAGCGCCATGCCGCCAGCGCGCGAACCGGTGAAGCCCACCGCCTTGATGCGCGGATCGGCCACCAGCGCGCCGCCGATGGCATTGCCCGCACCGAACAGCAGCGAGAACACACCGGCCGGCAGACCACAGTCCTGCACCGCCTCGGCGATCGCCTGCGCAACCAGTTCGGACGTACCCGGATGCGCGTTGTGCGCCTTGACCACCACCGGACAACCCGCCGCCAGCGCCGAAGCGGTATCGCCACCGGCCACCGAGAACGCCAGCGGGAAATTGCTGGCGCCGAACACCGCCACCGGACCGAGCGCGATATGCCGCTGACGCAGGTCGCTGCGTGGCAACGGCGTGCGCTCGGGCAATGCCGGATCGATACACGCCTCCAGCCAACTGCCCTCGCGTACCACCGCCGCGAACAGCCGCAACTGGCCGACGGTGCGTCCACGCTCGCCTTCCAGACGTGCACGCGGTAGACCAGTCTCGGCCATGGCACGCACGATCAGCTCATCACCCAGCGCCAGGATCTTCTCGGCGATGGTATCGAGGAAGCCCGCACGTACCTGCAACGAAGTTTCGCGATAGCCGTCGAACGCCGCCGCGGCCAGTGCGCAGGCACGCTCCAGATCGGCATGCGTCGCCAGGCCGAAAGCCGGCTCCAATTCGACGCCGGTGGAAGGATAAATCGCGCGGAACACGCCTTCCGTTCCGATCACGCTCTCGCCGCCAATCCGCATGCCGCCGGTGAGCGCTGCCATCAGCGGCGGTCTCCGATCAACCGCTTGAGCTGGGCGAATTCCTCGTCATTGAGATCGCTCAGCGGCGAACGCACCGGCCCGGCCGGACGCCCGACCGCGCGCATGCCGGCCTTGACGATCGACACCGCGTAGCCAGCGCGCCGGTTGCGGATCAGCGTGTACGGCAACACGAAATCGTTGAGCTCGCGGTAGATATGGGCATGGTCGCGCGCGCGCACCGCTGCGTAGAACTCAAGCGCCCACTCCGGCAGGAAGTTGAAGATCGCCGAAGAGTAGGTGGTGACACCCATTTCCAGATACGGCAGCGCGAAGGTTTCGGCGGTCGGCAGTCCCCCCACGTACAGCAGGCGGTCGCCGAGACGTGCATAGATGCGGGTCATGCGATCGACATCGCCGACGCCGTCCTTGTAACCGACCAGATTCGGGCAACGCTCGGCCACACGTGCCAGCGCGACGTCGTCGAGCTTGCCGTTGGCGCGGCCGTAGACGATCACGCCCAGCGAGGTCGCCTTGCAGACGCGCTCGACGTGGTCGGCCACGCCGGCGGCGTCGCACTCGGTCAGGTAGGGCGGGAACAGCAGGATGCCGTCGGCACCATTGCGCTCGGCGGCCTGCGCCATCTCGACCGCGATCGCGGTGCCATAGCCGGCCGGGGCGATCACCGGCATGCGCCCGGCGGTCTCTTCGACCGCGGCGCGCACCACCCGATCAACCTCCGACAGCGACAGCGAGAACAGCTCGCCGGTACCGCCCGCGGCGAACAGGCCCGAGGCCGGATGCGAGGCCAGCCAACCCAGGTTGCTGCGATAGGCGGCCTCGTCGAAAGCGAACTGCGCGTCGAAATGGGTGACCGGGAAGGAAAGCAATCCGGCGCCGAGCGCCTTGGCCACTTCCGTGGGGGTGTACTTGCTCATGGGGGCTGAAGGCCGTCGGTGTGAAGACGGAGCGATGCTAGGAACGCCGATCCATGCAAGTCCAAGCCAAAGGTCGAATCGATTGATACCCTAACTGGATCATTCAACCCACCCCGCCGCCAAAGCAAGTGTTTCCGGGCCCTGCACGCCGGCACGACCACCGCGTCGCTTCCACCCCCAGACCAAAGTAGGGGCGGCCAGCGGCGCATGTGGGGGGCCCAAGGCACTGAATTTTGCTGGCTTGCAGCATGAATCCGCCGGCCGCGCGGTTTCGTCAGGAGTACGCACCGATGTTCGATCTGAACCAACTGCGTTGTTTTGTCGCCGTGGCAGAGGAACTGCATTTCCGCCGCGCCGCCGAACGCCTGCACATGACCCAGCCGCCGCTGAGCCGGCAGATCCAGGTGCTTGAGCACCACGTCGGCACCCCGTTGCTGGAACGCAACAACCGCTCGGTACGGCTGACCCCGGCCGGCCGCAGCCTGCTGGCCGAAGCCCGCACGATCCTGCGCCTGGCCGAAAACGCCAGCCTGCGCGCACGCCGGGTCGGCCTGGGCGAAGCCGGCAGCGTCTCGATCGGCTTCACCGCCGGCGCCGGCTACCGCTTCCTGCCCGAAGCAATCGCCCGCTGGCGCGTGGAGCTGCCCGATATCGACCTGCAGCTCAACGAGATGGTCAGCATGGCGCAGTTGGAAGCGCTGGAAGCCGGCCGCCTCGACGTGGCGCTGCTACGTCCCCCGATCCACCGCGAAGGCCTCAACAGCCGCTGCGTAGCGCGCGAACCCCTGATCGCCGCCCTACCCGAACACGACCCACTCGCCCAGCACCCGCAACTCGCGCTGGAGGACTTCAACCAGCGCCCGTTCGTGATGTATTCCCCGGACGAAGCCCGCTACTTCTACGACCTGGTAGCGCAACTGTTCGGCGCCCACGGCATCCGCCCCCACTACGTCCAATACGTCAGCCAGATCCACTCCGTGCTCGCACTGGTACGCGGCGGCCTAGGCGTAGCCCTGGTACCGGAAGCGGCCAGCGGACTCAGATACGAAGGCATCGTCTACCGCCCGGTGCAACCACTGCTGCCCGCCGAACCGGTCGAACTGCACATGGTGTGGAAGCAGGGCAACGACAACCCCGCACTGCCCAAGATCGTCGGCTGACACACCAAGCGACCAAACAACCGCAGTTGATGTGGCTGTGGCTGTGGCTGTGGCCGTTGCCGTTGCCGTTGCCGTTGCCGTTGCTCGTGATTTTGCCTTTGCTGTTGCTTTGGACTTTGACTTTCCCGGGGCCCCCATCCGCAGCGACGGAGCCAGCGGGAAAAACCCGAAGGGCGACGTGCATGGATGCACGTCGTTTTCTGCCGCGGCATGGATGCCGCGTCAGAAAATCCCGCTGGCGGAGTGAACCCGTAGCGCAGCGGAGGGCGCGAGGACTGGGGCGTGTTTCTTTGGGTTACGTTTCTTTGCACGAGCAAAGAAAGGTGACTCGCTCCGAAGGAGCGAAAGCCTTTGCTGTTGCTGTTGCCTTTGCTATCACTGCAACGTCAAACCCAACAAGCAACGTCCATGGATCTTCGATCCCCGGCCATCGAGCATAGCCCGATGGCGCTCAGCACCACGCGAGCCAGTGGCTCGCAAACAGTGGCGCTTCGCCCCCGCTTCCGCGGGGATGACGGTAGAGAGATGGCTAGGAAGTCGCTGGGTCCCCGCCTACACGGGGACGACGGTGGAGAGTTTGTGCGGAAGAGACCAAACCACATCTCACTCACAGCTCACAAAAACCCCATCAAACACACCCTACTGCCGCCGCACACTCTGCACCACATGCAACCGCCGCAACCGCCGCATGATCTCCGCAAGATGCCGACGATCGCGCACCTGGATATTGAACCTCAACACCGCCGCATTGAAATCGCGATCCAGATAATCCACCCGCTCGATATTGGACTCACTCTGCGCGATCGCCGCCGCCAACTGCGCCAGCACACCCGTGCGGTTCTCAACCTCCACCACCAGCGCCGTGTCGTAATCACCACCAACGCTCGAATCCCAATCGATCGGCACCCAACGCTCAGGCGACTTGCGCAGCTCGGCCAGATTGGGACAGTCCAGCCGGTGCACCACGATGCCCTTGCCAGCGGTGTGATACCCCATGATCTCGTCGCCGGGAATCGGCTGACAACAGTTGGCGAAGCTGATGACGCCGCGCTCGCTGCCGTCGATCAGGATCTTCTCGTGCGAATGCTTGGACAAGCCGGCGCCACGCAACTCGGCGTAGGCCATCAGCGCCTGCGCGGCCTGGTTCGGCATCCAGTTGCCGAGCGCGACATCGGCCAGCAGCGCTTCCAGACGCGGATAACGATGCTCGGCCAGGAACGCATCGAGGCGGCCCTTGGGCAGACGCTCCAGCGAGGAATCCATCGCCTCCAGCGCGCGGTCGAGCATGCGATGCCCCAACTGCACCGCGTCCTCGTGCTCGAGCTGCTTGAGCTGATGACGGATCGCGGTACGCGCCTTGGAGCTGACCACGAACTCCAGCCACTGCGGCTTGGGCGTGGCCGAACGCGCGGTGATGATCTCCACGCTCTGGCCGCTGACCAGCTTGGTACGCAGCGGCATCAACTTCTTGTCCACGCGTGAGGCGACCGCGCGATTGCCCACGTCGGTATGCACCGCATAGGCAAAATCGAGCGCGGTCGAATTGCGCGGCAGCGCCAGGATCTTGCCCTTCGGCGTGAACAGGTAGACCTCGTCCGGGAACAGGTCGACCTTGACGTTGTCGAGGAACTCCAGCGAAGACCCGGCAGCGCGCTGGCTCTCGATCAACTCGACGATCCACGCATGCGCACGGCTCTGCGCGCTGTTGGGCGAATCAGAACCGAGCTTGTAGGTCCAATGCGCGGCGACACCACGCTCGGCGATCAGGTCCATCTCCTCGGTGCGGATCTGCACCTCGATCGGCGAACCGTACGGACCGAACAACACCGTGTGCAGCGACTGGTAACCGTTGGCCTTGGGGATCGCGATGAAATCGCGGAAGCGCCCGTCCAGCGGCTTGAACGTGGCATGCACCGCGCCCAGCGCGTGATAGCAGTCGGGTACCGAGCGCACCACCAGCCGGAAGCCGAACACATCCATCACCTGGTCGAAGGATTTGTTCTCCTCCTGCATCTTGCCGTAGATGCTCCAGGGCGTCTTGATCCGGCTGACCAGCCGGTGTTCCAACCCTTCCTTGGCCAGTCGCTGCGACAGCTGCACCTCGACCTGCGCCATCGCCTCGCGGCGCACCACCGGCTGGCTGCGGATGTGCTTTTCGATGATCGCGTGACGCCACGGATACAGCGCCTTGAAACCAAGATTCTGCAACTCGGACTTGACCAGACTCATGCCCAGCCGCTGCGCGATCGGCGCGTAGATCTCCAGCGTCTCGCGCGCGATGCGGCCACGTGCCTCGCTGCTCTGCGCGCCGAGCGTGCGCATGTTGTGCAGGCGATCGGCGAGCTTGATCATGATCACGCGCAGATCGCGCGACATCGCCAGCAGCATCTTGCGGAAGCTCTCGGCCGCCGCTTCCTGGCGGTCGCGGAACTTGAGCTTGTCCAGCTTGGTGACGCCATCCACCAGCTCGGCCACGGTCTCGCCGAACTCGCCGGACAGTTCGTCACGGGTGAGCGGGGTGTCCTCGATGGTGTCGTGCAGGATCGCGGCGATCAGCGCTTCGACATCCAGGCCCAGCTCGGCGAGGATGCCGGCCACCGCGACCGGATGGGTGATGTACGGCTCGCCGGACTTGCGGGTCTGGCCGGCATGCGCGGCGGCGCCCACTTCCCAGGCACGGCGCAACACCGGCAGTTGCTCCTTCGGCAGATAGGTGGCGGCACGCTCAAGGCGAAGGACGTAGTCGGGCACCTCCGCGCCAGAGGACGCGGTCGTGGCGAGGGCTGCCTGGGCAGTGGGGCCTGGGTTCATGCCGGAAGACTATGCCAGCGGAAAGGGGACGGCAATTGCGGGAAAAACCGCATGGGGCGCTTTGCGGGCTGGAACGGCCGGCCGTTTCGAGAAAGGCCCGCAAACAAAACAGCCCGCGAAGTCGCGGGCTGTCGGGTGACGCGATCGATCGTGTCGAAAGAGACGATCAATCGTCGTTCTTGGACATGTCCTCGTCGGCCACGACTTCGGCCGCGGCCCACTCCAGCGCTTCGCGCTCGACGCGCTCGCGCTCGGCCTTCTCGACCTGGTCGATCAGCGCGTTGTCGATCTTGCGCGCGGCGATCTCGCGCAGGGCCAGCACAGTCGGCTTGTCGGCGCTGTCGCTGTTGTCGATGGTGGACTGCACGCCGTTGGCCAGCTGGCGGGCGCGCTTGGAGGCCATCACGACCAGCTCGAAACGGTTGTTAACGACTTCCAGGCAATCTTCTACGGTAATGCGGGCCATGCGGGCTCCCGGCGACCGGTCAGGGCCGCGCCATCTGAATGGGGAAAGGGGACGGATTGTACGGCCGCCCCGACCGCAACCGCAAGCCACGTCGGTTCAGTTTCCTTTCCGATCAGAGGGTTGCGCGCTTCTAGCCCACACTTTCGGCCCTCGAAAAGGCCAAGCTGGCGCCCCGCGCCGGATCAGTACAGGGCCGCCACTACGGACTTACTCAGCCAGCAGCGTCTCGATCAGCCCCGCATGCCGCTGCGTCTGAGCCTGCCGGCGCAGGCGGCTGGCGACGAAGATCGAACACATCTCGGTCACCGCGGTCTCGAAGTTCTCGTTGATGATCACGTAGTCGAACTCGCCGTAGTGCGACATCTCCTCACGCGCGGCCGCCAGCCGCTGCGCGATCACCGTCTCGCTGTCCTGCCCACGCTTGCGCATGCGCTCTTCCAGCGCCTGCCGCGAGGGCGGCAGGATGAACACACTGACCGCGTCGGGTACCTGCTGGCGCACCTGATGCGCGCCCTGCCAGTCGATTTCCAGCAGCACGTCATGGCCGGCCGCCAGTTGCGGTTCCACCGATTGGCGGGCGGTGCCCTTCCAGTCGCCATGCACCAGCGCGTGCTCGAAGAAGTCGCCGGCGGCGATCATCCGCTCGAATTCGGCCGCCGAGACGAAGTGGTAGTGCTCGGCGTGGCGCTCGCCCGGACGTGGCGCACGCGAAGTGAAGGAGATCGACAGGGCGATCTGCGGATCGCGCGCCAGGGTGGCGTTGACGATGCTGCTCTTGCCGGCGCCGGAAGGCGCCGCGACGATATAGAGGGTGCCTCGCATCGCGTCTCTCTTGGAGGTCGATCGGGATCGGGCGGCGCACGATACCAGTCGGAAGGCCTCGCCACCAAGTTTCCGCAGCACATCTGGCGCGTGCATAACGCGCTTCAGTCCTCGAAGCCGCGCGCGCCCACCGCCTCGACCAGGTAGTCGACGAAGGAGGCGATGCGCGCCGACAACGCGGTGTTGCGGTAGTAGACCGCGTTGATCGGCTGGCGCACGTCCAGCGCCTGCCGCGTCAGCAGCGGCTGCAACCGCCCCTCGTGGCGGTCCTCACGGGTCATGAAGTCGGACAGGCAGACGATGCCAGCGCCTTGCAACGCCAATTGACGCAGCGTCTCACCGCTGGAGGAGCTGATCGTGGGGCGAATGTGCAGCGGCTGGCCATCGCGATCGGGCAGCGGCCATTCGTTGAGCGACTCGGGCTGATTGAAGCCAAGCAGCACGTGCCCGCCCAGATCTTCCAACCGCCGCGGCGTGCCGTGCTCGGCCAGGTAGGCCGGACTGGCCAGCACACGGATGCGGCTGTTGCCGATCAGGCGAGCGTGCAGGGTGGAATCCTTCAGCCGACCGATGCGCACGGCTACATCGGTGCGGCGTTCGAGCAGATCGATGATGCCCTCGTTGCTGTTGAACTCCAGCGCCACCTCGGGGTAGCGCCGGCGGTATCCCGCCACCAGCGGCACGATCACGTGCAGCATGAACGGCGTGGCAGCATCGACCCGCAGCCGTCCCGCTGGACGATGGCGGCGCATCGCCATCTGCTCCTCTGCCGCCTCGACCGCGGTGACGATCTCCCGCGCCTGCTCCAGGAACGCCAGTCCCTCCTCGCTCAGCTCCAGCCGACGCGTGGTCCGCCGCAACAGCGTGGTTCCCAGCTTTTCCTCCAGCCGCGTCAGGCTGCGGCTGGTCGCCGAGACGTTCTGCCCCAGCACGCCGGCCGCGGCGGTGATCGAACCGCCATCCACCACTGCGATAAAGGCCTGCAGCTCGTCCAGGGTGACTTTCATTTCTTGATCTTAAGTCAAAAATCTTTCGCCGATAACCTGCTTTTTCTGCACGCATCCGACGAGCAGACTGCAGCCCATCACCTCGACCGGATGCGACTACGCCCCACCCCGTGAGCCCCATCTCTGGCGAGTTTCGCCATCGGCACCAGCCGAATCTGTCGCCCCCTGGACCGCCGCACGGCACTGTCGGCCGAAGCCCGCTGTCCCCGCCCCCTTTTTTCTCCATTCAAGGAATCCCCCCATGAGCGTCCCCTCCTTCGGCATCGGCACCTTCCGGCTGACCGGCCAGACCGCCATTGATTCGGTGCGCAACGCGCTCGAATTGGGCTACCGCGCGATCGATACCGCGCAGATCTACGGCAACGAAGCCGAGGTCGGCCAGGCCGTGGCCGAGAGCGGCGTGGTACGCAGCGACCTGTTCATCACCACCAAGATCTGGGTGGAGCACTACGCCAGCGACAAACTGGTGCCGAGCCTGCGCGAAAGCCTGGACAAGCTGCGCACCGACTACGTGGACCTGACCCTGATCCACTGGCCGGCGCCGGGCAATGGCGTCGCACTGGCCGAGTACATGGGCGCACTGGCGGAGGCCAGGACGCTGGGACTGACCCGGCAGATCGGCATCTCCAACTTCAACATCGAACTGACCAGGCAGGCCATCGCAGCGGTCGGCAACGACGTCATCGCGACCAACCAGATCGAGTTGAGCCCGTACCTGCAGAGCCGCAAGCTCACCGCATTCCTGAAAGAACAGGGCATCGCCGTGACCTCGTACATGACCCTGGCCTACGGCAAAGTGCTGAAGGATCCGGTGCTGGCCGCCATCGCGCGCAAGTACGACGCCACGGTCGCCCAAGTGGCGCTGGCCTGGGCACTGCAGCTCGGCTATGCGGTGATCCCGTCCTCGACCCGGCGCGAGAACCTGGCCAGCAACCTGCTTGCGCAGCACCTGCACCTGGACGAAACCGATATGGCGCAGATCGCCGCGCTGGAACGCAACGGCCGCGAGGTCAGCCCGGACGGCCTGGCTCCGGCCTGGGACTGAGATCGCACCGTCCGGGCGTGCCGCACACATGCGCTGAAGCCTGCATCGCACGAAACGACGCGAGACCGGCAAGCTGATCTTCGCCGCACTCGCCACGCCCCTTCCCTCCGCCTGCTTCATTCGATATTCGACCGGCACGCATGTGCCGGTCCTGGAGACCCGTTATGTCTGACGATTGCCTTTTCCAGCCGTATTCCCTGGGCGAGCTCGAACTGCCCAACCGCATCGTGATGCCGCCGATGACCCGCTCGCGTGCCAGCCAGCCCGGCGACGTGCCTAACGCGCTGATGGCCGAGTACTACGCTCAGCGTGCCGGCGCCGGCCTGATCGTCAGTGAGGGCACCTGGATTTCTCCACTCGGCAAGGGCTACGCGTGGACGCCGGGCATCCACACACCGGCGCAAGTGGCCGGCTGGCGCAAGGTCACCGATGCGGTGCACGCTGCCGACGGGCGCATTTTCGCCCAGCTCTGGCATGTCGGCCGCCTGAGCCATACCCGTCTGCTGGACGGACAATCGCCGGTGTCGTCCTCGGCAATCCAGGCCGAGGGCGTCAACGTGTTTGTCGCCGAGCGTGAAGGCAGGCCCGGTTTCGTACAGGCGTCCTTGCCGCGTGCTCTTTCAGTCGATGAGATCGGCGAGATCGGCGACCAATACCGTCAGGCCGCGCGCAACGCGATGGCGGCTGGCTTCGATGGCGTGGAACTGCATGCAGCCAACGGCTATCTGGTCAATCAGTTCATCGACTCCAACGCCAATGATCGCGCCGATGCGTACGGCGGCTCATTGGAGAACCGCCTGCGCTTCCTCGACGAGGTCACACGCGCACTGGTCGAAGGCACCGGCGATGCACGCCGCGTCGGCATCCGCCTGGCGCCACTGACCACGCTCAACGGCTGTGTCGATGCCGATCCGGAAACCACCTACATCGCCGCGGCCGCGCTGCTGGATGACATCGGCGTGGGTTACATCCACATCGCCGAAGCCGATTGGGACGACGCACCGCACATGCCCATCGAATTCAAACAGCAGCTGCGCAAGACCTATGCCGGCACGTTGATCTATGCCGGTCAATACACCGCCGAACGCGCACGCACTGCGCTGGACGCAGGCTGGGCCGACCTGATCGCCTTCGGTCGCCCGTTCGTCGCCAATCCGGACCTGCCAGAACGCCTGCGCAACGGTGCCCCGCTCAATCCGCACGACCGCGAAACACTGTTCGGCGGCGGTGCGCATGGCCTCACCGACTATCCCGCCCTGGCTGGCGTTGCAGCCTGAACGGGACGGCAGATCACTCGATGTTCTGCACCTGCTCGCGGATCTGGTCGATCAGCACTTTCAGCTCGACCGCCGCGCCCGAGGTGCGGCTGTCCACCGACTTGGAGCCCAGCGTGTTGGCCTCGCGGTTGAACTCCTGCAGCAGGAAGTCCAGGCGGCGGCCGACCGGCTCGGTCTGGCGCAGCACGCGGCGGATCTCGGCGATGTGGCTGCCGAGGCGATCCAGTTCTTCATCGACGTCCAGCTTCTGCAGCCACAGCACCAGTTCCTGCTCGGCGCGACCGGGATCGACCGGATGCGGCAGGTCGGCCAGACGCGCGGCCAGCTTGACACGCTGACCTTCACGGATCGCCGGGATCAGCGTCTTCACTTCCCCGGCGATGCGCTCGACCGCGTCCACGCGCTCGACGATCGCCGCGGCCAGCTTGCTGCCCTCTCGCCCACGCGAGGTGACGAAGCCGTCGATCACCTCGTCCAGCAGTTCCAGCGCCTGCGCCTGCAGCACGGCCGGATCGGCCGCCTGCGCCTGCATCACGCCGGGCAGTTGCAGCAGTTCGGTGAATTCCACGCGCAGATCGGGGAACTTCGCATCCAGGTGACGCGCCAGATCGGCCAGGCGATCCAGCATCGACTCGTTGACCGACAGCGCGCCGCCGTCGTCCGGCGCGCGCAGGCGCATCACCAGATCGAGCTTGCCGCGGCTGGTCCGCGCCGCCACGCGTTCACGCAACTGCGGCTCCAGCGCGCGCAGCTCGTCGGGCAGGCGTACGCCCACTTCGAGGAAACGGTGGTTGACCGAACGCAGCTCGCAACCCAACGTGCCCCACGGGGTGATGCGCTCGCCACCGGCGAATGCGGTCATGCTTCGGATCATGCGTATTCCAGTACCGGAAAAGCGCGAATGGTACCCTAGCGCGCCTTGCAGACCGGTGCTTGCGCGCCAAGCCGCGCCCGCCCAGCCTCCCGAAACCGGATATCCCACGCATGACCTTTTCCCGTCCCAGCGGCCGCCAGGCCGACCAGCTGCGTCCCGTGCGCATCGAACGCGCCTTCACCCGCCACGCCGAGGGCTCGGTGCTGGTGAGTTTCGGCGACACCCGTGTGCTGTGCACCGCCAGCGTCGACAACAAGGTGCCGGCGTTCCTGCGCGGCAAGGGCGAGGGCTGGGTGACGGCCGAGTACGGCATGCTGCCGCGTTCGACCCACACCCGTTCCGATCGCGAAGCCGCACGCGGCAAGCAGGGCGGACGCACGCTGGAAATCCAGCGCCTGATCGGTCGCTCGCTGCGCGCCTGCGTGGATCGCGCCGCGCTGGGCGAACGCACCATCACCCTGGACTGCGACGTGCTGCAGGCCGATGGCGGCACCCGTACCGCCGCGATCACCGGCGCCTACGTGGCGCTCGCCGATGCGGTGGCATGGCTGCAGCGCCGCGGTGATTTGAAGAAGCATCCGCTGGTCGGCGCGGTCGCCGCGATCTCGGTCGGTATCTACCGTGGCGTGCCGGTGCTGGATCTGGACTACGCCGAAGACAGCAACTGCGACACCGACATGAACGTGGTGATGAACGACGGCGGCGGCTTCATCGAGCTGCAGGGCACCGCCGAAGGCCACGCGTTCCGTCGCGAGGAACTGGACGCGTTGCTGGTGCTGGCCGGCAAGGGCACCGAGGAACTGTTCGCCGCGCAGCGCGAGGCGCTGGGGCAATGAGCCAGCCGCTGAAAAAGCGGCGGATCGCGCTGACCACGCTGCTGGTGCGCGATTACGACGAGGCGATCGCCTGGTACACCGGCGCGCTCGGTTTCACGCTGCTGCAGGACATCGCGCTCGGCGAAGACAAGCGCTGGGTCGTGGTCGGGCCCGGCGGCAACGACGAGGCTGCGCTGCTGTTCGCGCAGCCCGGCGATGACGCCCAGCGCGCGCGCATCGGCGATCAGACCGGCGGACGCGTGGATCACTTTCTGTACACCGACGATTTCTGGCGCGATCACGCCGCGATGCAGGCACAAGGCGTCGAATTCCTCGAAACCCCGCGCGAGGAGGCCTACGGCACGGTCGCGGTGTTCCGCGACCTGTACGGCACCCGCTGGGATCTGCTGGAACCCACCTCATGAAGCAACTGGTCCTGGCCAGCGGCAACGCCGGCAAGCTGGATGAACTGCGCGCGATGCTGGCGCACCTGCCGCTACAGATCCTCGCGCAGGGCGAACTCGGTGTGGAGGACGTGCCGGAAACCGGCCTGACCTTTGTCGAGAACGCGCTGATCAAGGCCCGCCACGCCAGCGCCGTCACCGGCCTGCCGGCGTTGGCCGATGACTCGGGCCTGATCGTCGATGCCCTCGGTGGCGCACCTGGCCTGTACAGCGCGCGCTATGCCGGCAGCCCGACCAATGCCGAAGCCAACAACGCCAAACTGCTGGAGGCGATGCGTGACATCCCCGCCGACCAGCGCAGCGCGCGTTTCTACGCGGTGATCGTGCTGCTGCGCCATCCGGAAGATCCGCAACCGCTGATCGCCGAGGGCAGCTGGGAAGGTGAAATCACCTTCGCACCGCGCGGCAACGGCGGCTTCGGCTACAACCCGGTGTTCTTCGACCGCGAACACGGCATGACCGCCGCCGAGATGGACGCCGCGACCAAGAACCGGCTCAGTCATCGTGCCCGCGCGTTGGAGCAGTTGCGCGAGCAGCTTGCGCGTTTTCACGGCTGAGCCACGGACATAAAGCCACAGCCAGCCATAGCGCCATGCTCATCCCACCGCCCCTCTCGCTCTACGTCCACCTGCCCTGGTGCGTGCGCAAGTGCCCGTACTGCGATTTCAACTCGCACGCGGCCAAGGGCGTGCTGCCGTTCGATGACTATGTCGATGCGCTGGTGCGCGATCTCGACCACGACCTGCCGCTGGTATGGGGCCGCGTGGTCAACAGCGTGTTCTTCGGCGGCGGCACACCCAGCCTGTTTCCACCGGAAGCGATCGACCGCTTCCTGCAGGCGGCCAGCGCACGGCTGCGTTTCGCGCCGAACCTGGAAATCACCCTGGAGACCAATCCCGGCACCGCCGAGCACGGCCGCTTCGACCGCTATCTCGCTGCCGGCGTGAACCGGATCAGCTTCGGCATCCAGAGTTTCAACGACGATGCATTGAAGCGGCTCGGCCGCATCCATGACAGCCACGAGGCCGAGCGCGCGGTGAAACTGGCGCAGGACGCCGGCTACGACAACCTCAACCTCGACCTGATGTACGCCCTGCCCGAGCAGACCCTGGCGCAGGCCGAAGCCGACCTGGAGCGCGCCTTCGCGCTGGCACCGGCGCACATCTCGCACTACCAG
The DNA here is from genome assembly GCF_058986605.1 of Pseudomonas sp. GW821-FHT07E12. Classification (NCBI taxonomy): domain Bacteria; kingdom Pseudomonadati; phylum Pseudomonadota; class Gammaproteobacteria; order Pseudomonadales; family Pseudomonadaceae; genus Pseudomonas; species Pseudomonas sp. GW821-FHT07E12. Next base: position 119,454 of record NZ_JBYSVX010000004.1, on the reverse strand, counting down.
CTGACGCTGGAACCCAACACGATCTTCCACGCACGGCCGCCCAAGGGCATTCCCGACGACGACGACGCCTGGGACATCCAGGAACATTGCCAACGCCTGCTGGCCGACGCCGGCTACGCCCAGTACGAAGTCAGCGCCTACGCCCAACCGGGGCGGCAGTGCGCGCACAACCTCAACTACTGGCGCTTCGGCGATTACCTGGGCATCGGCGCCGGCGCGCACGCCAAGATCAGCTCCGGCGCCGAGCAGAACGTACTGCGCCGCTGGAAGCACAAACACCCGCAGATCTACCTCGACAGCGCCGGCAGCGCACAAGCCATTGGCGGCGACGAAGTCGTTCCGACCGAACGGCTGCCATTCGAGTACATGTTGAATCTGCTGCGCCTGCACGAAGGCTTCCGCCTGGCCGACTTCGAAGTCAGCACCGGCCTGTCACGCACCACCCTGGCCGCACCGCTGGAGCAGGCACGCCAGCGCGGCTGGCTGCAACCGGATGCCACCGGCGAACGCTGGATTCCCACCGAACTGGGACGGCGCTTCACCAATGACGTGATCGAGCTGTTCCTGGCGTAGATCGTTGGTCATGCAATTCTCCTAATTCGTCATTCCCGCGAAAGCGGGAATCCATGGACGTTGATTCATCGAAAGCCAAAGTCCATGGATTCCCGCTTTCGCGGGAATGACGTGTGAGAGTTTCTTGCGGGACGCTGGATGGCAGCAGGCCTGGATGAAACGGAGCCAGCAGTGCTGTCGTTGCTGTTGCTGTTGCCTTGGACTTTGACTCACCCGGGGTCCCCGCCTACGCGGGGACGACGGTAGACAGATCACGAGGTAAGGCCCTCCGAAAAAGCAACCAAGCACCAACTCCACGCCAAAGCGCCAAACCCTCACCCCCGCTGGCCGACCACCACAAAACGTGATACACAACACAAATCAGGGGAGAGCAGGCGTCACAACGGATGTCCACGTCCGCACCGTCGTCGTCCATCGGCCCGGCGAACCACTTCGCCGGTACGCCGCTCCCCACCCGTGTGCGCCGCATCCTCGACGCCCTGCACACGCAACTCGCGCAAGCCCTCACCGCCCCGCTCAAACTGACGCTCGTTGAGCTGGAGCGCGAACTGTTCAAGCAAGCCGAACACGCCCGCAACAGCCAGATGCAAGCCGAGTTGTACGCCGAAGCACGGCACCTGCGCGAGCGCTGCGGAAGTTTCGAAGCCGACATCATGTCCAGCCTCGCCGGAGAACTGACCGGCCTGCGCGAACCCTGGCACAGCGCCTCGAATACCGAAACCGAACTGCTGCGCCAGCCCATGGCACTGGTCGAACACACCGACATCGACCGCGACATCGTGCTCAACGACATCGCCCGCCGCGAAGCCGGGCGCTGCAGCAATGCATTGCACCTGCTCAGCCAGCGTTTCGGCGTGCTCGCGGCGCGGCCGGCGTTCGAGATCGAACAACTGCCACTCGGCCCACACGCACTGTGCCGGCTGCTGCGCGATGCCGGCGAGACGCTGGGGCTGAGCCTGGACAGCCAACTGATGCTCTACCGCGTGTTCGAGCGGCAGATGCGCGAACGACTGGCCGAGATACTCGAACACGCCAACACCCTGCTCGCCGAGGAAGGCGTGCTGCCGGGTCTGGTCTACCTGCCCTACCTCGGCCGGACGTCGGCGTCACGCCGCCCTTCCGCGCAGCGTGAAGCGAAGCTCCCCCCCTCGCCCGCTCAAGCGAGCCAGCGTCCGCTGACCAGTTGGGCCGGCCAAGGCCCGGCCGCATCATGGAGTGGTGTGATGCTCGATGAAGTCTTGCCGACATTCGCGCCGCCCAGCGCCGAGAGTCATGCGGACACGCCAACTCACGGCGTCGCAGGCAACACCGACGCCCCTCACGCACCGGACACCACCCGCCTGCGACAGCTGCTGGGCGCCGCCCGCGCCCGGCTCGCCGCACCTGCGCCTGCGGGCACGCACGCCGCCCATCCGCCGGTGCAGGCAAGCGCGCTGAGCGAGACCCTCGGCCTGCTGCAGGCACGCTCCGGCGCCGGACACCCGATGCCCCCCGCGCCCGGACGCAGCGTCCGCGACGTGCACCAGCAGTTGCTGGCGATGCTGCGTGAATCACACGGCCCGCAGGCCGATCTATCGCAGCAGGACCACAACAGTTTCGACCTGCTCGATCTGCTCTACCGCGAGATCGGCCGCGAAGTGGATCGCGGCACGCCGGCCGCCGAGCTGTTGGTGCGATTGCAGGTGCCGCTCGCACGCGCCGCGATCGCCGACCCCGCTTTCTTCGTGCGCGAGCAGCATCCGGCGCGCGAACTGCTCAACGCCGTCGCCGAATCCGGCGCAACCTGGCTGGCCGAGGACGATGCCGACCCGCAGCTGTTGCAGAAGCTGACCGGCGTGGTCGATCAGGTGGTCAGCGATTACCACGGCGACGAAGCCGTGTTCGAGCACGCCCACCAGCAGATCCAGACGCACCAGCAGGCGCAGGCACGCAAGGCCGACATGGCCGAACACCGTCACGTCGAGGCCGCGCGCGGCAAGGAGCGACTGGCGTTGGCCAAACGTCTGGCCGGCGACAGCATCGAGCATCTGTGCCAGAGCGCCGCACCACCCAAGTTCGTGCAGTCACTGCTCAAACAGGCCTGGTCGGACGTGCTGACGCTGACCCTGCTGCGCCAGGGCGAGCACTCCGAGGAATGGGAACAACGCCAGAAGCTTACCGACCGTATCGCTGAGGTGACCTGCCGGCCGGCCGGCGAAGCGCCGGACATCGGGCTCGGTGGCGGAATCCAGCAGGCCCTGACCCAGATCGGCTACCACCACGACGAGGCCAGCGCGATCGCGCGCCGCCTGTCCACGCCCGGCGGCGAGGACGACCTCACCTCGCGCACCGAACTGGCCACACGGCTCAAGGCGCGCACCCGCCTGGGCGAACAGGACGGAACCCGCCGTCAGGAAGCACCGCCGCCGCGCACACCTGCCGAGCAGGCCTGCTACGACCAACTGCGCACCCTGCCATTCGGCACCTGGTTCGAGTTCATCATCCCGCCGCAGGGCGATGCCCAGCGCCGACGCCTGTCCTGGTACAGCCTGGTCACCGATCACGCGTTGTTCGTCAACCAGCGCGGCCAGAAGATCAACGAATACTCGCTGGATGCGCTGGCACGACTGATGGCCAGCAGCCAGCTACGCATCGTCACCGAAGAAAAGGGACGGCTGATCGACCGCGCATGGCAGGCGACGGTACGTGCCCTGCGCGTCCTGGCCGGCAGCCAGCGTGCCCCCACTTCACCGGAGTTCCCCACTTGACCGCAGAAGCCAGGCGCTCGCCGCGCCGCCAACCCGCTGCAACGATTCCGGTGCACGACTTCATCGCCGACGCGCCGATCGGCCATATCGGCAATGTCTCCGAAGGCGGCATGCTGCTGCTCGCCTCGGTGCCGCTGGTGGAGGACGCGCTGTATCAGGTGAGCTTTCCGCTACCGGACCGCAACGGCCGCGAGGTCGAGATCAGCACCGGCGTGCACCTGCTGTGGTCCGAGCAGGCGCATGCGCCGGGCCAGGCCTGGGCCGGGTTCCGCTTCATCGCCCTGTGCGACGCCTACCGCGAGCAGTTGCGCGAGTGGGTCGACTCGGCGCAGATGCCGGCCTAGCGCCGCAAGGTTGCCGTCCCGAGCAATCGTAGGAGCGCCTTCAGGCGCGATGGAGCTTTCCCTGTAAAGCCCCATCGCGCCTGAAGGCGCTCCTGCGAATACGCGTCAACTGCGCCCTGCCGTCGCTTTGCGGCAAAATCGCAGCCTCTCCGCGACACCGAACGAGCCTGCCATGACCCCGCAAGATCCGGCCGCGCTGTACCCGGCGCACCTCACCGTCCTCAAGCAACGCGCCGACGAAGCGCTGGCACGCGGCGGCTTCGATCATCTGGTGATCCCGAGCGGCACGCTGCACTACCAGTTCTTCGACGATCGCGACTATCCGTACGCGGTGAACCCGCCGTTCAAGACCTGGCTGCCGCTGACCCGCGTGCCCAACAGCTGGCTGGTCTACACGCCTGGCGAGCGGCCGAAGGTGATCTTCCACCAACCCTTCGACTACTGGCACGTGGTGCCGGACGCGCCGAGCGGCTGGTGGGTCGAGCACTTCGACGTGCAGATCATCCGCACTCCGGAAGAAGCCCTTGCCCTGTTGCCGAAGAACCCTGCGCGCAGCGCGATCCTCGGTGAGCCACAGAGCGCACTCGGCGTCTACGTGCCGAACAATCCCGAGCCGGTGCTGAACTATCTGGAATATCACCGCGCCTTCAAGACGCCCTACGAACTGGCACTGATGCGTCAGGCGCAAGTGCTGGCAGTGCGCGGCCACCGCGCCGCCGAGGCTGCGTTCCGCGCCGGCCGCAGCGAATTCGACATCCACATGGCCTATTGCAGCGCGGTTGGCCAGGATGCCAACGACCTGCCCTACGGCAACATCATCGCGCTCAACGAACACGGCGCGGTGCTGCACTACACCGAACTGAGCCGCACCGCACCGCAGCCGCTGCGCAGCTTCCTGATCGACGCCGGCGCCTCCGCGCACGGCTACGCCAGCGATATCACCCGCACCTATGCGGCCGACACCGGTGGCGAGTTCCAGGCGTTGATCGACGCGGTGGACAAGGCGCAGATCGCGATGGGCCAGGCGGTACGTGCCGGCTTCGACTACAAGCAGTTGCACATCGACGCGCACCTGGCGCTGATGGGCGTGCTCAAGGACTTCGGCGTCATCACCGTCTCGCCGGAAGCGGCACTGGCCACCGGCGTCAGCGCCGCGTTCTTCCCGCACGGCATCGGCCACGGCATCGGCGCGCAGGTCCACGAGGTCGCCGGCTTCGCCGCCAGCGACCGTGGCGGCCGCATCGAGCGCCCCGCCGGCCACCCGTACCTGCGCCTGACCCGCGTACTGGAACCGGGCATGGTCGTCACCATCGAACCCGGCCTCTACTTCATCGACATGCTGCTCGACGAAGTGAAGAAGGCCGGCCACGCCGACAGCGTGGACTGGCAGCGCGTGGAGCAGTTCAAGCCTTACGGCGGCATCCGCATCGAAGACGAGGTGGTATGCACTGACGGTGAGCCGGAGAATTTGACCCGGCCGGTGTTTGCGGCGGCGGCCGGGAATGGGGAATAGAGAATGGGGAATCGTTGAAGCAAAAACGATGGCTGATGTTTCTGCCAACGCCGTTGGCTCTTTGTAGGAGGGACTTCAGTCCCGACGCTTTGCCGATAAAGCCCGTCGGGACTGAAGTCCCTCCCACAACCGGGATTTGGGGTTCGTTGGAGCCAGGCCGATGGTCGATGCTTCAACGGCCGCCGCGGCGGCCGCCGGTAATGGGAAATGGAGAATCGTTGAAGCAAAGGCGATGTCTGATGCTTCAGCCGGCGCCGTTGTCTCTTTGTGGGAGGGACTTCAGTCCCGACGCTTTGCCGGTAGAGCCTGTCGGGACTGAAGTCCCTCCCACAACCGGGATTAGGGATTAGGGATTTGAGATTCATTGAAGCAAAGGTGATGATCGACGCTTCAACCAGCACGCTGCTTCGCGCTGACGGTCAGTTGCCGCATGAAACCCGACCGTCGTCCCCGCGAAGGCGGGGACCCAGTGTCTTATCTCAGTAACAACCCAAGTCGCTGGATCCCCGCCTTCGCGGGGACGACGACTGAAAGGTTGTGAGAAAGCAGCACTGACACTCGCCGCCATCAGAAAACTCGAAGGCCGCCCAACAGGCGGCCTTCTGCTTTTTCGATTCCCCATTCCCTATTCCCGGCCGTCCCCCATCTCCGCCTCGATCTCCTCCGCAGAGCGCGCCAGCACACCGGTCAACACATGATGACCATCCTCGGTGATCACCACGTTGTCCTCGGTGCGGATCCCGATGCCACGCCACTTCTCTGCAACGCTGGTGTCATCCGGCGATACGTACAGGCCGGGCTCGATCGTGAACACCATGCCCGGTTCCAGCAGGCGCGATTCGCCCGCGACCTTGTAGTCGCCGACATCGTGTACGTCCAGCCCCAGCCAGTGCCCGGTCTTGTGCCGGTAGAAGCGCTTGTAACTGCCGTCAACGATGTTTTCTTCCAGATCGCCACTCAGCAGCCCCAGCTGCAACAGCCCCTCGGTCAACACCTCGATCGCGGCGAGATGGCCTTCCTCGTAGGCAATGCCCGGCCGCGCCTGTTCCAGCGCGGCGGCCTGCGCGGCGCCAACCAGATCGTGCAGCGCGCGCTGCTCCTTGCTGAAGCGTCCGTTGATCGGGAAGGTGCGGGTGATATCGGCCGCGTAGCCGCGGTACTCGGCGCCGGCGTCGATCAGCACCAGCTCGCCGTCGCGTGTCCTGGCGTTGTTGGCGCGGTAATGCAGCACGCAGGCGTTGCTGCCGGTGCCGACGATGCTGCCGTAGGCCGGCCAGGCATCAGCAGCGCGGAACTCGCGCTCGATATCGGCCTGCAGCTCGTACTCGTGGATGCCGGCGCGCGCCACGCGCATCGCGATGCGGTGCGCCTGCACGCTGATGTCGGCCGCGCGTTGCATCAGCGCGATCTCGTCGCGTGACTTGAACAGGCGCTGCTCGTGCAGCAGGTGGCCCAGCTCCAGGAACTCGTGCGGCGGCTGCGCACCGTGGCGCACCTGCGAGCGCACCCGATTCACCCAGCCGATCAGCTTGAGGTCGAAATCGACATCGCGACCGAAGTGGTAGTAGACCCGCGAGCGCCCTTCCAGCAGTCCCGGCAGGATGTCGTCCAGATCCTCGATCGGGTACGCATCATCCATGCCGTATTGCTCGACCGCACCTTCCTGCCCGGCGCGCGGTCCGTCCCACGCCTCGCGCTCGGGATCGCGCTCGCGGCAGAACAGCACCACCTCGCCATGCCGGCGCCCGGGCACCAGCACCAGCACCGCGTCAGGCTCTGGAAAACCACTCAGGTACCAGAAATCCGAATCCTGCCGGTACGGGTAGTGGGTGTCGTGGCTGCGCACGCGCTCCGGCGCGGCCGGCAGCACCAGGATCGCGTCCTCGCCAGCCATTTCCATCAGCTGCCTGCGGCGCCGCACGTACTCGGCCGCCCCGATGCCGGTGAGCTTCTTCATGAGAACTTGTTGAGTTGGATATTCATTGCAAAAGACCAACTGGACCGTAGCGCGGAGCTTGCCCCGCCGGGTCATGCCGAGAAAGCCTCCAGCGGAGCAAGCGCCGCGCTACAACACGGCACCCCACCGTTACGCGGGCGTACCGGATCCCGACACGTTCTAGTTCAGACGCTGCCGATAACGCGGCCCCAGCACGCAGTCGCTGTGCAGCAGCAGCACCGCCACGCGCACGAATTCCTCGATCTCGGCCAGCGCGTCCTCATCCTCGTCGGTGCTGTCGAAATCGGCGCTCGACGCCTGTGCCAGCTTGGCCAGGTCGCGCAGCGCCTCATCGCCTTCCTCCGACAGCTGCGGGCGCTTGCCCGAGGCCAGCCCGAAACTGCCCAGGAACGCGCGGCACCACTCGAACAAGGCATCGGCGCGCGCGGCCGGTGGCGCGCTGTCTTCAGTCAGCAACAGCTCGAAGGCGAAATCGCGGTCTTCCAGCTGGCTGGACGTAGCCTGCCGCAACTGCTCCAACGGGCCGTTCTGGGCCGGCGTCGGCAGGCTGTCATCGGCCAGGATCAGCGCCGGCCAGCGTTCGCTGTTATCGCCGCCGCCGGCCAGCCAGCCGCTCAGGCCGCCATGCAGCTCGGCCGCGTTCGCGGCCAACCCCAATTGCTGGCTCTCCTGTTGCACGGCCAACACATCAGGCAGGTGATTCATGGTCATTCCGCAGTCTCGATCCGGTGAACGATGGCGGACGGACGACAATCCTTCCATCGGGCTACGCAGTGTAATGCCGGCCAGTGCTTTTCGCCTTGTGCGGCTTCCATGTCGCCACCTACACTCTGGTGCTTCCATACTCTCAGAGCATCCCCTGCCCCATGCCGCCTGTCTGCATCGTCGTGGGGCTTGCCGCGCCGATGTCGGTGCTCCCGGCCTGGATCGTGGTGATTCCGGCGGCGCTGTGCGCCGGCATCCTCGGCTGGCGGCTGCGCGGCTACCGGCGCGACCCGCGCCAAGCGCATCTGCAGGCACTCGAACGCGCGCTGCACGGCAATAGCGGACAACTCTGGACCTACGATCTCGCCCGCGGCCGGCTGTGGCTCTATGCCGAGCAGATCCCGGGCCAACCGCAGCGCCCCCTGGAACTGGACAAGAACGAGCTGCTCGCGCGCCTGCATCCGGACGACCTGCCCGGCCTGCGCAGCCATGTCCACGCATGCCGCGCAGGCGATGTGGAGCATTTCCGAACCGAACAACGCGTGGACCTGCAACTTGTCGGCCATTGCAGCTGGCTGGACATCCACGCCCGCGTGGTCGAACGCGACGCCGCCGGCACGCCGTTGCATCTGGCCGGCATCGCCCGGCCATTCGCCCCGGCGCGGCTGGCCGGCGCCGAACCGGACATCGCCGCCGAGATCCTGCAGCGCATGCACGAGGCCGTCGCCGTGCTTGACCAGCACCTGCACTTCGTTTCGATCAACGCCGCCTTCACCCGCATCACCGGACACGACGAAGCGCAGGTACTGGGACAGCCGCTGCATCTGCTCGACCGCCCCATCGACAGCCGCCAGAACGAATACATGCGGGACTCGGTCGAACGCGACGGCCATTGGGAAGGCGAAGCCTGGAAAGTGCGTCGCGACGGCGAGGAAATCCTCTGCAGCCTGCGCCACAACCGGATCCGCGACGCATCCGGCCAGCGCGTCCTGCACGTGCTGGTGATGGACGACATCACCGTCCGCAGACGCACCGAGCAGGAACTGAGTTACCTGGCCAAGTACGACGCGCTGACCGGCCTGCCCAACCGCGCCCTGCTGTCCGAGCGCCTGGAGCAGGCGATCGCGCACGCCCGCACCCACGGCGAGCGGGTCGCGGTGCTGTTCCTCGATCTGGATCATTTCAAGGACGTCAACGACTCGATGGGCCACGCCGCCGGTGATCGCGTGCTGCGGCTGTCGGCCGAACGCATCCGCCACGCCACCGGCCTGCGCCACACCGCCGCGCGCCTCAGCGGTGACGAGTTCACCGTCGTACTTGACGGCCTGTCCGGTATCGGCGAGGCCGAACAAGCCGCACGGCAACTGCTGGCCCGCTTCGAAGTGCCATTGCAGTTGGATGAGAACCGCGAAGTGGCGATCTCGCCCTCGATCGGCATCAGCCTGTTTCCCGACCACAGCGAACAGCCCGACGAACTGCTCAAGTTCGCCGACACCGCCATGTACCGCGCCAAGGCCACCGGGCGGCGTACCTACAAGCTGTACTCGCCGCAGATGGACGAAGGCACCCACCAGCGCGCGCTGCTGGCCAACGCACTGCGGCGTGTGCGCATCGAGGACGAACTGCGGCTGGTCTACCAGCCGCGCTACTCGCTGCACGAGCATCGCATCGTCGGTTTCGAAGCGCTGATGCGCTGGGACAGCCCGGAATTCGGCGCGGTGTCGCCGGACCGCTTCATCCCGCTGGCCGAGGAAACCGGCCTGATCCTCGCCTTCGGTGAATGGGCGCTGCAGCAGGCCTGTCGACGGCTGCAACTGTGGGCGCAGCGCGGCATCGACAACATCTCCGTATCGGTGAATGTCTCGGCGATCCAGCTCGACCACGGCAACCTGCCCGACACCCTCGCGCGCATCCTGCACGAGACCGGCGTCGCGCCCGAGCGGATCGAACTGGAACTGACCGAAAGCGCGGTGATGAGCGACACGCTCGGCAATGCCGACGTCCTGCATGCATTGCGCAAACTCGGTGTGGGCCTGGCGATCGACGACTTCGGCACCGGCTACTCCTCGCTCGCCTACCTCAAGCGCCTGCCGATCGACACGCTCAAGATCGACCAGGAATTCATCGCCGATCTCACCTGCAACAGCGACGACCAGGCCATCACCAGCGCCATCATCGCGATGGCCCGCTCGCTGTCGCTGAAGGTGGTCGCCGAAGGCGTGGAGGATGCCCGCCAGGTCGAGTTCCTGCGCCGCCACGGCTGCGACGAGATCCAGGGCTACCTGGTCTCACCGGCGCTGGAACCGGAGGCCTGCGAGATCCTGCTGCGGCGCATGCCGACAGCCGACCAGGCCGAACCGATGCCATCTTGACCACCGCTCCAGCCGCCGCCTATCTTCCGCGCATGAACAACGCCGACGCCCTCGCCCAACTCCGTGCCCTGGCCGCACGCGTGGAGGCGTTGGTCGAACGCAGCCAGCGCCTGGCCGATGAGAACCGCAGCCTGCGCCACCAGCAGGAACAACTGATCGGCGAGCGCTCGCAACTGCTGGCCAAGAATGAACAGGCACGGTCACGGGTGGAAGCGATGATCACCCGACTCAAGTCGCTGGAGCAGCACACGTGAGTCACCCCACCGAGCCGGTCAGCGTCCGCATCCTCGACCGCGAGTACACCGTCGGCGTCACCGGCGAGGAACGTGACAGCCTGAATGCCGCCGCGCGCATGCTCGACGCGCGCATGCGCGAGATCCGTGGCAACAACCGGATGGCCGCGCTCGACCGCGTCGCCGTGCTGGCCGCGCTCAATCTCGCCCACGAGCTGCAACAACTGCGCGACGAACAGGCGCTGTACAACCGCGAGCTCGCACGCACGCTCGACGAGCTCAACCGGCGCATGGACAACCTGCCCGATACACCGCGTTGAAACCCAATGCGCACTTCCATGGGAAAAATGAATTCCCCGGGAACCCAAATTCGACAAATAACCTTCCCACGCCGGGCACGCTGGCTATAATGGCGACGCGTTCTCTGCTGTGAACGACGGCGTGTGCAAACATTCGCCTTGTCCCTTAATTACGACCACGGGGGCGCGACGACGCCGGGTGTGCATGTCCGCCTCGCAGCGGAAAGCCCGATGGCCTCCCAGCGTTCCCACTTGAACCCCGGGTTCAAGGTCGTTTCGCACGCATCGTCACCGCGGAGAATGCATTTTTTGCCCCCATGCAAGACCGGTTCGAAGGAAACCGGCTTGTGTGGGTTGGGGGCGCCGCCTGTTGCGGCCATCGCGTTCAAGGCTCCCCGAGGTCGATGCGTACATTGACCTGAACAATCTGCCATCGTATTGAGACTGTTCAATATCGTGATGGCGGCCCCGCATGACCTCCCTTTCAGTACGCAGTGCCGTCCTCGGCCTCATCGCCGTTGCCGGCTCCGTGAGCGCGTGGTCGCTTCCTGCGGCCGCGCAGACCGCCACGCCTGCCCAGGCGGAGGTTGCCGCCAACGTCCATCAAGCCCAGGTCGAGGCGCGCATCCTGTTCGCCCCGCGCGCGGTTGCCGGCAGCGACGGCGTGCAGCACCTGGGTTACGAGCTGCGGATCAGCAGTTTCTACGACGGCACCGATCCGCTGAAGCTGACCGGCGTGGCGATCTTCGCCGACAACGCTACGACACCGCTGACCACGTTCGAAGGCCCCGCGTTGCAGGCGCTGCTCGCGCAGCCGGCCGCTGGCGACGCCCCGCAGGACGGCATCCCGATCGAATCAGGCAAGAGCAAGACGCTGTTCCTGTGGCTGGCACTGCCCGCGGGCGCGCAACCAGCCTCGCTGCGCCATCAGCTGACCTTCCTTGCCGACAAGGACGCGATCCAGCGCGCCGACGATATCCGCACCCCGGTGATCCAGTCCCCCGCGCTCACGATCGCCTCGCCCTTGCGCGGCGGGCGCTGGCTCGCGGTCGAGGGCCCGGGCAATCACCAGTCGCACCATTGGGGCGGCGTGGTCGCGATCGACGGCAAGCTCAGCATCCCGCAGCGCTTCGCGATCGATTGGTTCGGGCTGGACAGCCACAACCATTCGGTCCGCGGCAAGCACGACTCGCTCACGTCGACCACCGATGCCGACTGGGTGGGTTACGGCCATGACGTGCTCGCGGTGGCCGATGGCGTGGTGGTCGATGTCCGCGACGGAGTGCCGAACGGCAAGCCCATGACACCGCTGGAAACACCTGAAGATCTCACCGCGCGCACCCTGTACGGCAACTTCGTGGTGCTGGAGATCGCACCGGGCGTCTATGCCCACTACGCACATCTGCAGACCGACAGCGTGACGGTTGCGGTTGGCCAGCATGTCCGGCGTGGCGCGGTCCTGGGCCGGCTCGGCCAGACCGGTTCTGCCGGCGCGCCGCACCTGCATTTCCATCTCAGCGACCGGCCGACGTTCGAGCAGTCGGAAGGGTTGCCGTTTGTCATCGATGCTTTCGTTTTGCTCGGACAAGGGGAGGTCGAGGACACCTTCGATCCGACCAAACCGGTCCGCTGGCCTGCGCGTAAGCCCGAAAAGCGGCAACTGCAGTTGCCGCTCGACGGGAGCCTCGTGGAATTCCCGTAAGCCCGTGCGGCCAGCCTTTGTGGGAGGGACTTCAGTCCCGACGCTTTACCGGTACCGCCCGTCGGGACTGAAGTCCCTCCCACAAGACCGCCCGGGAGCATGCAGCTCATCACAGAACCCGCAGCCCGCACCACGACGTTTCCCCCGCGCCACCGCTTCGGCGATGATGCGCAGCCCTCCGTTGCCTGCCACCCATGACCGAAGATCGCGACCGTCTGCGCCGCCAACTGCGTGATGTCCGCCGTGCCCTGCCGGCCAGCGAACGCATCGCGGCAGCCGAGGGCCTGGCCGAGCGCCTGCTGGCGCTGCCGTTCCTGCCGGCGCAGGGCTTCGTCGGTGGCTACTGGGCGATGGACGGCGAGATCGCGCTGCATGCGTTCCAGTTGCGCCTGCCTGCTGCGCTGAGCTACTGCCTGCCGGTGCTGCACGAGGACGGCACGTTGCGCTTTGCGCCATGGCGTCCGGGCGCGCCGTTGCGCAGCAACCGCTTCGGCATCCCCGAGCCGGACATCGCCATCACCGAGACGCTCACGCCGGTGCAGATGGCACTCGTGGTGACGCCGCTGGTCGGCTTCGACACGGCCGGGCACCGGCTGGGCATGGGAGGCGGCTGGTATGATCGCAGCTTCGCCTTCCGCCAGGCCCAAGCGCCGCCGCCCTGGCTGATTGGCGCTGCGTTTTCCGTGCAGCAGACCGACGCGGTGAGCGCCGAGACTTGGGACGTGCCGCTGGACGCGATCTGTACCGAACACCACACCTTCCTGACCGCCTCCGATCCCGCATGACCGCCCGCAAGCGCTACTGGCTGATGAAGTCCGAACCGGACGCCTTCTCGATCGACGATCTTGAACGCGTGCGCACCGAACCCTGGAACGGGGTCCGCAACTACCAGGCGCGCAATTTCATGCGCGACGGCATGAAGGTCGGCGACGGCATCCTGTTCTACCACTCCAATACCAAGGTGCCGGGCATCGTCGGGCTGGCCACGGTGGCCAGCGAGGCGTATCCGGATGCCACCCAGTTCGAGCCGAAGTCGGACTATTACGACGCCAAGGCCAGCCGCGAGCAGCCGCGCTGGTATCTGGTGGACGTGGCGTTCGAGCGCAAGCTCAAGCGCACCATCGCGCTGGACGAGATCAAACAGCACGCCGAAGCACTGGGCGAGGCGTTCCCGCTGACCGCACGCGGCAACCGGTTGTCAGTGTTCCCGGTCACCGCCGCGCAGTGGAAGCTGTTGCTTTCTTTGGAATAGCCGGGATTGGGGATTCGGGATTGGGGATGCGCCCCACCGACCTCGCTCCCGCTTTTACGAATCCCCAATCCCCAATTCCGAATCCCATGTCCGAAGCAAAACGGCTGGCCGCCGAAAAGGCCATCGACTATCTCGAAGACGGCATGATCGTCGGTGTCGGCACCGGCTCGACCGTGGCCTACTTCATCGACGCACTGGGCCGTAACGCGCACCGCATCAAGGGCGCCGTGTCCAGTTCCGAACAGAGCACCGCACGGCTGCTCCAGCACGGCATCGAGGTGCTCGACCTCAACCACACCGGCACGCTGTCGCTGTACGTGGATGGCGCCGACGAGTGCGATCCCAACAAGTGCCTGATCAAGGGCGGTGGCGCGGCGCTGACCCGCGAGAAGATCATCGCCGAGGCCAGCAAGCAGTTCATCTGCATCGTTGATCCGAGCAAACAGGTGCCGGTGCTGGGCCACTTCCCGCTGCCGGTCGAGGTGATCCCGATGGCACGCAGCCTGGTCGCACGCGAGATCGTCGCACTCACCGGCGGCCAGCCGGTCTGGCGCCAAGGCGTGGTCACCGACAATGGCAACGTGGTGCTGGACGTGCACAACCTGCACATCGCCGACCCGGTGAAGCTGGAAGCGCTGTTGAACCAGATCCCGGGCGTGGTCTGCGTCGGCCTGTTCGCACGTCGCCGCGCCGACGTGGTGATCGTCGGCGGAGAACCGCCGCAGGTGTTTTGAGCGGTCGGAACACCTCGTGACCGCCTTTGTAGGAGCGGCTTTAGCCGCGATGAAGCTTTCCTGGTAGAGCTCCATCGCGGCTAAAGCCGCTCCTACAAGTTGTTCTGCGGCTCTGATCAGACCTTCTTGGCGAGCAACTGCACCAGCTCACCGACCAACTCGCGCTGCCGCAACGGCAGCGCCAGATAGGCCTCGATCACCTCGCGCTCATGCGCCCCGGTCTGCGGTGGCGGCCATGGCGCGCGCGGCTCGGCCACGCTGCGTCCGTTGCCGTAGCGCAGCACATGCGGAGCGATGCCGAACAGGTCGGCCAACACCTGCAGCTTGTCCTGCTCGGGAATCGAACGTCCGCCCAGCCAGCGCGAAGCGCTCTGGAACGTCACCGAACGTCCGGGATAACGCGTATTGAACAGGCGAAACAGCACCGCCGGCCGCGGCTCGTAGCCTGCGGCTCGCATCGCCCCGGCCAGGCGACTGGAGAACTGAAGACGTTCATCGCTCATGGCGCGCAACGTTACGTAGCACGCTCAGCGTGAACTCACCTGTCACTTCCATTATATTCAACTTATTGCTTTCATGTACGCAAGGAAGTCCCCCCACCGAATGGAGACGGCATATGACGCACCGCTTACGCAGCCCTTCCGCAACGCCCGCCAGCACCGGTCCGCAGGTCGCCGCCTATGCGGCCCTGGACTATCGCCGGCACTATGCCGACCTGCTCGCCCGGCATCCGAGTCCGCGCCAGGCCATCGCGGAACTGGGCCTGTTCCGTTTCTGGCTGGCGTGCCGGGTGCTGCATCCCGGCACGCCCGGCGATTCCACGGACCTGCTCGCGCCGGTGCGCCCGTTGCGCGAGTGGCCGCTGCCGCTGCATCTGGGCGATTGCGATGTGCAGGAGGAACTCGATGCCGACATCACGCACCTGATCGAAAGCCGCTTCGATCTGTATGACCGCTTCTTCAGCCTGGGCCGCCACGCCGAGGATCCGTTCGGTGTGGATGCGGCCTCGCTCGCATTGGCCTGCCAACTGTTCGCGCAGCCATCGGTGGCCCTGCTGGAACGACTGCGGCACGAGAGCCGGCAGTTGTTCGAACAGTGGCTGGCGCCCTCCACCGGGTTGGCTTGACGGGCCTGGCGCCATCCCCGAAGGTGCGCAGCGCCCTCCCGCTGGAACCTCGCCATGAACGCCCTGCTCCGCGTCTGTTTGCTTTCCCTGCTGCTGTTGATCGGCGGTTGCGCCAGTGCCGGCGGCAAGTGGGTGGAACTGGGCGGCCAGCGCTATCAGGTCGAGCTGGCCCAGGACGACGCCACGCGTGCACGCGGCCTGATGTTCCGCTACGAGATGGATCCCGGCCACGGCATGTTGTTCATCCACGATCGCACCGAGCCGCAGGCGTACTGGATGAAGAACACCAAGATCCCGCTGGACATCCTGTACTTCGACGAGCAGCGCAAGCTGGTGTCACAGCAGCGTGATGTGCCGCCGTGCTCGGCCGGCAACGCCTGCCCGCCCTACCCCAGCGGCAAGCCCGCGCGCTACGTGCTGGAACTCAATGCCGGCCAGGCCGAGCGGCTCAAGCTGCAGGACGGCACCGAGCTCACCTTCGGCCCGGGCATCCCTCCGCTGCATTGATCGCCCGCGCCGGCTAGGGCGCGGCGTGCGGCCTGTCGGGCGGCACCGGACTTGAACATGCCGTAATTTGCCTCCAGTCTTGCGCCATGGAGGAACGCCTCACATTGCCGGGCTGGAACTCGCTGGCCAAGCAGGACGACGAGTCGCTGCCGCTGCTGGCGACCGCGCTGCTGATCGCGCGCGACGAATACCCGGAACTCGACGCGGCCACCTACGACACGCTGGTGCAGAGCCATGTCGAGCACCTGCGCCATGAGGTCGATTCGATCGATGTGTGGCCGTTGAAGATCGCCGCGGTCAATCGCCACCTGTTCGAGGAACTGGGCTACACCGGCAACCACGACGAGTATTACGACCCGCGCAACAGCTACATCAACCAGGTCTTCGAGCGCCGCCTCGGCAACCCGATCTCGCTGGCGATGGTGCAGATGGAAGTGGCGCGCAGGCTCGGCATTCCGCTCGATGGGGTGTCCTTCCCGGGCCACTTCCTGGTGCGCCTGCCGGTGGACGACGGGCTGCTGGTGATGGACCCGTTCAACGGCGGCCGCCCGCTCGGCGTGGACGAGCTGCGCGAGCGCGCGCGTCCGCACCTGGGCGGGGAGATTCCCGACGACGGCGCGCTGGCGCGGATCCTCGATCCGGCGCCCAATCGCGCGATCCTGGTGCGCGTGCTGCGCAACCTGCACGGCGTCTACGCCGACGACGAGCAATGGGACCGCGCCGCCCGCAGCGCCGACCGCATCATCAAGCTGATGCCCGACCAGCCCGAGGCCCTGCGCGACCGTGGCCTGGCGTATCTGCACCTGGGCCATGCCAACGGCGCCCGCGAGGATCTGGCCCGCTACCTGCAGTTGAACCCGCAGGCGCAGGATGCCGCCGGCATGCGCGAGCACCTGATCGATCTGGGCGGACGGCGCTTTCACGCGCATTAGGCGCGTGCGCTTCACTGCGGCTTTCCTGCAAAACCCTACCCGTCATCCCGCGAAAGCAGGGATCCAGGGTCTTTCGAGCAAGTCGAAGGATGACCTGACATGCCGAGGAGCGGGATGCCATCCGCGTCCCGCTGACACTGTGGGTACGTCCATGGATCTTCGATCCCGCGTTCGCGGGGACAACAGGCCGGAGAACGCGCGAACGTCGTCCAACCAGGTCCAGGTGGATTACATCTCCACCATCTCGAAATCGTCCTTGGTCACGCCGCAATCCGGGCAGGTCCAGGTGTCCGGGATGTCTTCCCAGCGCGTGCCCGGGGCGATCCCCTCTTCGGGCAGTCCGTCCTCTTCGTGGTAGATGAAACCGCAGACCACGCACATCCAGCTGCGATAAATGGTTTCGGGCGTGTTGCTCATCGGATAATCGCGGTACGGATGGGACCCCGCATTGTCCCACTCCACTCCCCGCCCAGGAAGCTCTGCCGATGCCCGCTCTCTCCGCCGTCCGCGGCGTCTATCTGATCACGCCCGACGAGGCCGACACCGCACGCCTGCTGGCACGTACACGACCGCTGCTCGGCGACATCGTCTGGCTGCAGTACCGCAACAAGCAGGCCGACGCGGCGTTGCGCCGTGAACAGGCCGGCGCGCTGCAGGCACTCTGCGCCGAGGCCGGGGTGCCGTTGATCGTCAACGACGATGCGCGACTGGCGCACGAGGTCGGCGCCGCCGGCGTGCATCTGGGCGCCAACGATGGCGACGTCGCCGAAGTCCGGGCGCTGCTCGGCCCGGGTGCGATCGTCGGCGTCGGCTGCTACGACCAGCTCGATCGCGCCGAGCGCGTGGTCGCGGCCGGCGCCAGCTACGTCGGGTTTGGCGCGTTCTTCCCCAGTCCGAGCAAGCGCACCACCTACCGCGTCACGCCGCAGTTGCTGCGCGATTCCGCGCACCTCGGTGTGCCGCGCGTGGCGATCGGCGGCCTGACGCCCGATAACTGCGGCCCCGCCATCGAGGCCGGCGCCGAGCTGGTCGCAACGATCAGCAGCGTGTACTCGGCGGGCGATCCGTTGGCGGTGTTGCGAGCGTATCGCGCCTGTTTTGACTTGCCCGGATAAGGGAAAGCCCCCTTCACACTTGCGGAAACCTGTGGGAGGGACTTCAGTCCCGACGCCTTATCGATACCGGCAAGGTGTCGGGACTGAAGTCCCTCCCACAAAAAAATCGGCACAAGGATGTGCCGTGCTCTTGTGAGGGACTCACAAAAAAAGCCGCCGCGCTGGAATGGCGCGGCGGCCGGGAAAGACTCCGGCCCGCCAGACGGCGGGCCGGAGAACGTCAGTAGTCGTAACTGACGGTCAGTCGTGCATAGCGCGGGGCCTGGTAGGCAACCGGCTGGCCATACAGCGGGTTGGCCGTACCGTCGGGCAACTGCGAGAACGGATACAGGTTGGTCGGCTTCTGCGCGTTGAACACGTTGAAGACGTTGAGGTTGAAAGCCAGCTTGCCATCGGCGAAATCCGGCTTGAAGGTCAACCCCAGGTCGAACTGGTTGATCCACGGCAGGCGACCGTGCGATCCCGGAGGCGAAGCAGTGCCCGTGCCGGTCGCCGGGTTGTAGCAGTAGTGATAGGGGCCGCCAGTGATGCTGCTGCCGCCGTAGCCAGCCGGATCGGTGCCGCTGTAGGCGGTCCCGTAGTAGTTGCCCAGGCAGTTCTTGGGTGCGCCGGAGATCAGGCTGGCGTTCGCGGAAATGCCGAACTCGCTGGTCAGCTGGTAGTAGCCGAACAGCTTGATCTGGTGGCGGTGGTCGTTGGACTGGTCGCCATTGACGTGCTCCATCAGCGCCGCGTGGTCCCAGCTCTGCGTGGTCGATACCGACGCCTGCCCCTGGTAGCTGCCCAGCGCGCCACCGGTGCGCCACAGATCCGACCGCAACTGGCCCTCGGTGGTGCCGTAGCTATGCGACCACACATAGTTGAACTTGGCGTACCACTTGCCGTCGAACGGCCGCTCCAGGTTGAACTCCACCGCCGAATAGTTGCGCTTGAGCTTCGGGAAACCGGCCGCCTCGCGAGTCACCGTGACTTGGCGCAGGTTGCCACTGGTGTCATAGACGTTCCAGACGTTGGTCCTGCCCGGGTTGATCAGTTCCGCACCTGCGGTCCGGGTCCAGTCGATGTCCACGCCCTGCGCGGCGGCCGAGTTGGCCAAGCCGATGTTGTCCTCGTCGAAGTTCTGGTCATCGATCGCGTCGTTGAGGCGGCGGTAGGTGGCGCGTACTCCGTACACCCAACCGATGCCCAGTTCCTGGGCGAAGCCGAGAATGACCTCATCCTGATTCTCGCCCTTGATGTCCTTGACCACGGCGGCTTTCGGGTCCGAGGCGCGACCGAAGCGGGAGTTCGCCGATACCGCCGGCCCGAGCGACTGGGAAATGATCGGCGTGCCGTCGGCATTGATACCGCTGTAGGTGAAGTATTCGGTCTTGGAGACCGAGGAGGTGAACAACCCGACCGCGGACAGCGGCAGGCCCAGGTAGTAGCGACCGACGTTGCCGAACACCTTCAGGCTGGAATCGCCATGCACATCCCAACTGAAGCCGATACGCGGCGACCATGCGTCGACGCTGATGTAAGGCTCATTGCTGATCGGCACGTAGTTGGTGAACTCGTCCTTGCGCACGCCCAGGCTCAGCAGCAGATTGTCGGTCACCTGCCACTTGTCCTCGATGTAGTAGGCCTTCTGTTTGGCGTCGTAGGAATTCAGGCCGCTGGTGGTGTCCTTGGTGACGTAGTAGCCGGATGCGCCGTAGGTCGGATCGACCAGGGCCGGACTCGGTGCGCCCTTGCCACCGGCCTCGTTGGCGGACTGGCTGATCAGGCCGTTCGCGCCGGGAGCGGTGCCGTAGGGATCGTTGGTCACGCCGTAATTCCACGCATACCCGGGGCCGGACGCCACGGTGCCGATGTTCGTGGCCTTCAGGTCCTGGTTGTCGACGCCGAAGCTGAGCGTGTGGTCGCCGATGCGCCACTCAAGGTTGATGCGCAGGTTCTCCTTCTCGTATTCGCGGTCCGATGCGGTGATCGAAGTGATCTTCTGCGCACCATCGATCGGGCTGCCGCCGTTGTAGGCCGGGTTCTGCAGGCTGGAATTGCCGATCACCGGACCGTTGGCGGCACTGTAGTTGTAGTAGCTGATCTCGTCCGGCGTCTTCATCTTTCCGTACAACGCGCTCACCGTGACGTTGTCGCCGAAATAGCCGGTGTACTTGGCCGACGTCAGGCTGGGACCGGCCTTGTTGGTGTTCTCGTTGGTGTAGTAGGCGCCGCGCTCGCGGTTGACGTAGTCGTACTGGTACGTTGTACCGTCGGTCTTGTACTTGTCGCCGGCGCTGGTGACCTCCAGCAGGTGGTTGTCGGTGATGTACCAGTCCAGCTTGCCGTACCAGCGCTTCTGCTCGTATTCGTAATCGGTCAGGCCGCCGATCCTTCCGTTGTCGACGTCCCGGTTGGTGGCGATGCGGGTGCCGTGGGAGTCAACCTTTTCCCCGGCCAGAAAGAAGAACAGGCGATCCTGGACGATCGGGCCACCGACATAGGCGCTGTAGGTATTGGACGTGGCCTTGGTCTCGCTCAGCGGCTGGTAAAGGCCATCGGCGGCCCGGGCATACCTGTAAGCGGCATTGTTGACGGTGGAGGACTGACTGTCTGGACGCCAATAGAGGTCCTTCTGGTCGGTCTTCAGCGCAGTGGGCTCGAATACCGCTGCTGCGCCGAAATGCCATTCATTGCTGCCGCGCTTGCCGACCTGGCTGATCACGCCGCCATTGGAACGGCCGTACTGGGCACCGTAGCCACCGGTGAAGATTTCCTGCTGGTCGATGGCGCCGTAAGGCAGGGTCAGGCCACCGAGGTTGTTCTGGGTAGTGGTGGTGTTGAAGCCATTGAGATAGTAGGCGTTCTCGCTGGCCGCCGAGCCACCGAAGCTGGTCAGCGAACCACCCAGCGGGCCGTTGTCGAAGCCACCGCTGTTGGCTACCACCCCCGGCGCCAGCAATGCGATCGCCTCGGCGCTACGTCCCAACGGCAGCTGCTGCAGCTGCTCGGCGGAGATGACGGTGCGGGTATCCACGCTGGAAACGTCGATGGCCTGCAGGCGCGAGCCGGTCACGCTGACGCTGTCCAGCGTCTGCATCGCGCCGGCGGTAAAGGAGACGTCCGTGTTCGCGCCGACGGTGAGGCCGATGTTCTCGCGGCTCTCGACCACCGCACCGTCCCGCTTCACGGTGATCTTGTAGGTGCCCAGCGGCAGGTTGCCGATGCTGTAGCGGCCGCGCGCGTCCACCGGCACTTCACGGCTGAAGCCGCTGTTGTTTTCCACCAATACGGTCTTGCCGGCGCCATCGGCCACGCTGCCGACGATGCTGCCGGTGGTGGATTGCGCGTGCGCGCCGCCGATGGCGACCGCCAAGGCCAACGCCAAGGCACGCCTGTGCATCAATTTGTTCATGCTCTCTGTATCCCCGAAATGAAATCGTCAATGACGAAACAAACCCCTGAAAAGCGGCCGTCCAATCGGACAGAACCGCCTGAACACTTTGTTAAGGACGGGCGCCCCCTGCCCAATAACCATCAGCCATGACGTGATGCCCCCCTTAGCCCCCCGAGGTTGGCCGAACGGCCTGCGCTCCGGCACGGTCACGACGGGTAGGGCCCGCAGAGCCGGGTAGGCGCGATCCCGTCGAAGCCGCGACAATAGGCAACGCATGGCCTTCCAGGCCCGTCTCCACTCGCGACCCCCAAGGATTTCCCGCATGGATCACTCCCGTTCCCACGACCTTTTCGCCCAGGCGCAGACGCTGATCCCCGGCGGCGTCAACTCGCCGGTGCGTGCATTCAAGTCGGTCGGTGGCGAGCCGTTCTTCGTCCAGCGCGCGGATGGTGCGTACCTGTTCGACGTGGACGGCAACCGCTACATCGACTACGTCGGCTCGTGGGGCCCGATGATCGTCGGCCACAACCATCCGGCGGTACGCGAAGCGGTCGCCAAGGCGATCGGCAACGGTTTGTCATTCGGCGCGCCCTGCCCGGCCGAAGTCACGATGGCCGAGACGATCACCCGGCTGGTGCCGTCCTGCGAGATGGTGCGGATGGTCAACTCCGGTACCGAGGCCACGCTGTCGGCGATCCGGCTGGCGCGCGGCGCCACCGGGCGGCAGCGCATCGTCAAGTTCGAAGGCTGCTACCACGGCCATGGCGACTCGTTCCTGGTCAAGGCCGGCAGCGGCATGCTCACGCTCGGCGTGCCGACCTCACCGGGCGTGCCGGCCGGATTGAGCGAGCTGACCGCCACGCTCAGCTACAACGACTTCGAAAGCGCCACGCAGTTGTTCGATGACATCGGCAGCGAGATCGCCGCGGTGATCATCGAGCCGGTGGTCGGCAACGCCAATTGCATTCCGCCGCTCGAAGGCTACCTGCAACATCTGCGCGAGCTGTGCACGAAGCACGG
This sequence comes from Pseudomonas sp. GW821-FHT07E12, assembly GCF_058986605.1. Classification (NCBI taxonomy): domain Bacteria; kingdom Pseudomonadati; phylum Pseudomonadota; class Gammaproteobacteria; order Pseudomonadales; family Pseudomonadaceae; genus Pseudomonas; species Pseudomonas sp. GW821-FHT07E12. The sequence continues at coordinate 96,947 of NZ_JBYSVX010000004.1, read as the reverse complement.
CACGCTGCTGATCTTCGATGAGGTGATGACCGGTTTCCGTGTCGCCCTGGGCGGCGCGCAGGCGCATTACGGCATCGTTCCGGACCTGACCACCTTCGGCAAGATCATCGGCGGCGGCATGCCGGTGGGTGCCTACGGCGGCCGGCGCGAACTGATGGCGCAGATCGCACCAAGCGGCCCGATCTATCAGGCCGGCACGCTCAGCGGCAACCCGGTGGCGATGGCAGCCGGCCTGGCGATGCTGGAGCTGATCCAGGCGCCGGGCTTCCACGAACGCCTGGCTGCGACCACCGCCACCCTGTGCGAAGGCCTGGAAGCGGCCGCACGCGAGGCCGGCGTGGCCGTCACCACCAACCGCGTCGGCGCGATGTTCGGGCTGTTCTTCACCGACCAGAAGGTCGAGACCTACGCGCAGGCGACCGCCTGCGACACTCCGGCATTCAACCGCTTCTTCCACGCGATGCTGGAGCGCGGTGTGTTCCTGGCACCGTCCGCGTACGAGGCGGGTTTCCTGTCGAGCGCGCATGACGACGCGGTGATCGAAGCGACATTGGCCGCAGCACGTGAGGCGTTCCGCATCAGCGCTGGCTGAGCGCGGCCACCCGCAGGTCATCCTTCAGATCGACCGGTGACGAGACAGCATCACGCATCGCTTGGACCGGCGTACGTACAGGCCTGCGTGGTCAATTCGCAGAGCTAGTACGAATGGGTTATAGACCCGCGACAGCATGCGCTTGGATAAAGGCACTGGATCCTCGCCTCCGCCTTCGCAGGGGCAAGCTCTACGCGGGGACGACGGTAGATGCATCGCAGAAATGGCGTGGCTTCCAATCAGCCATTCGACGGTCGAAAACCCACCGGGACGACCATGAATGGCTGGCAGAACGGCGCCCGGCGACACCGGAAAACCATGCCCTCCATCCTCAAGTCCCCCACCCTGCCGTCGCCCCATCACGAGCGACCCAACGTGACCCCCAACGACCTTTGCTTTTGTCTTGCCAGTGTCATAAGTTGGGACTCGGTGTCCACGGAAGGACATGGGTGGGGACCCTCGACACAACGCGTATGGCCGGATGCCGCCTTTGGCGGTGCGGACGTGGCCTGCGCACTGTCTCTTCCGTCCTCGAGCGTGCTGGCAGGCGCGTGAGAGGTCGATTGCACGGTATTGCCCTCGCGCCATGCTCAAGCCTGTTGCGTTGCTCAATCCGCGTCCGCTCCCCGCACGCGACCCCGCTTTGCCCGACTGGGTGCTTGCCTGCAAGCTCGATCCGCCGCAGCTGCGTGCCAATGCGGTCACGCGCCACGCGTTGCTGCGCCAGCTCGAACAGGCGCACGCACTTCCCCTGACCCTGCTGCTGGCGCCCCCCGGCTTCGGCAAGACCACCTTGCTGCTGCAGTGGCATCGCCAGTTGCAGGAGCGCGGCCTTGGCGTGGCATGGCTGGCGCTGGACGAGGACGACACCGAACCGGAGCGCTTCATCGGACATCTGGCGCTGGCGCTGCAAGCGGCCGGCGCCGATCCGACCCTGTGTACGCAGGTGCTTCAGCAATCCTGGGATGCACCGACCTGCACCACCGCGGTCAACCTGCTGATCCGTGCCATCCATGGCGCCCCGCACGATCTCACTGTGCTGCTCGATGACTATGAGCGCGCCAGCTGCGCCGTCGTCGACGAGGCCGTACTGCGGCTGGTGGAACACGCCGGCCCGCGCCTGCACCTGCTGCTGGCGACGCGGCGCCCGCCGGCGCTGCCGCTGGCGCGGTTGGGCTCGCAAGGTCAGCTGGCGCGCCTGGGCAGCAGCCAGTTGGCGCTGGATGAATTCGAGACACTCGCACTGCTGGGCGAGGGCGTCCCCGAGGACATCGCGCTGGAGTTGCGCCGCAGTACCGAAGGCTGGCCGGTGGCGCTGCATCTGGCACGCCTGTGGCTGGCCCGCGACGCGCGACGCCCGGCGCAGATGGCCCGTTTCAGCGGACGCTCGGCCGAGATCGCCGCCTACCTCGCCGAACAGGTGGTCAACGATCTGGATGCGACCACGCGCGATTTCCTGCTGCGCACCGCGCCGCTGGAACGCTTCGATCACGCACTCGCCGACCATGTGCGTGGCAGCACCGACAGCGGCACGCTGCTGCCGCGCCTGGAACACTTCCACGGCCTGCTGGTCCCGCTCGACGACGAACACGCCTGGTTCCGCTACCACCCGCTGTTCGCCGACTATCTCCAGCAGCAACTCGAACGCGAACGACCCGGCGAATTGCAGCAACTGCACCAGCGCGCGGCGCGTTGGTTCGGCGAACGCGGCCATCTGGCCGAAGCGGTGCGACATGCCGCGCGCGGCGACGCCGGCGATCTGGCGGCTGGCTACATCGCGCGCGCCGGCACCTGGCAGATGTTGTTGCAGCACGGCCCGGCACAGGTGCGTTCGCTGCTGCGCCACTTCGACCACCGCACCATCCGCGACACGCCCGCGCTCAACCTCACCCAAGCCTATCTGCACATGAAGCTGGGCGAATTCGCGCATGCACGGTTGCTGCTGGAACGCTTCCGCGATTTCCCGGCGGCGATGCGCGAACCGTTCCAACGCGACTACACGGTGGTGGTGGCGCTGCTGCGCGATCTGTTCGATGAAATTTGCGGCAATCCGCACGGCCGTGTGCAGATCGCCGCGCAGGCCACCGCACTGGACGAGGACGATCACCTTGGCCGCGCCACGCTGGCCTGCATCTGCGCCACCACCGCGCTGGGCCAGGCCGACTTCGTCGCCGCCGAGCGCCACGCGCTGGCGGCCCGCGAAGACATGCAGCGCTGCAACAGCGAGATCGGCGTCAACTACACCCTGCTGCACCTTGGCCAGAGCCTGTACTACCGCGGCGCACTCGACGAGGCCGAGGCCGCCTACCTGCAGGCGATGCAGCTGGCACAGCGCCATGAACACACCGACCGTACCCTGCACGCCGCCGCCAGTTGCCTGCTGGCACAGTTGCAGTACGAACGCGGCCGTCACGATCAAGCCGCCGATCTGCTCGAACCTTCGCTCGCGTTCCTGGAGCAGCACGACGGTTGGCTGGACCTGTTCGCCAGCGGCCACGAAACCGCGCTCGGCCTGGCCAAGGCGCGTGATCGCAGCGGTCGCGCCGCACTGACGCTGCTGGATCACATCGATGCCATCGCACAGACGCGTAAGCTGGCGCGCCTGTCCGAACTGGCCGTGGCGTGGCGCCTGCAAGTGCTGCTGGATCTGCCGACGCAAGCCGGCGCCGATCTGCTGATCGCACGCACGGGCGGTGAAGCCGGCCTCGCCCACGCGTTGCGTCACGCACATCACTGGCGCCAGCGCGCGGCGTTCGGCTTCGCGTTGGCACGCTGGCACAGCCTTGCCAGCCGCACCAGTGCGGCACTGGCGATCCTGCGCCAGCTGGAGGCAGCCTGTCTCGCCGACGGCAATCATCATCACCTGATGCGCACCCGCATCCGCATCGTGCTGGTCCTGCAACAACGCGGTGAACTGGATGAAGCGCTGCCCTGCCTGCACGGTGTGCTGGACCACGTCGCGTTGACGCGCAGTTGGCAGGTGGTCGCCGAACTGGGGCTACCCGCCAAGGCGATGCTGCGCTCGCTGCGCCAACACGATCCGGACATCATCGCCGGCACCACCCGCGCGCTGACCATCCAGGCGTTGTTGGAGCGACTCAGCGGCGAAGAGGACGCGGCCTGCGAGGATTTCAGCGAACGCGAGCGCGAAGTGCTGGCGCAACTGGCCGGTGGCCATTCCAACAAGCAGATCGGACGGCGCCTGCATCTGTCCGAGAACACGGTGAAGTTCCACCTGAAGAATCTGTACCGCAAGCTCGATGCGCGTACGCGTGAAGCGGCATTGGCGAACGCATTGCAGCGGGGATTGCTGCGGGGTCTGAACGACGAAGCCGCTCCACTGCCAGAAACCTGAAGGTCGCAGAGGCCACGCCCTTCTCGTGGCGGCGAATCGCAACGCAGCGTCTGACCCGCAATTTTCTTGTCAGTTGATGTCGCTGCGCTGACATGCGTGAGCGCTGAGGGCCCCAGTAGACTCCGCGGCCACCGGGGCCTTCATTCTTCTCCATGAATAAGTCCGCAGCACGCTGTTCTCGAATTTCCGCGTCGGCCATTGCGCTTGGATTTTCCACGCTGGTCCACGCCCAGGAGGCGAGTGATACCAAGACCCTTGACGGCATCGTCGTCTATGGCCGCTCGCTGTCGCAGATCGGCGTGGCACAGTCCGGCTCGCAGGGCGTGGTCGGTTACGAGGATTTCGAAAACCGTCCACTCGCGCGCGTGGGCGAGCTGGTCGAGAACGTACCGGGCGTGATTGCCACCCAGCATTCGGGCACGGGCAAGGCCAACCAGTATTTCCTGCGCGGATTCAACCTGGACCATGGCACCGATTTCGCCGGCTTCGTCGATGGCGTTCCGGTCAACATGCGCTCGCATGGACATGGCCAGGGCTACATGGATCTCAATTTCCTGATCCCCGAGCTGGTCGAGCGGATCGATTACCGCAAGGGGCCCTACTTCGCCGATGTCGGCGATTTTTCGGCCGCCGGCACGGTGGCGTTCAAGACCAGGAACACGATCGCGCCGATGGTGGAAGTCACCACCGGCAGCTACGGCTATGAGCGCGTACTGGCGGCGGGCAGCTTCAAGGTGCGCGACAAGGACGTGCTGCTTGCCATCGACGGCACGCTCAACAACGGCCCATGGACGCTCGATGAGGATCTGCACAAGGTCAACGCCTTCGCGAAGATTTCCGCGAGCGACTGGAGTCTCTCGCTCAGCGCCTATCACGCCGACTGGAATGCGACCGACCAGGTCCCCGAGCGCGCGATCGAAAGTGGCCAGATCAGTCGCTACGGCAATATCGACCCCTATCTTGGCGGCCGCACCAATCGGGTGGGCCTGACCTTCAACGCTTCCAGCGGCGATACCGACTGGACCGCCTATGCCACCTATTACGATTTCTCGCTGACCTCGAACTTCACCTATTACCTCAATGACGCGGTGAACGGCGACGAGTTCCAGCAAGCCGACCGGCGCGGCGTCTTCGGTGGCTCGGTGCATCACCGGATCGATACCGAGTTGGCGGGAATTCCGGTGCAGGTGACGCTGGGCGCGGACACGCGCTACGACATGATCGGCAAGGTCGGGCTGTATCACAGCGTGGACGGCGTTCGTACCAGCACCGTGCGCGAGGACAGCGTGGACGAGTACAGCGCCGGTGTGTTCGGCGAAGCGCAGTTCATGCTCACCGATCGGTTGCGGCTCACGGCAGGCCTGCGCGGCGATGCTCTCGGCTACAACGTGCATTCGGACCTTGCAGCCAATTCCGGCAGTGGCTCGGCGGCGATGCTGGAACCCAAGTTCGCGCTGGCGTGGCGCGCGACCGATCATCTCGAGCTCTACGCTGACTATGGCGAAAGCTTCCACAGCAACGACGTGCGCGGCGCGACGATCACGGTGGACCCTTCGACGGGCGATGCCGCCGCAAAGGTCGGTGCACTGGTGCGCGCGCGCGGCACGGAACTGGGCGCACGCGTGGAGACCGGCACCTTCACCGCCTCGCTGGTGGGCTTCTATCTGACCTTGGGATCGGAGCTGGTCTACACCGGAGATGGCGGTACGACCGAGCCCAACGCCGCGTCCCGTCGTTACGGCACCGAGGCCAGCCTGTTCTGGCAGCCGGCCAGGTGGCTCACATTGGATGTCTCCAGCGCGCTGACCCATGCACGCTTTACCGGCGTGGCCGCGGACGAGTCCTACATCCCCAACTCGGTGAGCCAGGTTCTGAGCGCGGGCGCGTCCTTCGAACTGCCCCGCGACATTTCAGCGACGCTGCGCCTGCGCTATCTCGGTTCCGCACCGCTGATCGAGGACGGCAGCAAGCGCTCCGATCCGACGACGCTGGTCAACCTCGGCATCTACAAGCAGATACGACGCAACCGGATCGGTCTCGATGTACTCAACCTGCTCGATTCCAAGGATGCCGACATCACCTACTACTACACCTCGCGCCTTCAGGGCGAGGCGTCGGATGGCGTGGACGATTACCACATCCATCCGGTCGAGCCGCGCGAGGTCAGGATTTCCTGGCGCTATAGCTTCTGAGCCTACGGCGAGTGCGGGGCTTCAAGGAGAACCGCATCAGCCGAAACTTAGCGTGCCCTTCATCATCGCCCAGTGGCCGGGGAACGAGCAGAAGAAGGTGTAGGCGCCGCCCTTCTCCAACTTGCTGGTCGAAAATTTGATCGTGTCGCTCTCGCCACCGCCGATCACCTTGGTGTGGGCGATCACGCGTGCATCGTCCTTGGGCAGATAGCTGTCCTCGATCTTCGCGCGCAGGCCGGCGTTGGCGACGGGCTGGAAATCCGCCGTCTTGGTCAACACCCAGTTATGCCCCATCACCGTGGCCGCTATCTTGCCGGAGTGCTTGAGAGTGAGGCTGACCTCGGTGCAATCCGGTGCGAGCTTGATCGCGCTCTGGTCGAACTTCATCTGGTCGTTTCCGACGATCGTGACCGCGCAGGTCTTGGCCCAGGCGGCGGGGGCGAACAGAAGGAAACACAGCGCGAGCAATGCGGAAGCGGATTTCAAGACAGACTCCTGATGAAGGCGAAGGAAAAGGAAAGCGGAAAGACAGGTTTGAATACCCACACCGGGGTGGGGGGACTTATGCAAACGGCCCGGAACTCGTCACCCCCGCGAAGGCGGAGATCCAGTGTCTTTGACTTTTCCTGAAGCAAAAGTCGCTGGGCTCCCGCCTTCGCGGGGACGACGGTAGTGATCTTGCCGATCACGCCAGTACTCAAGCAATCTGGATACCGGTCCGGTCCGCGTAATTATCCGCCAGACGGCGGCGATCGGGCAGCGGATACGGGCCACGCTTGCCGGCCTCGACCTGGACGAAGGCCTCCTTGAAACGGGCCATCTCGGCAGCGTTGCCGATGGTGATGCGCGATTGGGTCGGGAAGCCCTCCCAACTGCGCCCCACCATCACGCCCTGGGTCGCCATCGCGTCGATGAAGTCCTTCGCCGGCATCTTCACGTCGACCATGAAGCAGTTGCTCTCCGAAATGCTGCAGGTGTAGCCCTTGCCCGCCAGCCAACCGGTCACGTCCTTGCGGATCGCGCTGTTGGCGGCGCGCCGGGCCGGCACCAGCTGCGGGTCACGCAGGCTGGCGAGGCCGGCGGCGGCGGCGGTCACCGGCAGGCTGTTGATGCTGTAGAACTTCAGCTTGTCGAGCAGGTCCGGACGCGCGGCGGCCAGACCGAGGCGGATGCCAGCCATGCCGTACAGCTTGGAGAAGGTGCGCAGCACGATCACGTCCTTGCCCGCCGCGACCAGATCGATGCCGCTGACCGGACTGTCGGCGAAGTGGATGTAGGCCTCGTCCAACACCAGCACGCTGCCCTTGGGTTTGTGTGCCAGCGCGTACTCGATGTCCTTGCGCGTGGTCACCGAGCCGGTCGGGTTGTTGGGGTTGCAGATGTAGATGATCCCGGCATTGGGATCGGCCGCGCACATCGCCTGCACGTCGTGCGACCAGTCCTTGCGCAGCGCGATCCTGTGCACGTTGGCATCGTTGCGCGCGGCCGTGCGCCAGCTCTGTTCGTAGGACGGGTTGGCGGTCACCAGCGAGCGCTGCGGTGAGGTGAAGGCCAGCGTGCTGTAGTCCAGCGGCTCGGTCGAACCGGCGTAGATCATCAGCGAATCCATGCCCACACCCAGTTGCCCGGACAGCTCGGACATCAGTTCGAGCTGTATGTCGTGCAGGTAGCGGCCACCGCGCGGGGCGATCTCGGCGATCGCCTTCAGCGCGGCCGGCGCGGGACCGGCCGGGTGTTCGTTGGCGCTGATCTCCACGACCGGCAACAGTCCGTTCGCCGCCACGGCCGGTGCTTTGGCGACCTCGCCAGACGCCTTGGCCAGCATCGGCAACGAGGCGGTGCCGGCAGCGCCCGCGAACAGCGCAGATGTGCGCAGGAAATCACGGCGGGAAGTTGAGGTGCTCATGGATTTCTCCTGCTTCGGATTCAAGGACGCACGGCCACGACTTCGATTTCCACCCGCCACAGCGGATTGCCCAGCGCGGCGATCTGGAACGCCGAGCGCGCCGGCAGGTTGGGCTGTTCCTTGGTGCCGAAGAACTGGGTGTAGCCGGCCATGAAACCGGCGAAATCCATCTTGCCGTCCAGCGCGGGATCGCCGACCAGGAAGGCCTGCATCTTCACCACGTCGCCCATCGTCAGCCCCATCGATTCGAGCTGCTGCTTGATCTGGGTGAGCACGCTGATGGTCTGCGCCTTGGTGTCGCCCCAGGCCGCCTGCGAATCCTTCGGCGCGCTGGCGTCGAACACCGCCGGCACCTTGCCGCTGACGTAGACGGTGGTCTTGCCGGCCGGCACTTCGACCGCCGCCGAGATCGGGAAATCGCTGCCCGGAATCTTGTGACGCACCACGTCGGCGGCGCTGGCAGCCAGCGGCAACAACAACAGCAGGCCGGCGATGGAGAACTTGGATCGGGACATGGGCGATTTCCTTTTGGCGTGAACGTTTTGCATGAAAGCGGGATTGGAGCGCGAGATCAATGGCGCAGGCTGCGCACATCCTCGACGCTCAGTGCATCGGAATACTCATTGCCGAAGTGGCTGCGCACATAGCCCACCACCTCGGCCACCTGCCGATCGTTGAGCATCTGGCCAAACCCCGGCATGCCGGCGTGGCCGTCGAGCACCATCATCGCCACGTAAGGCCCGGCAGCGAGTTTGGGATTGGCGGCCAGCGCGGGGTATTCGCCCGCGCCCAGCGCACCCTGCCCTTGCGGCATGTGGCAGCCCTGGCAGATCGCCTGGTACACGGTCTTCCCATCGGCGGCGCCGAAGCCTGCCTGCGGATACAACGGCGTGGCATCGGAACTCTGCGCATGCGCCTGCGGACCGAGCGGCGGCGCCACCAGCCAGGCCAGCGCGGCCACGACGGTGATGATCGTCAGCGTGTGCAGCGGCTTCATGCGCGACCTCCGTGGGACAGCACGCGCCGGTGCAGGCGCTCGACGATGTCATGGGCGGACAGGATCGCGCCCTCCTGCCAGGCCGGGATGTACGAGACGTGCTCGCCGGCCAGCGCCAGGCGGCCATCGATCTGGCAGATGTTCTGGTAATGCTCGGCGCGCGCTTCATCGCTCCACATGCCGAAACAGCCATGCGTGAACGGCACCCGGTGCCAGCCGACCGCAATGCCGTTGTCGAACTCGCGCGGGTACTGTGGATGCAGCTGCGTGCCGTACTCCACCGCCTTGCGCACGCGCTGCTCGGGCGTCATCGAGGTGAACTCGAACGCCTCCAGTCCCCACACGTAGGCGCCGAGCAGCACGCCCTTGCCGGCGCTGTGATAACCGGTGCTGGGATAGCTGATCAGGGTGATCGGCAGATCGGTGTAGCTGATGCCGCCGTAGATCGCCTCGTCCTCTTCCCAGAAGCGGCGCTTGAACTGCAGGCCCACCTTCACCGAGGACGCGTACGGCACCGAGGCGATCGCCGTGGTCATCGCCTCGCTGGCGGTGACCGGGATGCGGCTGAGGATCGACAGCGGGATCGTGCAGATGCACCAGTCGGCCTTGGCGACCTGCTCGGCATTGCCATTGGCGGTGTCCTGCCAGGTGACGCTGACGCCCTGCGCGTTCTGATCGATGCCGGTGACCTTGGCGTTATAGCGGATCACGCCCGGCAGTTGCTTGGCGAATGCCTTGCCGATCTGGTCCATGCCGCCGACCGGCTGGAACATCGTGGTCTGCATCTCGTAGTTGTTGCCGGCCGCGAGCGTGGTCCACAGCCGCGAGCGCAGCACGTCCTGCACCGTGAACGGTTCGGAGAATTCGGGCTTGCCGGACAGCCCGCCGCCGGGATACTTGGCAAAGCCGCGACGCTCGCTGCTCTCGCGGCCCTTCACGTAGCCGAACTTGCCGTCGAGCGCGCCCCAGGTGCGCAGTGACTCCAGCAGCAGCTCCTGGTCTTCCAGACTGACGACCTGATCAAGCGCATGCTGCTGCGTGCACTTGGCCAGCAACTCGGAGACGTGGCCCTTGTAGTCGGCATCGATGTCGCGGAAGCGCTTGGGCTTGCCATCGAACCCCTTCTGGCTGTGCAGCAGTGCGTTGAAGTTGACCTGGTTGAACGACTCCAGCGCCACGCCGAACTGCCGGCAGTAACCCAGCACCGCGCGATGGTGGTGCGGGATCCGCCACGGCCCCGGATTGAGGTAGTGGCCTTCATCGAAATTGCAGTGCTGGGTCGCCCCGCCCAGCTCGGTGTAGCTGTCGCCGCCATGCAGCGTCCAGTTGCGCCCGCCGGGACGCGCGTTGAACTCCAGCACCTGCACTTTGTAGCCGGCCTTGCGCAGCTCGTAGGCGGCGGTCATGCCGGCCAGGCCCGCGCCGAGGATCAGCACCGAGGCACCACGCGCATCGCCCTCGAGCCGGAAACCCTCGCGGAAATTCGATTCCGCCGCCATCCCCAGGCTGCTCATCGCCTGGTACATCATCGCGCCACCTGCCGTCATGCCGATCCTGGCCAACAGCTGGCGACGGGTCATCGCCCCACGGGATATTGCCTGCATCGTCAACATAGCCTCACGAGTGGCCGCGTATCGACGCCGTCTTCCATTACGACGCCCCGCGGAGTGCACGGTAACCATAGCCGGAGCAGTGGCGGCGCAAGCCACCCACCACGGGTAGGTCGAGATGGAACGGGTAGGTGCGCTCGTCCGCCACCGTGGCTACGAACCGCTCGCCCAACGTTTTCATTGCCGTCGCGGCCGACCGGACACCCCCCCCGCAGTGGGGCCGAGACGGCTTTCATAACGGCGAAGCCTCCACCGCGCTGCCTTCCGCCATGGCGGAAGGCAGCGCGGGAATCACGGAGAAAACCGAAGCACGCGCCTCAGAACCTGTAGGTCGCCTTGGCGTACCAGCGCCCACCGAAGTAGCCGATCGGGCTGTAGGTCTGGTACTTGGTCAGGTAGCCCCACTGGTTCTCGTAGTGCGAGGTCACCCAGTTCCACACCGCCGCCGGGTACTTGTCCGGGTACTTGTTGAAGATGTTGTCGCCGCCCACGGTGAGGGTCCACTTGTCGTTGGGCTTGAAGGAAATACTCAAGTTGGTGGTCGGCAGCACGCCGATCTCCTGCTTGTAGTAGGTCACCCCGTCCATCACCTTGGTGGTCAGCTGCGCCAGCACTTCGTCCGGGAACGCGGTGCCGAAGCCCTCGTCGTTGGTGTTGGCGGCCTGCCAGCGGTGCTGCGGGCCATAGATCGCCTCGGTGACGTTGATGCTGAACTTGCCGATGTTGATGGTGGCGCCGAGGTTGATGCGGTACTTCGGATTGGCGCTTTCCATGTTGAGGATGGTGGCGGTGCTGTACATGGAGCCGCCACCCAGGCTCGCCGGTGCCGACTTGACCCCGGTCACATCGAGCGTTCCGTAGTTGGCCGCCAGCGTCCAGTCAACCGAACCCCATCCGAACTCGGTCAGGTAGTTGGTCACCCAGTCCACGCCCTGGGTCTTGGTATCCAGCCCGTTGTTGAACAGGTACACGCCGATGTTCTGGCGCGCACTGGTGTCCAGCGTGCCGCCACTGGTGCTCGGGTCGATGCCCCCCAGGTAGCCGGCATCCACCAGGGCCTGGCCCAGCGCGGTGTTGTAGCTGTCGGTCTCCGCGCCGCTGACCGGGTCGCAGGCCTCGCCACCGCTGACGTAGCAGAAGTAGGCGCGGGTGATCCGGTCCTTGATCTTGATCTGGTAGAAATCCAGGGTGCTGCTGAGGTTGGGCAGCGGATTGAAGACGAAACCCAGCGAGAAGTTGGTGCTGGTCTCCGGCTTCAGCGTGCCGAAGCCCAGCGCCGCGGCCGCCGCACCGTTCGGCTGCAACTGCGGATAGGCGCCGGACGGACTGACGTTGACCGCCGAGTAATATCCCTCGCCCAAGGTGGGCGCGCGGAAGCCGGTGCTGACGGTGGCGCGCATCGCGAAGCTGTCGGTGAAGTCGAAACGCGTGGTCAGCTTGCCGATGGTCTTGCTGCCAAAATCACTGTAATGCTCGTGGCGCACCGCGCCGTCGACCAGCCATTTCTCCACCGGGTACAGCACCGCGTCGGCGAACAGCGAGTAACTGTTGCGGCTGTAGTCACCGGTGTTGGTGTCCGGGTTGTAGCCGGGGAAGGACGAGGCACCGGTCTTGTAGTAGGAGGCGTAGTCACCCGGTGAGATCCCGTACTTGTCCTGGCGGTACTCGACGCCGACGTTGAAGGTCAGCGGCGCGGCCAGGCCGATGTCGAAGTCGCGGGTGGCGTTGAGGTTGGTGGTCCACTGGCTGGCGGTGAACGTGCCGTCGTAGAAGTCGGTCGGCGAATAGCCGTACTCGTTCCACAGGTTCTGGTTCATCGAGTTGAGCGTGTAGACATCCATCTTGTCCTTGCCGTAGGTGCTGGACGCGTCCCAGGTCCAGTCGCCGAGCATGCCGGTCAGGCCGGCGGTCAGCGTGTAGTCCTTCTCGTCGGAATATTCGGAAGGGTTGAAGCCGTACGGATACATGTACTGCGCGGTGCCCGACGAATCGGTGTAGCTCATCAACTGCGCCGGGCCACGGTAGTTCTCCTCCGACTCGGCGGTCTTCTTGCCATAGCCGCCGAAGGCGTAGAAGGAGATGTTGTCGCTGAGCACCGCGCCGGAGTTGAAATACAACGCCTTGCGGTGCACTTCGGGGGGATTGAGCCAGTTGTTGAGGTAGGGGTACTTGGAGTTGTACTGCGAGGTGCGGTTCGGGTCGATGCGGCTGAAGTAGCTGTAGGCGTCGGGATTGACCGCCGCGCAGTTGGTCTCGTTGCTGAGGCAGTTGGCCATCGCGGTCGGCACGAACCGGTACACCGACTGGCGGTTCTCGGCCTCGACGCTGAGATTGAAGAAGTTGCTGGAGTCGCCGAAGCCGATGTTGGCACCCCACTTGAAGTCCGCGCCGCCGCCGTCCTGGTAACCGGAGTAACCGGTGTTGACCTCGCCGCCGTCATGGTTCTTCTTGAGGATGATGTTGATCACGCCGGCAATCGCGTCCGAGCCGTACAGCGCCGCGGCGCCATCGGTCAGCACCTCGACGTGGTCGATCGCCGCCTCCGGGATGAACGACAGGTCCGGCGCGGCCGAACCGTCGGAGGCGTTGACGTTGGCGGTGTTGTGCAGGCGCTTGCCGTTGATCAGGATCAAGGTGTGGTTGGGCGACAACCCGCGGAGCGAGGCGGTCAGCGTCTGGCTGCCCATGTCGCCGCCGACCTGGTTGACGTTGTACGACGGCACCTGGTTGGCGATGGCGTTCTGCAGGTCTGGCGCCGCGGTGGAGCTGAGCTTCTCCGGGCTGATCAACTGGATCGGCGCCGGGCTGTCGGTAACCGCCATGTTGGCCTTGCGGGTACCGGTGGAGATCACCGTGATCGCGTCCAGTGTCTTGGCGTCATCGGACGGACCTTCGTCGGCCATCGCAGGCAGCGCCTGAGTCCCCATCAGCAGCATGGCCGTGGCGAGCATGCCGGCCTGCGGCCTGCCGTTGAGCACCCTGGAAATCGAATACGCCAGTCGATCGGAATTGATGCGCTTGCCCATTACTCGGAACCCCCGGATGAAAGTGATGGTGATCGGATTGCGTCGTACCGGCTCCCCTTGCCGGCAATAGCCACGTCGGGCATGGATCGACCATAGCCACCACGATTAACGAATCGATCACATCCGGCGGGTAGGTCCGATATGGATGGGTGGGCGCTGACATTTTTGTCAGCCACCGACAGCTCGCATGCCCTGTCATCGCATCGCCCGCCACCTACCCGGCCGGCCACCCCGGGTATCCTGCTTGCCCCCTCCACCCCACCTGCCCCCTTGCTTCCCCATCACTTCCGCAGCACCGCGCGCGCATCCGTCATCGCAGACGAACGCCAATGAGGCCCGCGCTCGAACTGCTGCTGCTCGACTTCGACGGCGTGCTCGCCCATTATGAACGTCCACTGCGTTGCGCCCACCTCGCCCACAGCACCGGCAGCACGCCAGGGCGCGTGACCGACGTGCTGTTCAACTCGGGCCTGGAGATGGCGTACGACGGCGGCGAAGTGACGACCGCGGTGTACCTGCGTCGATTGAGCGAAGGTCTCGGTGGACTGGTCGACGAACAGACCTGGATCGCCGCACGGGTCGCCGCGTGCAGCATCGATGCGAGGGTCCAGGAACTGGTGCAGCAAGTCGCCACACGCATGCCGATAGCGGTACTGACCAACAACGGCTCATTGATGGCCGAAGCCGTGCCCAGGATCGTGCCGGCCCTGGCCGATCTGCTGCAAGGACGCGTGCTGTGCAGCGGCACACTCGGCGGACGCAAGCCGCAGACGCAGGTCTACACACGTGCGCTGGCGCGGCTGGACGCACGCGCGACGACCACGCTGTTCCTTGATGACCTGTTCGTCAACGTGCGCGGCGCCCGCGCCGCCGGCCTGCATGCCGATACCGTGACTGGGGCGGCATCGATGCGGCGGGTGCTCAAACGCTACGGCCTGATCTGACCTCTATTCCGGCCGGATACGTTCAGCCCGCCAAAATCTCGCGCAACTCCGATGCCCACTCATCGAGTTGCGTGCGCGCCGCAGCCGCCGGCGCACCGTCAGCATAGACACGCAGTAGACCGTCACCGACGCGGCGTGGCTGCACATGCAGATGGACATGCGGCACTTCCTGGCCGCCGGCAGCGCCATTGGACTGCCACAGATTCAACCCCGGCGGATTCCAATGCGCCCGCGATGCCACCGCCACGCGATGGGCAACACGCATCAATGCCGCGGCGGTGTCTTCGTCGAGTTCGTACAGCGTTTCGGCATGTCGGCCAGGCACCACCAGTACATGCCCCGGCACCACCTGCCGCAGGTCCATGAACGCCACGACCTGCGCATCCTGCCAGACCACACTGGCCGGCAATTCGCCGGCCACGATCGCGCAGAACGGACAGGTCCCCGCCATCAGTCCTTGCGGCTGGCGAGATAGCTGGCAACCGCCTTGCGCAGGCGCGCGATGCCGTCAGCCATCTCGACGTCGGTGATGTTCATCGCCGGCACGAAACGCAGCACATCCGGACCGGCCTGCAATGCCAGCAGCCCCTGCTCGGCAGCAGCGTCGAGGATGGCACCGGCCTGGCCGGCGTGCGCCGGCGCGAGCACCGCACCCAGCAGCAGACCACGGCCACGTACCTGCGTGAATACGCCAGTCTCGTGGCCGATCTCCTCCAGCGCCTTGCGCAACACCTGCGCCTGCCGGGTCACGTTGGCGGCGATCTGCGGCGAGCTCAGCTTGCGCAGCGACACGCGCGCCACCGCCGCCGCCAGCGGATTGCCGCCGAAGGTGGTGCCATGCGCACCGAACTGCATCGTCTCGGCGACCTTCGGCCCGGCCAGCATCGCACCGATCGGGAAGCCGCCGCCCAGTGCCTTGGCCAGCGTGACGATGTCCGGCGTCACCTGATCCTGCCAGTGCGCGAACAGCGTGCCGGTGCGGCCCATGCCGCTCTGGATTTCGTCCAGCACCAGCAGCGCACCGTGGTGATCGCACAGCTCGCGCACACGCTGCAGGAAGCCCGGCTTGGCCGGCACCACGCCGCCCTCGCCCTGCACCGGCTCAAGCATCACCGCCGCCACGTCGCCGGCCGCCATCGCGGTTTCCAGCTGGACCTCGTCATTGAAGTCGACGTAGCGGAAACCACCCGGCAGCGGCTCGTAGCCTTCCTGATACTTGGGCTGCGCGGTCGCAGTCACCGCCGCCAGCGTGCGACCGTGGAAGCTACCACGGAAGGTGACGATCACCCGGCGATCAGGCGTGCGGCCCTGGCCGGTGGCCCACTTGCGCACCAGCTTGATCGCCGCCTCGTTGGCCTCGGTGCCGGAGTTGCACAGGAACACCTTCCTGGCGAAACGCGAGGCGGTCACCAGTTCCTCGGCCAGGCGCAGCGGCGGCTCGCTGAAGAACACGTTGCTGGTGTGCCAGAGCTTGCCGGCCTGCTCGGTCAACGCCGCCAGCAGGTCGGGATCGCCATGCCCCAGGCTGCACACCGCGATGCCGGCGGACAGATCCACATACTCACGCCCCTCGCTATCCCACAAGCGCGAGCCCAGCCCTCGCTCCAGCACGACCTGGCGCGGGCGATAGATCGACAGGTAGAACTGGGAAAGGGACAGCGGGGAGTCGGTCGTGGTGCTCATGGCAACGTGAATGGCTCGGAAAATCGCTCGGAAGCGGGCCTGGCATTCTCGCGCATTCGGCCGGCCGTGGCACGGTGCGTCGTACTAGCCTGATCTGCCGAGGTCCCGATACAGGCGCTCTGTTGACGCGAATCCTTCCCAAACTCACCTGCTCGCCTCGAGTCGATGGCATCGATCAGAACCCCATGCCCTGACGAACGTCATGAAACAAACCGTGGATTAACGCGCAGAGACATTATTAGTTAATACATGATCGATTACTGACTCATGCACTACGAGGCCGGCAAGGCACAACCCACGCCGCCGGTGCCACACCAGCTCGCCGCCACCCTGGGCATCAGCGGCGATGCGTGCTGTTCGATCATAATAAACGCGGTCCCGGTAACGATCTGCGCCTGCACTTCGAGTGCAATCTCACGCATGTCGCCCGAGGACCGGCAAGTCATCCGCTCGCTGCTCAAAGGAATGGTCGTTAAACACGATGCGTGCCGGCTCCAGTGCAATACCGATCACTGATCGACAGCATCACAATCCAACAACGGCAAGGCCCACCATCGGCGGGCCTTGTGCTTCACACGCAGTCAGCACGCGAACCTGGAACCGTTCTTAGTGAGACACAGGCCTGAAATAATGCCCCTCTTCAAAGAACCATACCTTTCCGCGCTCCCCCTCTTCAAGCAATCGATAAACTTCAAAGACATCCGTCCCCGCCGGAATATCTATTGAGTAAAGCCTTTCAGGGTTCACCGACGAACCCTCGTACGTACATCCTAGCTTTTCCAACGCCGGCCAGTGCGCCGTAAAATCTTCATGATTGCGTCCGGCTGGCAATTTAACCCGATAGGTGGAATGCCCACCACGTGACACCACTTCGGAAAAGACCAATCCACCATCTTCACTTGGAGAAGCAGAAAAAACATCTCCGCAACTGATGCCAAATGCATAAAACGGCGAGTTATCAAGAACAAAATTCCCATCTCCACGGGCAAGCGCATGCATTCTCTCAACAAGATGCTCGCCGCCTTCAAAGACAGGAAATTCCACCATGACTCTTTGATTCATTTTTTTCTCAATTTATACAGCCCAATAAAGCAACGAAAACTAACAATCCCGAAAAACAATGCCATCACGAGCGCAATCCAGAAAACCTCAGTGTACGCGTAGCCATCTTTCACCCCATACACTATAGCCACAATCTGCTGGATAAATCCAATTCCGAATAAAACTCCAAAAAACCAGTACGCCACCTTACCCATTAGTTAATTTCGTTTTCCACTAGTAGCATCTTGAAGCTGACGTTCCGCTTGCATTAACTCGACTGCATCTTGGATTGTCTTCGGTCCTCCCTGCCTATACGCGTGCCTCCAGCCTTGCGCCGTTAGAGCTTAAGATGCCATAAAGCTCGCAGCCGCCCCGGGGCACCTAGCCTCCCATACCTGAAGATTCGGCTCACGCTCCACTCCGTCGAACGCAGTCCTGATATCATTTATTCCATCTATAAAGGTCGCACCCCGAGGAGGACAGAACCAGCCGCACTCACCGGAAAGCTCTCCGTGAGAGCAGCATCTATCACACCGTTTGTAAGCCCAATACTAACTTCACCATATCCAATAGCAACGTCAGCCACCTCAAAAGCCAAACCGATAAGATCGACACTTCGCTTGCCACCAGACTCGCTCGTGGCACCATTCTTCATCGGCTGGGCACGCGCAGCTTGGCTGCCAGTGATCGCTTGACCTGACTGGGTGTTACCACGGAGGCTGCCAATCGGCCCCGAACTTGCAATACTATCCTTTATACAAATGTTGGATCCGGTGGGTTTTTCACAACGCCCATCTTGATCAGTAAACTTATAGGGATTGTTTGCGGCATATTTATAGCGATTGAACATCCCAATCGGACCACTCAAAGCTGTCACTGGATCTACTGACAGAAATCTTGGTATCGTTGGGTCATAGTACCGCTGCTGCATGTAACTCAGCCCGGTCGCCGCATCGTGCACGCGTCCCTGTACCCCTGCCCATCCCGCGGCGTCGCGATCACTAATTTTCACCCGACCCGTCGAAATTTTAAACCGGCTAAGCCACTACGCTGCCAAGTATCAACAAAGCGCTTACTTACAAATATCGGGCTCACGCGCAGATTAACTAGTTTAAACGCATCAATGCCCTTCAAAGGCTCATGGACAAAGGCATATTTCCACACCATCATTATTCGCCCATCCTCAAAGCGGACAAGTGAAGATTCGGATTCGTCAAGCGCAGGCAATGCATGCAGTGGATTTAACGCAAGAAGACCCGCATTCCGACACGCCAGCGGCAGCAACTCGCCAGCATGCCCAAGCAGTTCACCCAGCGCAAGAACTGCCTCCGCCCTGAATATCAATGCATGATCGCCCAACCACGGAGAATCTGACCTTAGAAGATGGCGATGGCCCTCTTTCTTGATAAGCTCCATCTGTACCGGAACCCACTCTACATCCTTTCTCCTGCCATTTATCTCTCTATTTATCGTTTCGAAATCTCCCGAATCAACAGGGTGACAATATTCGTAGCCATCTTCACCAATAGGAATAAATATCTCATCGCTCATGGGAATTTTCCTGAAGCAAGCCCTTGCCGAATCGTCTGTAGGACCTGTAGGAAGCAGGGGTCAGAGTACCAATTCCTTAACCAGATAACCGATCCTGTTAGTCATCCGGAGCAACCAATTTCTCGGCGATCTCAAGCGCATCACGGGCACGCCCATTTTTGAGCAGCCTTACTGCCTCGCCGAACAGCACGGATCGCTGAAGTTTCATGGTTCAAGAATCTCTCCGCTCATCGGCGAGTTCAAACTCATTCCAAGGCCAACCTCCACGGCCACCTTCGAAATACAGATATGTGCCTTCTTTGATAAAGGTGATCCTGGCAAATTCATCAATTTTTAAGCCGAACGCCTCGATATCCTGATAAAGACCACGGGTTCTTGCACTTGGCCTGAAACGCACCCAATCTCCCACTTTGAATGGACACTGGCTAATCTCACCCATTACTCACCCGTGACTAGAGGACATGGACCTGTAGGGAAACAGGGGTCAGAGTACTAATTTCCTTAAAAGGCACTCTGACCCTGTTTTCTCTCGCAGTACAGCTGATGATCTGCTGGCTCTGCTCGTCGCAGCCGTGCTACTCCTTGGCTTGTCATAATAAATAGATGGCAAACTCAATCCGTGCTCCCACGCGACTCATCTCCACAATATTATTACAAAAACAGACAGGGAAAATAAAATAAAACCCTTGTCATTATAACCCACATCTTAATGGACGAATTCATGTTATCGGAAGGGAATAATACAGTTCTTACAAGAGAATCCTGCCCCCTCAGCGAAAATAAACTTACGGGCATTCCCTCCTTTTTAAATTCAATGGAAAGTTTTACGATACAAATCGTCACGACCGCCGCCGCCATTATAAAAATAAAGATAAGTATATATATTTTATCCTCTCATTTATCAATATCTACCTCAGCAGTCACTGCGCCGATCAACACTTGTGATCAGTTCCACTGTGATTTTCTCTTTTCCCGCTAAATCGTTGCCACTCCATTTTTTGAAGGCGTCCCCCCAACGGCAAGGCATTGCATCGAGCGCAACGTTCAGATCTCCTACACTGTACTGAATCTGTGCCTTGAACTTGCCGTCGTGCCCCGTCCTTACCTCCGTGACACTCACAACCTTTGGCATGGGCATACCCTTGCTCGCTAGTTCGGTGATCGCAACCACGCCACCATCCACAGGCTTACCGCTATCAAAGAAAGCGCCCCCTTCCACGCTCAGAGTCGTTACATGTTGGCATGCGGAACAACTTAGCAACCCAGCCACAAACAGCGTGTACTTACGGAGCGATAACTTTATTGATTTGGTTGCCATAGTTTTCCAATGAGTATTGGATGGCTGACGTGTGGTTAACGAGCAGGTCCGTTAGATTCACATCTAAACAGGATGAGCACGATACATCTCCGCTGAGAAATAGATTTGGATAAGCAGGGAAACGGGAAATAGCGGTCGGGAAACAGGGGCAGAGTACTAATTTCCTTAAAAGGCACTCTAACCCCTGCCCCTAAAATTATATAATTTTAAATACGCAGCCTATGCTTCACGCTTCGAAATCCAGGTCTTAAATGCAACACCGCAACCGAGAAATGAAATCACACCGGCCGCTAAAGTTCCATTCAGAATAAACTTTTGCCGCATTGATAAGAAAATAGTCACCCCGTGCTGGAAATATGGATATATCTGCCCTGTTGCAACGTTTGATACATGTGGACTTTCGCGCATATACTCATCCATTAAATATGGGTGCACAATGAATGTCAGAATTACACCCGCCACTAACATGATTAACGTCACAATATAATTAATTCTAGTCATCGAAACTACTCCATACAGAAACTTCGGTTTCTGTCACTGTTCCAGATGCCCCCCCTCCTGCCCCAAGACCGAGAGAAAAGCCACCGCTATATATTTGCTTTTGTCCGGGCACCACGTCCGATTTTTCACCCTGCAGTGAGAAATGCCCCAGTACACCACCCCCGATATTTCCTGCCTTTCCAGACCCCCCTAAATCCTTGATAGAATCAGCATTTGACCAATTAAAAACAACACTTATATTTGCATCGTCGCGTGGACCAGCCCCCAGACCATTCATGCTGTATGAGCCAATTTCTTTATCGCTAACCGCGATTCCAAATCCAACTTCCGTTGCGCCGATTGCTGCTACGGAGCCATGGATTCCAATCTGAAACGTTCCACCTCTATCCCCTCTGTATCTCGAGTAGCTTGGTTGTGATGGATTTTGCTTAGGCGCGACATAACCATCCTTCCATGGCCCTGGCTGCCTTCCTTTCGGAGTTGGGCGATCTCCATATTTACCTGCATAACCACGCCCAATACCCGAGCCGGGATTGTTTGATGTTCTACTCGGCATGCTATTAACGATAAAAGATGTGCAGCCAGGAGCAACACCGCCTTGAATACGAGTTCCGCATCGGCCATCTGGATCAATGAACGAATACGGATTGTCGTTGGCATATCGGTAGCGATTGAACATCCCAACCGGATTGCTATAAGCCGTCACCGGATCGACGGATAGAAACACACCCAACTGCGGATCATAGTAGCGTTGCTGCATATACGTCAGCCCCGTCGCCGCATCCTGCACGTGCCCCGTGTATCCCGGGCCATCCCGCAGCGTCGCATTCACCAACTGTCCGTAGGGCTCGTACTCGAATCGGTCCACTATGTTCTTGCTCGCGTCCGTCGTCACGATCGGCGTGCCCTGTGCATCGGTGTGCTGGTAGCGCACGGTAGTCGTGCCGCCTCCCGTCGGCGCTTCCCGAATCGCTACCAGACTACCTCCCAGGTAAATGCGCTCGTACTGCTTGCCTTGACGATTATCATGGCTGTAGAGCGGCTGCCCGCTCAGGCTGTATTGCTGGTAGACGCAGGCAGTGGGTGAGCAACTGAGGGCCCGCCGGCCCTGACCGTCATAGCCGTACCACTCCTTGCCACTCGCCTCTCTTAGCCGGTTGCCCTGATCGAATACATAGACCTGCCCGTTCTTGTTGGCCAGGTTGCCCTGCGCGTCGTAACCCAGTCCCACCACACTCGTCCCGCTACAGTTGCCCGTCTTCACATTGGTCAGGCGCCAGGCCGCGTCGTAGCAATAGTAGTGGTTACGTACCTGACTTCCGCCGTTGACGGACACTTGAGCAAGATTGTCCAGCACGTCATACGTGTAGCTGGCCGTGCCGAACATGCTGGAGGTCGTCTGGGTCAGACGATCGAGCCCGTCGTAGCTCATGCCGCGCGTCTGCCGGCCGTTCACCCCGTCCACGATCTGGGTCACATTGCCAACACCGTCGTAGCTGTAGGTCAGGTCCAGCCGACGGTCCGCCGTTGCGCAGCTACCGCTCGCGGTGCAGTCCGTGCTCTTGCTGGGCAATTGCCGGGCGTTCTGCGTCAGCGTGTGGATGACGCCATTGCCGTAGGTGAAGCCCTTGATCGCGCCGTTCGGGTAATAGCTCACACCCGTCGCATAGCTGCCGACTTGGCTGGGTTGTCCCAGGGCGTTGGGGACATAATCCACCATCAAGCCACTTGGGTAGCGCTGGCGGCTAAGGAATCCATTGGCGTCATAGTCGTGGTTCAGCCCCAGCGTCATGCCACCTATGTATACCGACTCGCTAATCAACAAGCGACGCTTGTTGTAACCGTAGGTGGTAACCGCCGGATCGGTGACATTCGGATTGACCACCGAGATAGAAACAGGCAATCCGTCCGCGGCATAGCTCCAGCTCTGGTTGCCCTTGCCATCGGCAAACACCAGCGTCTTGAGCCGGTTGCGTGCGTCATAGGTGCGGTCTGTCCGGCGCGCCGCCACTGCAGCGCTGGTGCCACCAGCCTCGCAGGCCGTGCCGCTGGCCACGCCGGAGGCCGACCACTTCAGGTTGCCGGCCGCGTCGTAGCCCATCAACGTGGCTCCGGTCTCCGGCTCCACCGTGCGGCACAGCTCCTGATGGGTCGTGTAGGCATAACTGCGGGTCACCGACTGGGTGCTGTCGCTGTTGCGTCGGGTGATGGCCGTGGGCTTGCCGAACACGTCGCGGGTGATGCCGGTATAGGCGCCCTCGGGATGCTGGATCGCCACCGGCTTGCTGTAGTCCGGCTGGTCGAAAGCCTGGAAGCTGGTGGTGGTCTGCTTCCCCTTCGGGTCGGTGACACGCACCTGCCCGCCGGCGAGATAGCTCGTCACCGTGGTCAGCAGCCCCAGCTCGCTATCTTGCGATGAGGAGGTGACCCGCCCCAGCGCGTCGTACTCGGTCCAGCTGCCGGTGCTCAGGCCGTCGCTGGTTCCGGGATACGAGGCAAATACCGGTCGGCCTTCCGCATCGTAGGCCAGGCGCTGGAACCGCTGGGTCGCCGCCACGGCGCCGTTGTCGTACTCCCGGGTCACGAGCGGGCGCCACAGCGCATCGAAGTAGGTCTCCTTGCGCGCATTGCCGGTGGCCACCACCTGCTTCCAGTGACCGGCGGCCAGGCCATACTCGACGCCGTTGACCTGCGAGAACGTCTGGGTGGTCGTGTTCCACGCCACGCTGTCACTGCCGGGATAGGTGATGCTCGCCAACCGCCCCATCGCGTCATAGCCATAGCTGGTGGCGTAGCCGTTCTCGTCGGTGACCGAGGTGATCCAGCCGCTGTCGTTGACCACCGCCGACTCGCCCGTGCTGTCGGCATGCGTGATCGACTGGGGAACGCCGCGTTTCCACGACGACAGCGTGGTCGTGTTGTTGTTGCCGTCCTTGACCGTGGCCAGCGTGCCGTCGGTGTTGTAGCTCAAGCTCTGTTGCAGCTTGCCGAACGACCAGCTCTGCACCGGCATCGCGTTGCCGTCGTAACTGGTCTGTGACACCACCAGCCCGGTGGTGCTGTTGGTCACCTGCGCCACCTGGTCCAGGATCCACCTGGCCGTGTTGTCGTGGTATGCCGTGACGTCCGTGCGGCTACCGGACGGGCCTGAGCGCGTTACGCTCAATGGTCGTGCGTAGGTGTCGAAGCTGTTGACGGCTGATTGGAAACTGACGCCGTCCTGCTGAATGAGCGTGCTTACCTCAGGACGCACCTGGGCCGTACTGGGATCATCACCGTTGTAGATAATGCCGTAGCGTGGCGCGAACGGCTGGTTTGCCACTTGTGCAGTGGTCAGATAGGTCGTCGCGCGAGTGCTGACCACGTTGCCGGCAGCATCCAGCGTACTGCTGCCCAGCAACTTGCCCTCGTTCAAGGCGTACTGGAAGCCATAACGATATTTGGTTCTGGTCTGGTCCGGGTTGGTGACCACGACCTCTTTCTCGGTCTGACAGGTGGTGCAGGGATAGTTGGCCGCAACACCGCTCGAACCCCACAAAGGTTGGTAGCTGCCACCGTAGCTGTAGATCCATTGCAGCGGCGATGCGAGGCCGGGCCCGGTGATGGTCTTCTGGTACAGCGAGACAACGTCGAAGAAGTTCGGCGTATTGAGGACAAAGTAGTAGCTATTTTGGGGCACTTCACCTTCGCCACTGAAGTTGTTGGCGTACTTGAAGCACTCGCTCATGTGCACGCCGCTACGATAATGGCGAGCATTACTGAAGACGAAACTCCCTTGTGCACCACTGGGATGGACAACACCAAAAGTGAATTGCGCCGATACCTCAGGCGGCTGCTCGGCGCAGTTCGAGGTCGAATTTCCGTCCCAGCGCACATAGGAAGGACTCAACGCATTGGAGTAGGTGTACTGCCAGCGCGTACTGTCGGGCAGCGTCACCCCGCTCAGACGTGTCTGGCCTTCCACCGCTCCGTATTGATAGGTCCAAGTCCGTCCATTCGCGCTGGCCGAAGCCAAATGCGCGCCGTTATAGGCCAATGTGATCTCGCGACCATCGTTGGACCAGATGCGTACCGGGTGTCCATCGCTGTTGTACTGATATTGGACTGTATTGCCGAAACGGTCCTCGACCTTGCTCGCCAGCAGATATATCCGGGTCCGGGTCGTCTTGATCGACTGCAGTACTTCATGCCCGAGCGGACGCTCCATGATGCCGGCGACACGGGTCACTGCAAGATCGAAGTAATAACGCTCTCCACCGGTAGTGGTCACGCGGAAGCCCTCGCCCGTCAGACCTGATTGCATTGGAATGCAGTTGATCGCATCACGCTGACCGGTGGTCCAACGGCGGGCTACTCCATCGCTAGGTCTTGGCGTATTGCTCTCCAGGCCCAGCATCGTACGATCACCTGCACTTGGTATATGAATGGTGTTGCCCTGCCAGATCTCGGACACGTTGAAGCCGCCGGAGACCGTGGGCACCATCGAGGCCGAGCAACGTTGATCACTCCAACCAGAGACCGGCGCGAACATGCCGGAAATGTGGGGAACTTCCACGTCCCAACCACCGGCACCTTCCAGATTGGAATTGAAGTTGCTCGCCGTTCCGGCCAAATGGATCTCGACGTTGAATCGGCGCTGCAAACGCACCGACAACGAGTTATTACCGGCCAGGTCAATATCGGTGTTGACGAATTCAGTCTTGCCGTTGAAAAGACTGACGCTATCCCCGAACAAATCGTTCTTCAGCGCTGTCAGGTTCTGCGACGACTCGATGCGCTTGCGATATTCCTGATAAGGCTCAACCGCCTGCGCCACCTGGAACGTTCCGCAGATCACCACAATCACGCCGATCCGGCGCAACCACTTGCCTTCCATGTCCATCCTTAGTTCTCTCGTCGGCGAATGCAATCCTGCATCGCGATACCGCGAACGTACTGACGCTTCGCCCCTTCGTCAGCAGCCGCTATATAACATATCGTTGCGCCCAAGGGCCCCCGAAGGGGCCTGACCCCGCGCCGCTACCGCATCGGCCGCGGCGAACACCCTGGCATGCGCGCATCCGGCCGCAGGTCATTACGCAGCGCGGAGGTTGGCGGGTCGCAATCGATCCGCTGCACCACCTCGAACGACTCGACCATCGGCCCGGCCTGCGCCGACCAGCGTTGCATCGAATAGCCGTCCAGATGGTATGGCGACCCATCCTGGCCGTCGTAGCGATACAGGTGTGAGACCACGACGCGATCGCCCAACGCCTGATCGGGATTGCCCGCCGCGCGGGCCAGTGCGATGCCCGGATCGGCCAATGGTGCCCCCGCTGCTGCCGGCGGCACTATCAGATAGACATAGCCATCGACCACCTGCCGCCATCTCAGCGAGTGCCGCTGGTAGCGGACGAATTCCTGCATCACCACCCGGTTCGGCGACACGCCCGGCAGGCGCGCCAGATCCTGCGCCAGTTCCAGCGCGGTATCCGGTTGGAGATCGTGCACGCCCCAGGCCAGCGCCGGGCAACCACCGGCCAGTGCCTGCGCCGCGCGATCGCGCAGTTGCTGCTGCAGGTCAGGTACGTGGTGACGGTCGGCGAGTTCGGCCGGCAGCCAGGCGCGCAGGTGCATCGCATCGCCCAGGTAACGGCCGAAGAAATCCTGTTCGGCCAGTTGCCGGAACGGCGGCGTCGACGGGCCGAACTTGTACGGCAGCATGATCGCCAGCTCCTGGCCTGCGCAGCCGGGCAGATGCGCGACGAACTCGGCCGAGGCGCGCCAGTTTTCCTGACGCTCCAGCACGCGTCCACGCAACACCAGCAATTGTGCGGCGACCAACA
The DNA here is from genome assembly GCF_058986605.1 of Pseudomonas sp. GW821-FHT07E12. NCBI lineage: Bacteria > Pseudomonadati > Pseudomonadota > Gammaproteobacteria > Pseudomonadales > Pseudomonadaceae > Pseudomonas > Pseudomonas sp. GW821-FHT07E12. The sequence continues at coordinate 70,406 of NZ_JBYSVX010000004.1, read as the reverse complement.
CCAGCAGACCTGCCGCAACCCAGCGTCCGCGGCGACTGATCGCGGACGGACCGGCCGCGTCATACAGCCATGCCAGCAGTACCCATGCGAACGGTGAGGCGGTCAATAGATTCCGCGAAGAGAACGACGGCGCAACCGCATAGCTGACGACGATACCGCTGATGATGACCCCGATCAGAACGAACACGCCGAGTTGCGCGGCATGCGCACCCGGCACACGCCAGCGCGCCAGCGCTGCATCCGGCTGGATCCGCAGCAGACGCCGCACCAGCCACGCCAACACCAGCAACTTGACCGCCACACCCGCCGACGCCGCTGCAACGTCGCGCACCGCGATGCCGGTCTGGCCCACGAAGAAGCGCATGCCGGTGTCGAACCACATGTTGTGGACGTCCTGCTGGGTCGAACGCAGCAGCACCACCACGTAGGCAAGATTGACCGCCAGGATCACCAGGCCCGACGCCGCCAGCGCGAAGCGCACGCGCCAGTCACGCACGCTGATGATCAGGAACAGCAGCACCATGCCGGTCGACAGCAACACGTACGAATGCACCAGGCTGCCGGCCAGGCCGAAGCCGCTGACCGCTGCCCACAATCCCCACGGGAATCGCCCCGGCGCACGCTCGCGCAACGCCGTCGCGGCGACCAGCAACGCACTGGAGAGCGCCATCGCCAATGCATAACCGCGCGCGTTCTGCGACTGCTCGAACCAGAACATCGACAGCGCGCCCAGCGCCGCCGCAAACCCCAGCGCGATCGGGGAGAAACAACGCCGCATGCCACGTGCGAACACCACAATGGCAGTCACCGCGAAGATCGCGCTGGGCAGCCTCAGCACCCACTCGGCCAGTCCGAAGTGGCGCACCCATGGGTACATCAGGAAGTAGTACAGCGGCGGATGGGTATCGGTCAGCGCGCGCCGCCATACCTCACCCAGGCCACCGTCGTGACCGATCACATGCAGGGTGAACAGCTCATCGGTCCAGTAGTTGCTGGCACCGAAACCGACAAATGCGGCCACGCAGGCGATGGCGGTAAGCGCCGCGTAGCCCCAGGCGGGCCAACGCGGCAGCAGCGCGGTACGGGCGTCGGGAACGGAAGCGTCCTGCATGGGCGGTTATTTCTCCAGAGCGGCGGCTCCGATCTCCGCCTCGACGATGGTGGCGATAGCCACATGCTCGCGCTTGCGCCATGCCGTGCGTGTGGCGATCTGGTAGTTCCAGACACCGGCGAACAACGCGCCCGCGGTGCCCGCCAGCAGGAAGGGCGCGTTCAACGCCGCCAATGCACTGCCCAGCGTCTCGCTGACGATCGCCCCGCTCAGGCAGCTGGCGTAGAACATCGCCAGCCCGTGCCACCGCCGCAGCCCGGTCAGGCGCCGATCGCGGAAGGTCAGCAGGTTGTTGAGCTCGAAGTTCCAGGTCATCGCCAGGCTGATCGCCACCAGTTGCGCCAACCAGAACGGCAACTGCAGCCCGCCGGCGGCACACAATACCGACAAATGCACCAGCAACCCACTCAGGCCGACGCCGAAGAACAGCGCCGCGCGTGCTGACACCCGGCCACGCGTGGCCTTCTCGAACAACTGTGCGCCCAGCTCCAGCAACACGCGCAGATCCAGCTTGGATTCGCCACCGGCGCGGCTGCGCAGGCAGGTGGGGATCTGCACGATCCGCGGCCGCGCAATGGCCGGCGGCGCCAGCACGTCGAGCAGGATCTTGAAGCCCATGCCGGACAGGCTCGGGCGTGCCTTCTGGTACCACTGCCGGGTCATCAGGAAGCAGCCGCTCATCGGATCGGCCAAGCGCAATCCCAGCAAGGCACGGGTCAGCCCGACCCCGCCGCAGCTGAGCAGATGACGGGCACGGCTCAGGCCGGATTCGTCCGAAGCCAGGTAGCGGCTGGCGATCACCACATCGGCCTCGCCCCGCGCCGCGAGCATGCGCGCCACCAGTTGCGGATCGTGCTGACCATCACCGTCCATCAGCGCCAGGGTGCGGCCGCGTGCGCGGTCCCAGCCCTCGATCGCCGCCGAGGCCAGCCCGCGGCCGTTGCGTCGGCGCAGCAGGCGCACTCCCGCGTGGCCCGCGGCGAACTCGCGTACCGCATCGGCGGTGCGTTCGTCCTTGGAATCATCGACAACGATGATCTCGTGACTGCATCCGGCCAGCGATGCGGTGACATCGCCCAGGACACCGGCAATGGCCTCGTGCTCGTTGAGCGTGCAGATCACCACGGAGACATCGGGGATACCGCTCGGACTATCGAATTCGGACGACATGCAAGCTCCTCAATGGACGAAGGGCCGGAAAACTCCGCCCCGTCGGTTGCGACACGTCGGGGATGCGCTGCCTTCCCCGTCGCTGGAGCCGCGAAGCTAGCGGGGCCTGTCCTTGGGTATTTGCCGATGCCGCCCGCATTCGTGCAGGGCTTGTCACACATACCCTCACGGGCCCGGACACCCCTGTCAAAACTCCATCAACCCATTGATTGCATGGATATTTCAAACTCAATTAACGCATTCATCAAGTTGACACAAATCAACGTTGCGGCATGAATGCAGGACAACCGGCGCCTCTTGAACGGCTCCGCGCGTCATCGCCACGCAGGCATCCGCGCGGCGCCCGGGCGCATCAGTCCAGGAACTTCAGTCCAGGAACAAGTCCGGCAGCAGCGGCGCGGCCGGGTCCGCCGCGTAGCCGGACAGGTCGGTGACGCCGGCTTCGGCCAGCACCTCGTCGTCGATCAGGAAACGACCGCTGAAACCCTCCGCCGGCCGGGTCAGTACCGCGTGCGCGGCATCGGCCACGATCTCCGGGCGGCGACCATTGGCGCTCTCCACGCCAGGGATCATGTTCAGCGCGTCGGTGGCGATCAGCGTGCGCGGCCACAGCGCATTGACCGCTACGCCCTGCGGCCCGAACTCGGCGGCCAATCCGAGCGTCACCAGGCTCATGCCCATCTTCGCGAGTGTGTAGCCGGTGTGCGGCCCCCACCACTTCGGATCCAGCGAGGGCGGCGGCGCCAGGGTCAGGATGTGCGGATTGGCCGCCTGCAACAGGTGCGGCAGACACGCCTGCGCGCACAGGAAGCTGCCGCGCGCATTGACCTGCTGCATCAGATCGAAGCGCCGCATCGGCGTGTCCAGCACGCCGTACAGCCAGATTGCGCTGGCGTTGTTGACCAGGATATCGATGCCGCCGAACGCATCGACCGTGGCCTCCACCGCAGCCCGCACCTGATCCTCCTCGCGGATATCGCACTTCAGCGGCAATCCCTGTCCACCCGCCGCGGTGACCGCATCGGCCGCGCTGTGGATGGTGCCCGGCAACCTCGGGTTCGGCACCGACGACTTGGCCGCGATCGCGACGTTGGCGCCATCACGTGCGGCGCGCAGCGCGATCGCCAACCCGATGCCCCGCGAAGCACCGGTGATGAAGAGGGTCTTGCCTGCGAGAGTGGTCATGGGCTCGAAGTCAGGGAGTGGAGATTGGGGATTCGGGGAGAGCGTAACCGCCTTTCGCAGGAGCGGCTTCAGCCGCGATGGGGCTCTCCCCTTTGAATCTTTGTACAGGGCTGCTGAAGCGGGATCTGCATGACAGCCCCGTCGCGGCTGAAGCCGCTCCTACGATCCCCCATTCCTTATTGCCCATTCCCGGCTTCAAGGTTTCGGCCCCTGCCCCTCGTTGTCTTCCCAATGCAGGATCCGGCGGGTAACGAAGCGATAGACCGGCTTGCCGGTGGCGAACCATAGCTCGCGCACCCATGAATGGCGCTTGAGCAGGCGCTTTTCGACCGGCGTCAACGCTTCGCGGCAGTACATGCGCTTGTGCTTGAGCAGGTGGCGCAGGTCCTCGCGCGCGAGCAGGCGCATCCAGCGCGAGCGTGGATCGCCGCGTACCGCCAGCTGGAAATCGATCAGCGCCGGACTGCCGTCCTCCAATACCAGCCAGTTCGCCTCCTTGGCCAGATCGTTGTGGGCGATGCCGCGACGGTGCACCTGCTGCAGCAATCGGCGCGCGGCGCGGAAGTAGCCCAGATCACCGCGCGGCGGGCGCTGGTACATCGCTTGCCCGGCCATGAAGCTGCGATCCAGCCATGTACCGTCCCAACTGAGCAGGCGCGGCGTGGCCGGCATGCCATCGAGCTGGCGCAGCGCCAGCGCCTCGCGCCGCGCCAACCACCAGGCCGGCCACCGCAGCCACCACGGCGAAGCGGTGAGATCGCGCCGCACGAAGGTTCCAGAAGCGCCGTGCACCAGCAGGATGCGGCCGAAACTGTCGGACTTGAGTGCGGAGGTATCGGCGGGCAGCGGTTTCATCGGGTGCATTCTAGGTGTGTCTTGCTGACGGAAAGTATCCGACAACGTCACTGGGTCCCCGCCTGCGCGGGGACCCAGCGTCTTGCATCACGCAGATCGATCTCACACGCAGATCGCCCACTCGACTGCCTGTCAGCAACACCCCCCTATAATCCCTGGATGAATTCATCATGGATTGACGCCACGCTGGAGTGGATCAGCAACCACCCCACCCTGGCGGGCGTGGTCATCTTCGCGATTGCTTTCAGCGACGCGGTCATCATCCTCGGCGCGATCGTGCCGGCGCTGCCGCTGCTGTTCGCGGTCGGCGTGTTGATCGGGCTCGGCCAGATCAACGGTCCCTACGCGGTCGCCTGCGCCACGCTCGGCGCGTTCTTCGGTGACGCACTCAGTTACTGGGTTGGCCACCGCTGGGGTCATCGTCTGCGTGGCATCTGGCCGTTCAGCCGCTATCCGCAGTTGCTGGATCGCGGCGAAGTGCTGTTCCGGCGCAATGCTTTCAAAAGCATTCTGATAGCCCGCTACGTCGGTGCGATCCGTCCGTTCGTGCCGGCGATCGCCGGCATGGCGCGCATGCCGTTGCGGCGTTACGCACTGGCGAGCGGAATGGCCTGCGTCTCGTGGGCCGTGCTGTTCCTCGCGCCCGGCTGGGTGCTCGGCCAGGCCTACGACGCGGTCGCCGCGGTGGCTGGGCGATTGTTCATCGTGGTGACGTTGTTGATCGTGGTGCTCGGCCTGGTCTGGGCCGGCGTGCTGTACAGCTACCGCTGGTCGGCCACGCACCTGGATGTGCTGCTGACGCGGCTGCTCGACTGGTCACACCGGCATCCGGTGATCGGCAACTGGTCCGGCGGCGTGCTCGACCCGCGCAGGCGCGAGTCGGTGCCGCTGGCGGTGCTGGCGGTGATGTTGCTGCTGCTCGGCTGGGGCTGGTTCGCGCTGTTGATGGTGGTGGTGTCGCACGGCGAGCCGCTCAGCCTCGATCTGGCCGTGCACGATCTGATGCTGGCGCTGCGCAACCCGCTCGCCGACTACCCGATGGTGGCGCTGGCCTCGCTCGGCGACTGGCAGGTGCTCGCTCCGGCGATCGGCGTGGCGATGGGTTATCTGGCCTGGCGCCGACGCTGGATGTCGGTACTGCATTGGCTGGCGGCACTGGGCTTCGGCCTGGCGCTGACCATGCTGCTCGGCGCGACCGTGCACGTGGTGCGTCCGCCTGCGGCCAGCAGCGGCTTCGGCTTCCCGTCGGTGGCGGTGACGATGGCCACGATCACCTTCGGCTTCTTCGCCGTGCTGATCGCACGCGAGTTGCCCGGCCGCAGCCGGGTGTGGCCGTACCTGGTGTGCGGCGCGATCGTCTCCACGATTGGCTTCGCGCGCCTGTACCTGGGCGCGCACTGGCTCAGCGACGTGATCGGCGGCATGTTGTTCGGCATCTTCTGGCTGCTGGTGCTGGGCATTGCCTATCGCCGCCGCTTCAACCGCCCGTTCTGGACCAAGCCGGTGTCGTGGCTGTTCTACGGCAGCTTCCTGCTGGCGGCAATGGTGTTCGCACCGCGCAATCTGGAGCGCAAGCTGGCCAAGTTCGAACCGCCGCCGCCGACCCCGATGGCGCTGCAGGCCACCGGCTGGTGGCAGGGTGACTGGCAGCAGCTGCCCGCGCGCCGCAACGAGTTCGACGACGACCAGCGCTGGCCGCTGGACGTGCAACTGGCCGGCCCGCTGGCACCGTTGCAGCAGCAGTTGCAGGCGCAGGGCTGGCGCCTGCAAGCGCAGGCCGGTTGGGAACAGGCACTGCAGGTACTCAACGTCAGCGCCACGCCGGAGGACGTCCCGGTGTTGCCGGCCACGCTCGACACCCAGGTCGAAGCGCTGCTGATGGTGCGCAAGGGCGAGCAGCCCGACGAGATTCACGTGCTACGACTATGGCCGGCCGCCGCGCGCCTGCAACCGGGCGATGTGCCGCTGTGGCTGGGCAGCACGCAGACGCTGCACTACGACCGTCACTTCAGCCTGATCGGCCTGTGGCGTCCGCTGCGCGGTGTCGATCCGGCGCTGCAAGCATTGACGCAATCGCTGGGCGGCCTGTCGCATCGCACCGAACAACGCGCCAATTCGGAGGTGCCGTTGCTGTTGATCGACGCTCGGTAAAGGCCGGGATTGGGGATTCGAGATTCGGGATTCGCAAGAGCGATTCCCGCGCCGCTTTTACGAATCCCTAATCCCCAATCACGAATCCCGGCTTCCTTACGGTATCCAGCAGAGCAACTGATCCAACCGCCGATGTGGATCATCCATCTGCAGCAATGCCAACCGCTGCTGCTCGCCCAGCGGCAGCAGTTCGGCCAGTCGCCAGCTGACCCAGGCGGCCTGATCCAACTGCGCCGTGCTGGCCGTGGCGTATTCGCCGCCGGCCTGTTCCAGCATGTGTTCCAGCACCGTTGCCAACAAGCCGTGCTCGGGGCGTAGTTCGTCGTCGTTGTCCGGCTCGCACCACGCCAGGTCGCCGATCACCAGCCCGCTGTCGCGTACCCGCGCGCGCAGCACGTGGAAACGCCGCACACCACGCAATCGCAGCACCAGCACGCCGTCCGCGCCGACGTCGAAATCATCGACCTTGACCTCGACGCCATACGCCGCCGGCGTGGCCGGCGCGCCGACCTCGTCCCCTTCCAGGATCAGGCAGACGCCGAAGCTGCTTCCGTTACGGCCGCAGTCGCGTACCAGATCCAGATAGCGCCGCTCGAACACCCGCACTCCGATCGTTGCTCCCGGCAGCAGCACGCAGTGCAGCGGAAATAGCGGCAACACATCAGTCGATGCCGGCTCGACCATCAGGACAACCGCTCCAGCAAACGCCGCGGCGCGCCGTCGAAGCCGCCGTTGGACATGAACACCACGTGGTCGCCCGGCTGCACATCCTGCGCCAGCACCTCCAGCAGCGCATCGACATCGGCCACTGCCTGCGCGCGCCCGCGCACCTGCGCGATCACCTTGCCGGCATCCCATGGCAGTTCCGGCCGCGCCAGGAACACCACCTCATCGGCGGCATCCAGCGACGGTGCCAGCGCCTGCGCGTGCGCGCCCAGCCGCATCGAATTGCTGCGTGGCTCCATCGCCACCACGATGCGGGCATTGCCGACCTTCGCGCGCAGGCCTTCCAGCGTGGTGCGGATCGCGGTCGGGTGATGGGCGAAATCGTCGTAGAGGGTGATCCCGCGCGGCTGCCCGATCACTTCCATGCGGCGCTTGACGCTCTGGAACTCGCGCAATGCCGGCATCACCGCAGCCGGATCGACGCCGACCGCATGCACCGTCGCCAAGGCAGCCAACGCATTGAGCACGTTGTGGCGACCGAGCAGCGGCCACTCGACACGGCCGATCTCCACGCCCGACTTCAGCACCGCGAATACGCTGCCATCGGCCTCGATCAAGCGCGCACTCCACTCCAGCGCAGGATCGAAGCCGAAGCGCTCCACCGGCGTCCAGCAGCCCATCGCCAACACCTCGGCCAGACGCGCGTCCTCGCCGTTGACGATCAAGCGGCCATTGCCCGGCACGGTACGTACCAGATGATGGAACTGGCGCTGGATCGCGGCCACGTCGGGAAAGATGTCGGCGTGGTCGAACTCCAGGTTGTTGAGGATCGCCACCTTCGGCCGGTAGTGGACGAACTTGCTGCGCTTGTCGAAGAACGCGGTGTCGTACTCATCGGCTTCCACCACGAACTCGCGCCCCGTCCCCAAACGAGCCGACACGCCGAAATCCTCGGCCACGCCGCCGATCAGAAAGCCCGGCTCGCGCCCGGCCGCCTGCAGCAGCCAGGCCAGGATCGTCGTGGTCGTGGTCTTGCCGTGGGTACCGGCGACCGCCAGCGTGTCGCGCCCGGGCAGCACCTGTTCGGCCAGCCACTGAGCGCCGGAGGTGTAGCGACGGCCCTCGTCCAGCACCGCCTCCACCGCCGGATTGCCGCGCGAGAGCGCGTTGCCGACCACCACCTGATCGCAATCGGCGGCGATGTTGCCCGGCAGGTAGCCCTGCGCCAGCGCGATGCCGAGTTTTTCCAACTGAGTGGACATCGGCGGATAGATCGCCTGATCGCTGCCTTCCACCTGCACGCCCAATTCGCGCGCCAGTGCGGCCACGCCGCCCATGAAGGTGCCGGCGATTCCGAGGATATGGATCTTCAAAACGGTACTTCCATGGTCACTCGCCGCACTTTAGCCGAGCCCAGCGGATCCAGCACCCCACGCGGCGCACTCGGTCGAGGGCAGCACAGCGAAAGCCCCTGTCCCGGGACGGCTGGCCCCGGCACCGGAAAACCGCCCGGCAGCGCATCAGGGAATTCTGACCGCCTGTCGGGAACTCCCCGATATCGCCAGGACCCATTCATTGACACAATTCTCCACGCCAGTCGCAGTATCCCGATCGGTCCTACTCCCCAAGAGGCCATCCCCAAGGGAGCTCATGCTGCGGGGCCCTGAGCAAGCTCGACCACTGGCGCTTACAACAAACCCCGGTACTGCCATGCAGCACCGGGGTTCTTTTTTTTGTGAGTCCTTCACAAGAACGCGGCACATCCTCAGTGCCGGGCTTTTCGTTTGCGGATGAGTCCTGGCAGCCGGCCATACCCTGGTTGCCTCGGGGAAGCTCCGCCGAACAACCTTTGTCGCCGGATGTTCCGGCCAGGAAACCTATCCCGGCCGGCGACGCTCAGCCCTGGATCGCGGTGGTTATCCGATCGAGCACTTCATCCAGCGAACCCACGCCGTCCACACGTGCCAGCGTGCCGCGCTGCTCGTAGAAGCCGATCACCGGGGCGGTCGAGTCGTTGTAGATCTGCAGGCGCTTGCGCACCGACTCCGGGTTGTCATCCTCGCGACCCTCGGCCTTGGCGCGGCCGGCGATGCGCTCGACCAGCAGCTCGGTCGCCACGTCCAACTGCACCACCGCGTCGAGCGGCTGCTCGATCTCGGCCAGCAGCCGGGTCAGCGCATCGGCCTGGGCCAGGTTGCGCGGATAGCCGTCGAGGATGAAGCCCTTGGCGGCGTCCGGCTGGCTCAGGCGCGACTTGAGCATGCCGAGCAGGATGTCGTCGGACACCAGCTCGCCGCGTGCCATCACTTCCTTGGCCTGCAGGCCGAGCGGCGTGCTGGCGGCGACTTCGGCGCGCAGCAGATCGCCGGTGGAGATATGCGGAACCTGCAGCTTTTCCTTGAGGCGTGCCGCCTGCGTCCCCTTGCCCGAGCCGGGCGGGCCCAACAGAACCAATCGCATCAATATGACTCCATACGTACGTGAGAATGGGGGGCGGCGCGCGGCGTTAGACTCGGGGGAATCGCCATCGTTGCGCCGCAACGGCTTTCAGCTTACCGCATCCGGGCAATGTCCCGGCACTGTCCCGCGACCCAGGAGCTTCGTCCCTATGGCCCAAGGCACCTTGTTATATGCCCAGTCCGGCGGTGTCACCGCCGTCATCAATGCCACTGCCGCGGCGGTGATCGGCGAGGCCCGCGCCCGCAAGGTCAAGGTGCTGGCCGCGCGCAACGGCATCCTCGGCGCGCTGCGCGAGGAACTGATCGATACCTCGAAGGAGTCGATCGCGGCGATCCGCGCACTGGCGCACACGCCGGGCGGCGCGTTCGGCTCGTGCCGCTACAAGCTCAAGTCGCTGGAGGCCGATCGGGCCAAGTACGAACGCCTGCTGGAGGTGCTGCGCGCCCACGACGTGCGCTGGTTCCTCTACAACGGCGGCAACGACTCGGCCGACACCGCATGGAAGGTCTCGCAGCTGGCGGAGGCGTTCGGCTACCCGCTGCACTGCATCGGCGTGCCCAAGACCATCGACAACGACCTGGCGATCACCGACACCTGCCCCGGCTTCGGCTCGGCGGCCAAGTACACCGCGGTGTCGGTGCGCGAAGCGGCGCTGGACGTGGCGGCGATGGCCGAGACCTCGACCAAGGTGTTCATCTACGAGGCGATGGGCCGTCACGCCGGCTGGCTGGCCGCCGCCGCCGGGCTGGCCGGGCAATCGCCGAACGAGGCGCCGCAGGTGATCCTGCTGCCCGAGCGCGCGTACGACGAGGCGGCATTCCTGGCCAAGGTCGACGCGGTGGTGAAGAAGGTCGGCTGGTGCGTGGTGGTGGCCAGCGAGGGCATCCACACCGCCGACGGCCGCTTCGTCGCCGACGCCGGTGGCGGCACCGACGCCTTCGGCCATGCCCAGCTTGGCGGCGTGGCCTCGTATCTCGCGCAGCGGGTCAAGCAGCAACTTGACTACAAAGTGCACTGGACGCTGCCGGACTACCTGCAACGCTCGGCCCGCCACATCGCCTCGAAGACCGACTGGGAACAGGCGCAGGCCGTCGGCAAGGCTGCGGTGCAGTACGCGCTGAAGGGCATGAACGCGGTGATGCCGGTGATCGTGCGCAGTTCGGACGCACCGTACCGCTGGAAGATCGAGCCGGCACCGCTGAGCAAGGTCGCCAACGCCGAGCGCAAGATGCCGCCGAGTTTCCTGAGCAAGGACGGCTTCGGCATCACCGAGCGCGCGCGCCGCTATTTCGCCCCGCTGATCAAGGGCGAGGCGCCGTTGCCATATGGCAGTGACGGCCTGCCCAGGTATGTGGCGCTGAAGAACGTGGCGATCAGGAAAAAACTGCCGGCCTGGCAGGAAGCCTGACAAGGCTTCGGAAGGACGCTGCATTTCGGACGGACACAGGGCCGCAATTGCGGCCCGCTCTAGCGGTCCATACAATCCGCCCGGCCAGCAAGGCTTGCTGGTCTTCGCCATTGCCATGCAGCGACTCCACTCCCCGCACTCGCGGGAGCCGACAAGGACCGTACCGAATGAAATGCCAACCTCTGTTTGCCGTGCTGCTGCTCGCAGCGGCGGCTCCCGCCCTCGCGTCCACCTGCGAGGACAACTTTCAGAAGAAGGGAAACCCCATCACGGGGACCACCTACACCACCTCGGTCAGCCTGCCCGATTTGAGCGTCCAGAGCGCGATCGGCCAGATGCGCGTGATCGCCAAGGGCGCCAACATGGATGTGCTCAGCGAAGATGCCGAAGGTGGCTCGATGCTGATCGAAGAACCGGAGACCTTCTCCCACAAGCCGATCCCGATCATCATCAGCGCCACCCACGAGGCCGGCACCGGCACGGTGGGCATGATGGTCAAGCTCAACAAGGGCGCCTTCGCCAAGGCCGACAGCATCCGTGCGGAGATGTGCACGCTGCTGACCCAGATCAAGCCCGGCAAGGCCGGCGAGCAGTTCGCTCAGTCCACGCCGCAGGCATCGACGGTCAGCATCACCGCCGACAAGTTCGGCTTCCAGCTGCGCAACCAGCACAAGGACAACCCGGCCGCGATCGAGCCCCGCTACCAGGGCAAGACCTACGCCATCACCGGCCGGATCAACGGCGTGCTCAAGAGCGGCGGCACCTACAACACCGGTTTTGAAATGACCGGTGACGGTTCAGGCGGCATCGATTTCGAACGCGTCGCCATCACCTGCGCCTTCGCGCCGAGCCAGGCGGCTTACGCGCTGGCCTTGCGTCCGAAGGAGAAGGTCACCCTGATCGGCGTGGTCGACCACTACGACCAGTTGGGTCGCGTGCTCTGGCTGAAGGACTGCAAGGGCAGCTGAGCCCGGCGCGCAAAGCATCATCGCTACATCGAGGCCCGGGCGGTTGCGACCGTCCGGGCCTTTTCATTGGATGCCGAACTGTCCCAAGCCTGCAGGTCGGACGGACATCGACTCAGGCGAGCGGCATCACCGGCAGGCTTTGCCTTCGACCTTCATCTGTGCGGCGAACAGCGGGATCGGAATCCGTGCGATCTGCCCGGCGGCGGCCTGCTTCTTCGCATCCTCCAGATAGATACGCGACTGCCCTTGCCCATCCAGCTGCGGCGTATTGTCCGCCGGCTTGCGCCAGACCCTCACCACCGCCTGCTGCGACGGGCACTGCGCACTCGGCACGCGGATCACGTCGTTGAGCTTCCAGCCACTGGCTTCGCTCGGGGCGGCCTTGTCGAAATCGACGAAGCGCGCGCGCGGCTGGCAGGTCGGGCTGCTGCGCACCGTCGTGAACGTGTAGGGCTGCGCGGCATCGCCGGTGAATACCCCTTCCAGTCGCGTGCAGGCTTCGGGAATCTGCCGCAGCGTATGCACGGCACCCACCGCCTGCGGCGTTCCGACCGGACGTTGCAGTTCGGGCACGGGATCGGCAGCCATGGCCAGGCTGGTGACCGGCAGCAGGCCCGCCAGTACGAGCTGACGAAAGTCCATCGCAGAGCTCCTTGGGAGTGAGGGGCGAGCAGGCTGTCACGGCATGACTGAACCTTCCGGAAAAGCCGCGCAGTAGCGGTACCGCACCCCCGCGCGCATACTCGACCCCGATCCAGGCAAGCATGAACATCGCGACGTGAGCTTCTGGCCCCAGGCCGACGAGTCCGTTTTCGCAGTTTCACTCGCCGTGCCACGTCCCTCGTTCGTCCCTTGGCTGGACGATATCCATCATCCTTGGGAGGGGTCATGCTGGAACAGTACGGATTGGCGCTGTCATTGGGCTGCGCACTGCTTGCGATTCTCTACGGCGTGGTATCGGCACGCTGGGTCCTGAAACAACCGGCCGGCAATGCGCGAATGCAGGAGATCGCCGGCGCCATCCAGGAAGGCGCACGCGCCTACCTCAACCGGCAATACCTCACCATCGGCATCGTCGGCATCGTGCTGTTCTTCGTCGTCGGCGTGTTCCTGAGCTGGCATACCGCGATCGGCTTCGCGATCGGCGCGGTGCTGTCCGGCCTGGCCGGCTATATCGGCATGAACGTCTCGGTGCGCGCCAACGTACGCACCGCGGAAGCGGCACGGCGCGGGCTCGGCGCGGCCATGGACGTGGCGTTCCGCGGCGGTGCGATCACCGGCATGCTGGTGGTCGGACTGGGCCTGCTCGGCGTGGCCGGCTACTACACCGTGCTGACCCACCACCTCGGCGTAGGTACCGAACAGGCGCTGCATGCCTTGGTCGGCCTGGCATTCGGCAGCTCGTTGATCTCGATCTTCGCGCGCCTGGGCGGCGGCATCTTCACCAAGGGTGCGGACGTCGGCGCCGATCTGGTCGGCAAGGTCGAGGCCGGCATCCCCGAGGACGATCCGCGCAACCCGGCGGTGATCGCCGACAACGTCGGTGACAACGTCGGCGACTGCGCCGGCATGGCCGCCGACCTGTTCGAGACCTACGCGGTCACGGTGATCGCCACGATGCTGCTGGGCGGGCTGATGACCGCCGAAGTGGGCCGCAACGCGGTGCTGTACCCACTGGTGCTGGGCGGTGCCTCGATCATCGCCTCGATCATCGGCGCGACCTTCGTGAAGACCCGCGAAGGCGGCTCGATCATGGGCGCGCTGTACAAGGGATTGATCGTTTCCGGCGCACTCGCCGCGATCGCGTTCTGGCCGATCACCACGCAACTGATGGCCGACTCGCCCCATGGTGCCGGCGCGCTGTACGCCTGCGCGCTGATCGGCCTGGTGCTGACCGGCCTGATCGTGTGGATCACCGAGTACTACACCGGCACCAACTACAAGCCGGTGCAACACGTGGCCGCGGCCAGCACCACCGGCCACGGCACCAACATCATCGCCGGCCTGGGCGTGTCGATGAAATCGACCGCGTTGCCGGTGGTGGCGGTGTGTGCGGCGATCTGGGGCGCGTTCCATTTCGGCGGCCTGTACGGCATTGCGATCGCCGCCACCGCGATGCTGTCGATGGCCGGCATGGTGGTCGCGCTCGACGCCTATGGCCCGATCACCGACAACGCCGGCGGCATCGCCGAAATGGCCGAGCTGCCACCGGAGGTGCGCGCGGTCACCGATCCGCTCGACGCGGTCGGCAACACCACCAAGGCGGTGACCAAGGGGTATGCGATCGGCTCGGCGGCGCTTGCAGCACTCGTTCTGTTCGCCGACTACACCCACAACCTGCAGGCCGCGCATCCGGGCGAGACATTCGCCTTCGACCTGTCCGACCACACGGTGATCATCGGCCTGCTGATCGGCGGCCTCATTCCCTACCTGTTCGGCGCGATGGCAATGGAAGCGGTGGGCCGCGCCGCCGGTGCGGTGGTCGAGGAAGTGCGACGCCAGTTCCGCGAGATCCCCGGAATCATGCAAGGCACCGCCAAGCCACAGTACGACCGTGCGGTGGACATGCTGACCCGCTCGGCGATCAAGGAAATGATCCTGCCCTCGCTGTTGCCGGTAGCGATCCCGATCGTGGTCGGCCTGCTGCTCGGGCCGCGCGCGCTCGGCGGCTTGCTGATCGGTACGATCGTCACCGGCCTGTTCGTGGCGATCTCGATGACCACCGGCGGCGGCGCCTGGGACAACGCCAAGAAGTACATCGAGGACGGCCACTTCGGCGGCAAGGGCAGCGAGGCGCACAAGGCCGCGGTGACCGGCGACACTGTCGGCGATCCGTATAAGGACACGGCTGGGCCGGCGATCAATCCGCTGATCAAGATCATCAATATCGTGGCATTGCTGATGGTGCCGCTGCTCTGACCGGAGCTGGTTGCGCTCCCCTCTCCCGCTCACCGGGAGAGGGGAGTCAACGGTCACAAACAATCGATCAGGCTTTCGTAGATCGGCTGTCCGCCAGGCAACGGTTCGAACAGCGGTTGTTGCACGGCCAACGCCTGAAGGAATTCCGGCTGGGTCAAACCCCGTGGCAATGCGAGCGGACAGTTCCAGGTCCGGGTGTCGATCAGCAGACGTCCGGTGCGCGGCTCGACGCTGATCTCGCTGGCCGCAAACGTCCACGTGCACTGCCGCATCACGCCGCTGACGCGATTGACCGAGCAACGCAGGCGCAGCGGCCGATAGTCGCTGTATTCGCCCTCGCAGAACGTGTCCCCGCAGATCGCGTCGAAATCTCGCCCCAGGCCACGCTGCACCTGGTAGAAAGCCTCCCAGCCCTCGCTGTTGCCCGGATAGTCGACCACATCGACATATCCCGGTTCCGCCGCCGTTGCTGAACCCGCCAGCAACACCGCCAATACACCGGCCATACCCATTCCCTTGCGCATCTGCCACTTCCTGTTTGAGGGGGAAGCCAGCATCGCCAACGGCAAAGCCGCCGGATATCGGCTCCCTCCTCGCCCGTAAGCCGGAAATGACAGGCAGACCCGGTCGGGAAACACCGACCCACCACGCTGCAGCGCAACAGCCGAACGCGTAGAATTGGCCGCCTCATCACATCACTGCAAGCTTCGGAGCTAGCGCATGGGTCTGGAACTGGTCAACTCCGGCAAGAACGTGCCGGAAGAAATCAACGTCGTCATCGAGATCCCGAAGGATTCCGAGCCGGTCAAATACGAAGTGGACAAGGCCAGCGGCGCGATCTTCGTCGACCGCATCCTGTCCACCCCGATGCGCTATCCCTGCAACTACGGCTACGTGCCCAACACCCTGTGCGGCGACGGCGATCCGGCCGACGTGCTGGTGGTGCTGCCGCTGCCGCTGGTACCGGGTTCGGTGGTGCGCTGCCGTCCGGTCGGCGTGCTGAAGATGAGCGACGAGGCGGGCAGCGACGAGAAGATCCTGGCCGTGCCGGTCGCCAAGATCTTCTCCGGCTATGCCCACATCGAGGACATCGAGCAGGTGTCCAGCCACTGGCTGGAACGCATCGGCCACTTCTTCGAGCACTACAAGGACCTGGAGAAGGGCAAGTGGGTCAAGCTCGATGGCTGGGGCGGCGCCAAGGAAGCCAAGCAGATCCTGCTCGAAGCCGTTGATCGCTATCAGGCCGACTCGGTCTGAGTTTCGAAAGACCGGTCCGGCCCTGGCTGGACCGGTTGCTCTGGTGATCGGATCACGTTTCGCGCGTGCTCCCGATGACCCACCCCAATGGATTGGGTACATTGCCGATGTAATCCAGGCCGTCATCACCGCCGGCCCGATCTTGGGGAAATGCCTTGCGTATCCTGTTTGTCGGCGACGAAACCCGCTTGCCGCCGGAGCTGGCGAGCTATATCCGTGATCTTGGCGATGACTGGCATGCCCAGCAGGTGCCGGATGGCAATGCCGCAATCGCCGCGGCTGCGCAATCGCCGTTCGATGCGGTCATCGTCGCGCCATCGCTGCCCGACCTGACGCCGGCCACCCTGCTCGGCCAGATCCGCACCTTGCGTCCGGAGACGATCCGGATCGCCCTGCTCGAAGCCAGCGAGGGCAATCGCACGCCCGCAGCGCGCGTCATCGGTGTGGCCCATCGCTTCCTGCCGTTGCCGCTGCCACCGGAATTCCTGCTCGAGGCGATCACCAGCCTAGAAGAGCTGCGCGAGCTGCTGGACAACCCGCGCCTGCGCAGCGCGATCGGCCGCATCGAGAAACTGCCCTCGCCTCCGCACCTGTACATGCGGCTGATGCATGCCCTGGAGGAAAACGACACCAGCGATGCGGCCGACATCGCCCGGCTGGTGGCCGGCGATCCGGCAGTCGCGGCGAAGGTATTGCAGCTGTGCAACTCGGCGTTCTTCTCCGGCGGCCGCGCGATCACCGACCTGCGCACGGCGGTCACTCGCCTGGGCGTTTCCACGCTGCGCGACCTGGTGTTGGCCAGCGAGGTGTTCTCGGTATCGACGTTGTCGCCGGCCGAGCGCGCCGCGATGCAGCGTCGTGCCCTGCTGGCCTCACGCATCGCCAGCAAGATGCTGCCGCAGTCCAGCGCCGAACTCGGTGCCACCGCGGCACTGCTGGCCGACATCGGCCTGTTGTTGCCGGGCGTACGCGATGAGCGTCAGCACTCCGCGACCGAGGATGACACGCGCCCAGGCCACACCGAAGCCGGCGCCTACCTGCTCGGCCTGTGGGGCCTGCCGATGCCGATCATCGAAGCAGTGGCCCTGCACCGCCAGCCGCAGCGTTCGAGCCTGCGCAGCTTCTGGGTGACCGGCGCGGTGCACGTCGCAACCGCACTGGCCAGCGGCGAACCGGTCAACGAGGAGTACCTGGCCAAGGTCGGCGTAATCGCGCGCCTGCCGCTCTGGCAGGAGCAGGCGGAGACGCTGTCGGGGCAGACCAGCGAGGTTTGATCGAGCGCTCGCGCGCCGCTCCATTCAATTCACGCTTTTCAAGAAGCCCGGCTTTGCAGTCGGGCCTTTTTATGCCTGCATGCAACAAAGTTGCCATCTCATGGCAATTAATGTTCATGAACAAAATATAAATATGCCCACGGGTTGTTAAGTTTCCGTTGCCGTCATTCCACCGCAGTTCATATCGCGGAGTGACGCCGCCACGGCATCGGCTTTTCCGATGTCTCTACCACCCAGGGGATTACATGAAACGAGAGAACAGCATTGCGCTGAAGCGCACCGTATTGGCCGTGGTATTGGCTACTACGCTCGGCCAGGGCACCGCGTGGGCCCAGAGCACGTCCGGCGACATCGTCGGCACTGTCCCGGCCTCGCAAGGCGAAAAGATCCAGGTCAAGAGCCTGAACTCAGGCGTGACCCGCGACGTATCCATCGGATCGGATGGAAAGTTCCGGGTGTCCTCGCTACCGACCGGTCAGTATGAGGTGACCGTGTTGGGGCAAACCGGCAGTACCCACAAGACCACCGTAACCGTCGTGGCCGGCCAGGCTGCGACCGCAACCTTCGCCGATGCCACCAGCCTCGATACGGTGGTCGTACGCGGCACGGGGCGAAACTCGATCGATCTCACCAGCGTCGAGTCGCGCACTACCTTCACCGCCGATCAATTGAACACGTTGCCGGTGCCGCGCGATGTCACCAGCGTCTCGCTGCTGACGCCCGGTACGGTCGCCAGCAGCGGCTATTTCGGGCCGGCCTCGTTCGGCGGCGCCTCGGCGGCGGAGAACAGTTACTACGTTGACGGTTTCAACGTCACCAATCTGTACGACAGCCTGTCCTTCTCGGAAGTACCGTTCCAGGCGATCGATCAGCTCGACATCCAGACCGGTGGCTACGGCGCCAAGTACGGCTTCTCCACCGGCGGCGTGACCAGCGTCAACGTCAAGCGCGGCACCAACGAATGGAAGGGCGGCTTCAGCTGGACCGGCGTGCCCGACAGCTTGACCTCCAAGCAGCCGGACCGTTACATGAGCGACGGCTCGATCTTCCAGTCTTCCGACAAGAACTATTCCAGCTCCAACGCCTACACCGCGTGGGTCGGCGGCCCGCTGATCGAAGACAAGCTTTTCGTCTTCGCACTCGGCCAGTTCAGCCAGTCCAACACCACCGTCTACGGTGCACGCACCGCCACCAGCACCACCGGCAGCGCACCCACCTCGGTGTCGACCACGGTCTACGACTACGAGTCCAAGACGCCCTACAAGTTGATCAAGCTCGACTGGTACCCGAACGAAAGCAACCACATCGAGTACACCGGTTTCGACAACAGCCGCCGCTACACCTACGACTACTACAAGGCGGCCTACAGCAGCACCGCTGCCGATGCTGAAGCCTCCAAGACCTCGTATCTCGGCAAGCAGGTCAACAAGACCGGTGGTCGCACCGACATCTTCAAGTGGACGAGCTATCTGACCGACGACCTGACCGCATCGCTGCAGTACGGCCACATGCACAACCGGAACTCGCAGTTCACGGTCAGTCCGAGCGGTGTGGTGAGCTACTACGACGGCGACATCAACGGTTCGACCGGTGCCTGCCCCTACGTGTACTCGTACGTATCCGGCAGCCAGCTCGGCTGCGCGGTGACCAGCAGCGTCAACATGAAGGACGGCTACAACGACCGCAAGAACGCACGCCTGGACCTGGAGTGGCAGCTCGGCGACCACAAGATCGGGTTCGGCTACAGCAACGAAGACTGGACCTCGAAGGCCGGCCGCGCCTACTCGGCCGGCGCCTACTGGCTGATCTACGCGAAGTACGCGCTGCTGTACAACTTCCGTACCGGCGGCACCGTCAAGATCAACCAGAAGTCCTGGTACCTGGACGATCACTGGCAGATCACCGACAACTTCATGCTGTACTACGGCGTCCGCAACGACTCGTTCGACAACAAGAATGCGTCCGGCGCCTCCTTCGTCAAGCAGGACAACATCTGGCAGCCGCGCACCGGCTTCTCGTGGGACATTGCAGGTGATGGTCGCGACAAGCTGTTCGGCTCGCTGGGCCGCTACTCGCTGCCGATCGCCGCCAACGTGGCGATGCGTGCTGCCAGCGCGTCCTACTACACCGCCAGCTACTACACCTACAGTGGCGTGGATGCGACCACCGGCGTGCCCGTCGTGACCGGTTCGTATGGCAACGGCGCCTACGACTACGTGGTCAATGGCGAAAACGGCTCAACGCCGGATGCCAAGGCAGTGACCAGCAAGAACCTGAAGCCCTACACGCAGGATGAGCTGATCCTGGGTTACCAGCACCAGCTCGCGTCGGACCATGACTGGCTGGACGCATGGACCGTCGGCATCAAGGCGACCTACCGCCGCATCAACCACGTGATCGATGACACCTGCGACTCGCGCGCCGTCTACGACGCTGCAGAAGCAGCTGGTTACGATCTGTCCAACTGGGACGACGAGTGGAGTGTCCCGAGCAATCTGCCCGGCTGCTGGCTGTACAACCCGGGCGAGAACATGACGCTGACCCTCGACGTCGATGGCGACGGCACCGCCGAGACGATCACGGTACCGGGCTCCTCACTGGGCGACAAGGCAAAGCGCACCTACAAGGCCGTCACGCTGAGCGCCGACAAGAGCACGGACAAGTGGTATGCCAGCATCAATTACACCTGGTCCAAGCTGCAGGGCAACTACGAAGGCCTGGTCAAGAGCACCAACGGCCAGTCCGATACCGGCACGACGTCGGACTTCGACTTCGCCGAACTGACGTACGGCGCCAATGGCTACCTGTTCAACGACCACCGCCACAGCTTGAAGCTCTACGGTGCCTACAAGTTCAGTGACGAGTGGCAGGCGGGCGTGAACGTGCTGGTCCAGTCCGGTGCACCGATCAGTTGCCTCGGCGGCGGTTACGGCTCGTTCGGCACCGAATACGGCTATGCGGGTGTTTTCCACACCTGCAACGTCGGCGAGGACGACATCTCCAAGGTCGGAAGCGCCGGCCGCACGCCGTGGACGGTCAACTTCAGCCCGAACGTGGTGTACAAGCCGTCGTGGGCGGAAGGACTGAGCATGCAGCTCTCGGTGATGAACCTGTTCAACTCGATCAAGCCGCTGCAGGTCTACGAGACCAAGTTCAGCCAGAACTCGGCCGGCACCATCACCACGTACTACAACTACAAGGTCGCCAAGTACTACACCGACCCGCGTACTGCGCGTCTGCAAGTCCAGTACGACTGGTAAGCAGCTGCCGCCTCACCAGCGGCAAAAGCAAGAGGGCGGGCCTTGCGGCCCGCCCTCTTCTTTTTTGTGAGTCCCTCACAAGAGGCACCGCACATCCTTGTGCGGGTGTCCTTTTTCGTGAGCCCCTCACAAGAGCACCGCACGTCCATGTGCGGGGTCCCACTTTTTTGTTACTTCCAGACTTCGATGGATCAGAAGCGCTGGGTGTACTGCATGAAGAAGTAACGATCGTAGTCCAGCATCGGGTCGATCAGCGCGGTGCTGGTGTTGGTCGCCGAATAGTTGATCGGCGGCTCCTTGCCCCAGATGTTGCGGACGCCCACGGTGACGCTGCCGTTCCACGGTGCGTTCCAGCTCAGCGAAACGTCCTGGAAGTTGATCGAACCCTTCTTGTTGGCACCGTCGCCACCGCCCCAACCGGAGTTGGAAGTCATGTAGTTCGGGTCGTTGCACTCCACGTCGGTATCCCAGCAGTAGTCGCGGAAGCCGCCGTAGTAGCGCAGGTCCCAGCTCGCCGACAGGTCACCCTTGGACCAGTTCACGCCCAGGGTGCCGCGCACCCGCGGGAAGTTCCAGTAACCGGCGTAATCAGCCCACTCGGTACCGGCACCGCTCTGCAGGCGATAGTTGACTAGGTAGTTGGCGTCCAGGTTGACGCTGAACTGGCCGATGCCCAGCTCCGGCAGGCGGTAGTTCACACCGAAGTTGTAGCCCTCGGTCTGCATCTGGCCGAGGTTGGTGTTGCCACGCTCAAGCGTGACCACCTGGCCATCCGCGTTGCGGGTGAACTGGTCGCAATAGGCCGTGTTCGCACCGGTGTAGCACTGGCTGAGCACGTAGTTGGCCGAAATCGCGGTGATCACGTTCGAGATCGAGATGCGATACCAGTCAAGCGAGATGTCCAGTCCCTGCACATAGCTCGGGCTGTACACCAGGCCCAGGGTACGGGTACGGCTGTACTCCGGCTGCAGCGTGCTGTTGCCGACGCCCGACTGGAACGGGGCGATGCCCTGGGTACCGCTCGGACCATCGATCGCGACACCGGCGCTGTCCTTCTGCCGGAAGTCCGCTGCCAGGCCACCGGCCAGGCAGTTCGCGTTGACGGTGGCGTTGCCTCGCTGGCCGTACACCGCATCGCAAGGATCGATGTAGGTGTCGAACGTCTGCGAGCCGCCGCCGAAGGTGTCATCCAGCGTCGGAGCGCGGAAGCCCTTGCCGTAGGTGCCGCGCACCAGCAGGTCTTCGATCGGCTTCCAGGTGAAGCTGTACTTGGTGTTGATGGTGCTGCCGAAGCGATCGTAGTTCGAGTAGCGACCGGCCACGTCGAACGACAGTTCCTTGGCGAACGGCACGTCCTTCAGCACCGGAATCATCAATTCCAGGTAGACCTCGTTGGTCTGGTAACGGCCGGTGGTCGGCTGCGCGGCCAGATCGGTGGTGAAGCCGTTGCTGGAAGCCTGGTCAGGGTAGTCATAGCCCTTGACCTGACGGTGCTCGGCGCCCGCGGCGAAGGCGAACTCGCCGGCATTCCACGGCATATCGAACAGGCCGCCGGTGATGTTGGCGGTCCAGATGCTGGTTTCGCTGCGCTGGGTGGCCTGGCCGAGCGTGCTGATGTACTTCAGCGCGTCGGCGGTGGAGGCGCTCGGGCCGCCCAGCACGTTGAACGGCGTGCACTGGCCCAGGCCGAGGTTGGTGCCCAGCGTGATCGGGTTGGCCTCAGTGCCGCACTGCACGACACCGTTGCTGTTCAGGAACGACGGGCCCAGCGCCTTCTGCAGCGCCAGCAGGTTGATGTTGCCGGTGCTGGTCTCGGTGACGTCGTACTTGTTGTAGTTGTAGCCGACATCCCAGTTCCAGCCATGGCTGCCGACGTCGAACACGCCTTCCAGCGCCACGTCGAAGTGGGTGTTCTTGACGTTGTTCTCGCTGACGCGCGGCATCTCGACCATGCGACGGTAGAAGGTCAGGTCGTTGCCCGGCAGCGGGTTGTAGTAGCTGTTGGCGTCGACGTAGACCGGGAAGTTCGGCTGCGACGTGGTGCTCAGCGGATAACCGGCGATCTGGCGCTTGGAATCGCGCTCGGAATACATCGCGGTCGAGGTCAGCTTGAGGCTGTCGTTGATGTCGTACTCACCCGAGGCGAACACCGACTTGTTGGTGCTGCCCTGGTTCCACATCATCTGGTCGATCGCGTTGTAGCGATCGTTGGTGGTCACGCCGGTGTGGTAGTTGGCGATGTCGCGCGAATCGGCACCGACGCCGATGCCGTCGTACGAACCGGTGTGGTTCAGCACCCTCTGCGCACCGGTGTCCGGGTCGACAAAGCGGCCCCACGGGCCGGTCGCGCTCAGGCCGCTGGAGATGTGGTTCTTGCCGTAGGTGTAGCGGGTCAGCTCGCGATCCTTGGCCCAGACCGGATCTTCCTTGCTGTAGCTCGCGCCGAGCAGCAACGAGGAACGCTCGCCGGTGCTGCCCAGGGTCAGGGTGTACTGGGTCTTGCCGCCATCGCCGCGCTGGTTCTGGCCGTACATCACCGACGCTTCGGCGCCGTCGAAGTTCTTCTTCAGGATGATGTTGACCACGCCGGCCACGGCGTCGGAGCCGTAGATCGCCGATGCGCCGTCCTTCAGCACTTCGATGTGGTCGATCAGCGAGCTCGGAATGGTGGACAGGTCGGTGTAGCCGGCCAGGCTGGAGGTCCAGCGCTTGCCGTTGACCAGCACCAGGGTGCGGTTCTCACCCAGGTTGTACAGGTTGACGTACTGGCCGCCCTGTTCGGAATTCGAGGTCAGCACCGCGGCCTTGCTGAAGGTCTGGGTGCCGGCGATCGACATGTTCTGCAGGATGTCACCGACGCTGATCAGGCCGGACTTCTTGATGTCCTCGCTGGAGACGGTGAAGATCGGCTGGGCGGTTTCCACGTCCACCGAGCGGATGCGCGAGCCGGTGATCTCGATGCGATCGAGGGTGGTGGTCTTCTGGTCAGCGGACTGTTCTTGTGCGCTGGCGAATGCCGGCGTCAACGCGATCGCGATGCCGGCGGGCAGCATGCCCAACCGCATCGCAGGAGTGCGAAGCTTCATCAATCTCTCCAAGGTTCGTTAGGTGCGTGTTAAGCGCCTTGGAGAAATTACGTTTACGTGAACGGCATCGCTTTGCGGCGCACGTCACGTGACTTTGCCGAATCTGGCGGCAGTGGCAATTGTTCGCGATAGTGCGATGCGGAGACACCGAAGCGCACACGGAAGGCACGCGCGAAGCTGCAGCAGTTGTCGAATCCGCTGGCGGCGGCGACCTCGCCGATCATCATCGAAGTGTCGCGCAGCAGATCGGCCGCCCGCTCCAGCCGCAGCCGTGCCGACAAGGCCTGCGGGCTCTCTTCGTACAGGCTCTGGAAGGTCTTGGACACATACCAGCTGGAGAAGTTGGTCAGCTGTGCCAGTTCGGCCACACGCACCACGCGGTCGCTGTTGCCTTCCAGGTAGAGGCGCGCGCGCTGCATGCGGTGGAACACCTGGCGGCGCCGGCTGCGCGAACGCCCCGGACAGCGCTGCTCCTGCTCGATCAGCCCCAGTTGCATCTGCGCCAGGTGCAGCAGCAGCGGCCGGGCGGTGTGCGCACCCTCGCCACGGGTGGCGTTACGCCACAGTCGCAGAGCGGTGCGCAGATCAGCTCGGCTCAACCGGCTGCGGCCCGGATACAGGGTGGTGTCGGTCAGCTCGGCCAGCGATTGCAGGCTGGAACCGTCCAGTCCCACGCCGATGCACAAGCCATTGCGGTCGGCCTGCAGGGTCGGGCGCGATTCCTTGTCGAAGGCGATCCAGTCACCGGCGCGCAGCCGGAACTTGCCTTCCTTCGCCTCGATCCACGCGCGACCACGCAGCTGGACCCAGACCGTGAACATGCTCGGTGCGGCCCGCACGCTGCCCAGCCGCGCCGCCGCCATGCATGCGGTTGCCGGCAAGCCGGTTTCGTTGTCCAGAAATACCGGTACGCCCCGGTCCGCCACCATGACCTGATTCATCGCCCGCCCCCCCCAACCCTGTGCAAGAGGGATGGGATTGTTTTGCCGGATCTGGCGGGAATCAGGAGGTTCCGGCGAATTCGTGGCGAAATCGCCACGAAGCGCCCTCCGAAGAAGTTCCGAAAGCTACTTTCCCTGTGCCATCAGCAACTTGGGAATGAAGCCGATGAAGCCGCCGCGCTCGTACGGCAGGTTCATGAAGCCGATGCCGCTGCCTTCCTCGCTGGCGAGCGAGACATAGAGCGCGGCCGAGGCAGCATCCACGCTGAATCCGTTGGTCGCGCTGAAGCTTCCAGGGTCCAGACAGCCACCCGCGGGCTGTCGCGCCGCGTCTGGACCCAGCGCGCTCTCGAAGGTCGAGCAGACCTCGGTCGACGACAGGTAATGGACCTGACCACCCGCCCCCACCGCCCAGCTGCGATAACGCCAGCGTGACGGCCCGTCGGCCTCCATGAGCTGAACACTGGCGAGGTCGAGGGCCGCATCGGCGCTCCACAGACCTTCCGAGGAGAACCGGGTGAACAGGATGCGCGCGCTGGCCCGGTCGAAGCGCACCTGCGATACGTCATCGATCGAGGCCATGCGCTTCCACGGGTGGGTCGAGCGGTCGTACAGACTCAGCGTCGCCGCGCCGTCGGCGGTCGCTCCAAGCACCAGGATCCGCTTCGGATCGGACAGATAGACCGCCTGCAGCGGGCGTTGCTCGGGCACGGCCAGGCGTGCGGCGCGATTCAGCGCCGGCATCAGCTCGTACAACGCCGAACCGCCATCGCTCTCGCGCGCCACCACCAGCACGCTCAGCGAATCCGGCGACCAGTCCGGTGGCTGGCGCGTCTCCGGCACCAGGCCATCGACCGGGCGCAACGAATCCGGCGCGGCCATGTCGGCCCACCACAAGGCGAACTCGCCGGAACGATCGGAGGTGAACACGATCTGGCGGCCGTTGGGTGACACCATCGGCTGCGCATCGCGACCGTTGGAGGCGAACAGGTGCTCGCGCCGATAGGCACCCTGTGCGTCGCGCTCGACCCGGTAGATCCCGAACTTCGGCTTGCGCTGCACGAACGCCAGCTTGCCCTTGCTGGCCGAAATCACCGGCGCCTGCGCATCGTCCAGCCCCATGTCGCGCACCCGGCGCGTGGCCAGGTCGAGCCGGTACAGCCGCGACTGACTGTCGACCCGCCGCCCGAACACCACGCCGCTGCTGTCCGGCAGCCAGGTCAGGCCCCGAAACTCGGCACTGTCGCGGGTCAGCGGCTCGGGCTGGCCACCTTCGGCAGGCATCAGCCACACGTCACCCATCTGCGGATTGCGGATGAAGGCGATCCATTTGCCATTCGGCGAATACTGCGGGGCGTAGTCGAAATCCTGCGCGCCGGACCGGTAGGCCAGTTCCTGCCAGCGGCCACTTTCGATATCGAAACGACGGATACCGTGGCGCGGCCCGCCGCCCGCCATGCTGCCGAACAACAGCGCGCGGCCGTCCGGGGACCAACTGAAGCTGAGCGTGTCGGACTGATCGCAGCGCGCCAGCTCACGCTCATCGGAGGCGCCATTGGCCGAGGCGATCATCACCCGGCACTGGCCATCCACCGAATGCCGCGCGAAGGCGATCTCGCGCCCGTCCGGCGACCAGGCCGGCAGCCGGTCGCCCTCGTCCGGCTGCGGCCGGCTGAGCACGCGCGGCGGCGCATTGTTGGTGGTCTTGACCAGGATCGAGGTGCCCGGGTGTTCCGGCACCACCGAGGTATAGGCCACCATCGAACCGTCCGGCGAGAGCGTCGGGGTGATGTCGAAATTGCCGCTGGACGTGATCAGGCGATACGGCGGCTTGGGGACACCGGTGGCAGCATGCTCCTGGCCGGCCGGGTTCTTTGCGTGATCGAGATTCAGCCAGAAGGGCACCGACAGGCCGCACCCGAACGCCACGACCAGCAACGCTGCGATCGCCAGCCAACGACGCGAACGCCTTGGCCGTGCCACCGCAGCGACACAGGCCTCCGGCGGCGTCACCGCGATGGGCTCGGCTTCGTCCTGCAATGGCTCCGGCTCCAGCAGCACCTGCGCGGCGGGATCGCCCAGCCACTCCACTGGCGCCAGCAACCGGTAACCGGTCTTGGCGATCGTCTCGATCTCGTTGCCGCGTTCCTCGCCACGCCCGGCCAATGCCTTGCGCAGTTGCGTGATCGCCTGGGTGACCACGTCGTTGGTCGGCAGCGTGTCGGGCCAGACCTCGGCGAGCAGTTGCTCGCGGGTGACCACCTGTCCGGGCTGGCCTGCCAGCACCTGCAACACGGCCATCGCCTTCGGCGTGAGCCTGAACGCACGTCTGGCCGCTGGCGAATGCACCTCGCGCGATGCCAGATGCACGATGCACTCGCCTATGCGCAGCCTGGACGGCGACGTGGATGAGGGCGGAACGGAATTCATCTGGATTGAGGAACAGCAGCCTGGTTGCGAAATTCATCCCGGAATGGCGAAGCCGCCAAATACCGCAAAGCGCTGCAACGAATTGGGGCAGGCGTGACAGCGCCGGCAAATATTAGCCTATGCGGTGTCGTTTCCCATCATGGGAAGCCACATCAGGCTCTCTCTCTCTCGCCGAAGCATTCATATAACCCGTTTCAGGATTCGCGCCCTTCTGGGCGCGTTCTTTTATGTGAGTCCCTCACAAAAGCACGGCACATCCTTGTGCCGGTGTTCTTCTATAGGTGAGTCCCTCACAAAAGCACGGCACGTCCTTGTGCCGGTGTTCTTCTATAGGTGAGTCCCTCACAAAAGCACGGCACGTCCTTGTGCCGGTGTTCTTCTATATGTGAATCCCTCACAAAAGCACGGCACGTCCTTGTGCCGGTGTTCTTCTATATGTGAGTCCCTCACATATGGATGCCCCGGGTTTCTGGCGATGATGGATGAATGATCGATATTTCAAATTCATTCATATTCAACGCAGACATTTCACTTCTCGATGACGCGCATATTCCCTTCCTGCGCGGTTCGGGAAAGACCGGCGATATCCGGCACCCTATTTTTGTCAATCACGACATAAAAAGAACACCTGCGGGTCACTTTCCGGCAAACCCAAGGCACGTAAGCGGCCTAGTCTGGCGCCACTACTCCTATAAATGCTCTCTCTCCCCTGCCGCCGATCAACATCGGCGGCAATTTTTTTGCCTGTTTTCCGGCCACCGCCTGCCTGTGCGGAGAAGCGACGACGGTCCCACCATCCATCAGGGCGTGATGGCATGCACTGCGCGGGCGTGCTCGGAGACGATCTTCAAGGTACTGGCGTCGCGGTCGAACACCGAGAACAAGCCCTGCGCCTCCTGCGGCGGATCACCGGTGAACGGATCACCCGGCTTCCACATGAAATCAGCGTTGCTGGTGCGCCCGCGTCCACCCCAGGCCCAGAAGTTCGAACCGGCGATCGCATCACCCACCTGCATACGCTCCAGCAATCGCGCATAGATCGCCCGATAGAAGTGGTCGCGCGCGGTCACGCTTGAATCCGGCGAGTACCCACCGCCATCCCGGTTCAGGCCGAACTCGGACAGCACGATCGGCTTGCCCAGCTTGCCCGCGATGTCGATATGACGGTCGATATAGGCCAGCGAGGTCTTCAGCCCGGACTCCAGGCGCGCGGCCGGATCCTGATGATCCATCCAGCTCCAGTTGGACGGCCACAGATGGAAGGTCAGGTAATCCACGTTCGCACTGGCGTGGGCAATGATGTACAGGTCCGCGTCACCCAACGACCCCATGACGCCTTCGCTGCCGGTGCTGACCAGTTGCCTGGGCGCCAACCCGTGGATGAAGCCGGCGGTCTCGTCGATCCACTTGCGATAGGCCGGGAAGTTGGGCCGCCCATCGGCCTCGCTCCCCGGACGCGGCTCGTTGGCCAGCTGCCAGGACATCACCGTCGGATCATCGACGTAGACCACGCCGTTGACCGTGTTGCGGCGGCCGATCACGGTGCGGATCGCATCGCGATACCAGCGTTGCGCCTCGGGGAGCGTGTAGAAGCGCGCCGAGTTCTGCATGAAGCCCGGCCAGTCCTTGCGTGCATCCGGGTCGAACACCGGCTCGCCGGTCGCCCAGGCCACGTACTGCGACATGCCGCCGGACCACTGCCAGAAATTGTTGAGATACAGCACCGCCTTCATGTCGCGGCGGGCCATTTCCGCCAGCAGATAATCCAGCCCGCGCAGCATCTGCTCGTCGTATTGACCAGGCTTGGACATGATCGCCGGGCGTACGCCGCGCAGGAAATCACTGGCCTCGGACATCGCCAGTACCCGCAGGTTGTCGACGCCGGCGGCCTTGAGCTGATCCAGTTCGGCACGCAGGCGCGCACGATCGCCGACACCATCCGGCGCGCCCAGATAAGCGCCGTACCAGAAGTTCGCCCCGGCAAAGCGGTAAGGCTTGCCGTCGAGCACGAAGTGGGTGCCCTCGACCCGCACGAAACCGGACTGCTCGCCGGCCATCACATTGCCGATGCAGAGCATCGCCAACGCCATCAGCACACCGCGCAGCCCGATCCGTCGTTGCAGCGCCCCTTCCCCTGTATTGCGTTCCGCTCCCATTACGCCCCTCCCTCTGATCCATCGGTTATCCATCGCTCACGGGACTTGCCCGCGCGCTGGTGCATCGAACTCAGTAACCGGCC
Organism: Pseudomonas sp. GW821-FHT07E12; assembly: GCF_058986605.1. Lineage (NCBI taxonomy): Bacteria > Pseudomonadati > Pseudomonadota > Gammaproteobacteria > Pseudomonadales > Pseudomonadaceae > Pseudomonas > Pseudomonas sp. GW821-FHT07E12. The sequence continues at coordinate 41,026 of NZ_JBYSVX010000004.1, read as the reverse complement.
GCCTGCCCGTCCTTGCGACTTTCCGAGGCGCCGTAATACACGCCCGTATCCGGATCACGCAGGATCGCCTGATAACCGCCGTATGGACCATCGGCAAACACCACGCGATGGCCCTTGCGCATCAACGCGCGAATCGTCTCGTACGGAAATCCGGTCTCCAGCTCGACCTCACCGCCATCACTCATCGCGGTGACCTGCCCGGTCGGCTCGGTCGAACCCTCGTGCTGGATGCGCGGTGCATCGCCAGCCTCCTGCAGATTCATGTGGAAGTCGATCAGGTTCATCACGATCTGCACATGCCCCTGCGGCTGCATCGCCCCGCCCATCACCCCGAAGCTCAACCACGGCTTGCCGTCCTTGGTGACGAATGCCGGGATGATGGTCTGGAACGGGCGCTTGCCCGGCGCATAGCCGTTCGGATGCCCTTCCTGCAGCACAAACATCTCGCCGCGATCCTGCAGGATGAAGCCCAGCCCCGGCGGCGCCATGCCGCTGCCCATGCCGCGATAGTTGGACTGGATCAGCGACACCATCATCCCGTCCGGGTCGGCTACCGTCATATAGATGGTGTCGCCGTCCTCCAGTTGCTTCGGTGTTCCCGGCTGCACTTCCTTCAGCGCCTTGTCCATCGAGATCAGCTGGCGGCGCTGCGCGGCATATTCCTTCGACACCAGCTTGTTCACCGGCGCCGGATTGAACGCCGGATCGGCATAGAAGCGCGCCCGATCGGCGAACGCCAGCTTCTTGGCCTCCACGAACAGATGCACGTGCTCGGGCGAACCGAACGCGATCTTCGAAAAATCGTAGCCCTCCAGCACATTGAGCATCTGCAGCGCGGCGATGCCCTGGCTGTTGGGCGGCAGCTCCCACACGTCATAGCCGCGATAGTTGGCCGACACCGGCTCGACCCACTCGCCGTGGTGGCTGGCCATGTCCTCGTAACTCAGGAACCCACCGTTGGCCTTGAAGTAGGCATCGATGGTGCGCGCGATCTCGCCCTTGTAGAACGCATCGCGACCGCCGTCGGCGATCTTCTGCAGGGTGTTGGCCAGATTCGGGTTCTTCCACAGCTCGCCCTTGCGCGGACCACGACCGTCGATCGTGAACTGCTCCTTGAACCCCGGGTACTGCGACAGGCGCGGCACCGAGCGATCCCAGTAATAGGCGATCGTCTCGGCCACCGGATGGCCTTCACGGGCGTAGCGGATCGCCGGCGCCAGATCCTGCGCCATGCTCCTTCGGCCAAAACGCCCGTGCAGCGCGAACCAGCCATCCACCGCGCCCGGCACCGAGACCGGCAGCGGCCCGGTCGGCGGAATCTCCTTCAAGCCGCGCCGCTGGAACTCGGCCAGGGTCAGCGACTTCGGCGAACGACCCGAGCCGTTGTAGCCGTACAGCTTCTTGGTCTTCGGATCCCAGACGATCGCAAACAGATCACCGCCGACACCATTGCCGGTCGGCTCCATCAGCCCGAGCGCAGCGTTGGCGGCGATCGCCGCGTCCACCGCCGAGCCGCCCTGCTTCATCACATCCAGCGCGATCTGGGTGGCCAGCGGCTGCGAGGTAGCGGCCATCGCGTGCGGCGCGATCACCTCCGAACGGGTCGCGAACGGCTGGCCGGTGATCCGATCGGCGGCGAAGGCGGATGGCAACACCGCCAGCACGATCGCGGCCAGCGGCATAAGACGAAGGTGATGCATACGTGAACTCCCCATGACGACCAGCCCCGCAAGATACAGCGCCTCCGTCATCCTCGCGACGCGCTTTGCCGGTCTTAATGGCGATCGCGCCCTCCATCGCCATCCACCCGGAATCACGTGAAAGTCGCCGACTCCCCCGCCTTCACCACGATGCCGACAGCGGCCAAATTCTGCGCAGATACCGGCCCATCTTTGCCGTCGCGCATTCGCTTTCGACAGAAACCATCCTTTGCTGATGGACCTTCCCCGCGCCTGCTGTCACAAATTCCCGGACAAGGGTTGACAGCAATGAAAACGGCATGGTTATCTGGTCTGCATGACGCACCGCAACGCCAGCTCCGAAGCCCTGATGCCCTCGCCGACCGGCGTGGCCGCATCGCTTCTCGTGCTCGTACTTATTACCTCGCCAACAGGTGCGGGACGAGCCGGCGTGTAAGCAACATCGCACACAGGTTTCGACAAGACCCCGCACCGGCAACGGCGCGGGGTTTCGCGTTTCAGGGATCACCAAAAGTTTCGAATGACATGAACACGGCAAGCAAAAAACATCGCACTGGCACAACCACCGCCCCCCGCGCGGCGATGGCATCTGCCCGCGTCTCCGCCCTGAAACACCCCCATACCCAACCGGCCAGCGCCCCCGCAGCCGGTTGATTTATTTCCGCCCTCCCCTTCCCAACTTTCCCGAGGAACCCACCATGAGCAACGAGCAGTCCACCCCGAAAATCGCCGTCATCGGCTACGGCAGCCAGGGCCGTGCGCACGCGCTGAACCTGCGTGACTCCGGCTTCGACGTCACCGTTGGCCTGCGTCCGGGCGGCCCGACCGAGGCCAAGGCCCAGGCCGACGGCTTCACGGTCAAGGCCCCGGCCGAGGCCGTGAAGGACGCCGATCTGGTCGCCGTGCTGACCCCGGACATGGTGCAGAAGAAGCTGTACGAGGACGTGCTGGCCCCGAACCTGAAGCAGGGCGCGGTGCTGCTCTTCGCGCACGGCCTGAACGTGCATTTCGACCTGATCACCCCGCGCGAGGACCTGGACGTGGTGCTGGTCGCACCGAAGGGCCCGGGCGCGCTGGTGCGTCGCGAATACGAGATCGGCCGCGGCGTGCCGTGCATCTACGCGATCTACCAGGACAAGAGCGGCAAGGCCAAGGACTTCGCCCTGACCTACGCCGGCGGCCTGGGCGGCGCGCGCGCCAACCTGATCGAAACCACCTTCAAGGAAGAGACCGAGACCGATCTGTTCGGTGAGCAGGCCGTGCTGTGCGGTGGTGCCTCCTCGCTGGTGCAGGCCGGCTTCGAGACCCTGGTGGAAGCCGGTTACCAGCCGGAAATCGCCTACTACGAAGTGCTGCACGAACTGAAGCTGATCGTCGACCTGTTCTACGAAGGCGGCATCACCCGCATGCTCGAATTCGTCTCCGAGACCGCCCAGTACGGCGACTACGTCAGCGGCCCGCGCGTGATCGACGCCAGCGTCAAGGCGCGCATGAAGGATGTGCTGACCGATATCCAGAACGGCACCTTCACCAAGAACTGGGTCGCCGAGTACGAAGCTGGTCTGCCGAACTACAACAAGTTCAAGCAGGCCGACCTTGAGCACCCGATCGAGAAGGTAGGCAAGGAACTGCGCGCCAAGATGGTGTGGCTCAACGGCCAGACCGAGACCCTCCAGACATCCGCCAAGCAGCAACAGGCCGCGTAACCGCGCGGCCGCCCCCCACCGCAACGCAAAGGTCGCCACCGCATGAACACCTCCGCACAACCCGGCACGCCCCGCAATGGCGCGCGCTGGTTGACGCAGGCCCTGGAAGCCGAAGGCGTGGATACGCTGTTCGGCTATCCGGGCGGCACCATCATGCCGTTCTACGACGCCCTGGTGGATTCCAGGCTCAAGCACATCCTGGTACGCCACGAGCAGGGCGCCGCCCTCGCCGCGAATGGCTACGCACGCGCCTCCGGCAAGGTCGGCGTATGCGTGGCCACCTCCGGCCCGGGTGCCTCCAACCTGGTGACCGGCATCGCCGATGCGATGCTGGATTCGGTACCGATGGTGTGCCTGACCGGCCAGGTGGCCACACCGCTGCTGGGCACCGACGCGTTCCAGGAACTGGACGTGTTCGGGCTGACCATGCCGATCGTCAAGCACAGCTTCCTGGCCAAGCGGGTGGAGGACTTGCCGCACATGCTGAGCGAAGCGTTCCGGATCGCCCGCGAGGGCCGTCCGGGACCGGTGCTGATCGACCTGCCCAAGGACGTGCAGGTGGCCGATGCGAGCCACCTGCCCGACCACGTGCCGGCCGCGATCGAACCACCGCCGGCCCCGGAGGACGCGCGTCTGGCCGAGGCACTGGCGGCGATCGCCGGTGCCGAGAAGCCGGTGATCTACGGCGGCGGCGGCATCGGCCTGGCGGATGCGGTCGACGCGTTCCGCCAGTTCGTCGACGCTACCCACATCCCGACCGTGCTGACCCTGCGCGGCCTGGGCGCACTGCCGGCCAATCATCCTGACTACCTGGGCATGCTCGGCATGCACGGCACCCGCGCCGCCAACATGGCGGTGCAGGAGGCCGACCTGCTGATCGTGGTCGGCGCCCGCTTCGACGACCGCGCCACCGGCAAGCTGAGCGAGTTCGCCCCGTTCGCACGCGTCATCCATCTGGATGCCGATGCCTACGAGATCTCCAAGCTGCGCACCGCCGATGTCGCCATCCCGGGCGACGTCGCCATCGGCCTGAAGGCGCTGGCCGGCGCCAGAAGCACCTGTGAAGACTGGCGTCAGCGTTGCATCGCCAATCGCGAGCGCTTCGGCGCCCGCTACGACGCTCCCGGCACCGACATCTACGCCCCCGCGCTGCTCAAGCGCCTGAGCGAGGTCGCTCCGGCCGATGCCATCGTCACCTGCGATGTCGGCCAGCATCAGATGTGGGTGGCCCAGCATTACCGCTTCAACCATCCGCGCAACCACCTGACCAGCGGCGCACTGGGCACGATGGGCTTCGGCCTGCCGGCGGCGATGGGCGCGCAGTTCGCCTGTCCGGATCGCACCGTGATCCTGGTCAACGGCGACGGCGGTTTCATGATGAACGTGCAGGAGCTGGTGACCATCGCCCGCTGCAAGTTGCCGGTGAAGATCGTGCTGCTGGACAACTCCTCGCTGGGCATGGTCCGGCAGTGGCAGGAGCTGTTCTTCGCCGAGCGCTACAGCGCGATCGACCTGTCCGACAACCCGGATTTCGCCGCGCTGGCACAGGTGTTCGGCATCCCGGCCAAGCGCATCACCGCGCGCAGCGAAGTCGAGGATGGCCTGGCCGATCTGCTGGCCCAGCCTGGCCCGGCCCTGCTGCACGTCATCATCGACGCACGCGCCAACGTCTGGCCGCTGGTTCCCCCCAACAACGCCAACAGCACCATGCTGGAAAGCAACCCTGCCCATGCCCCCAAGGAGGCCAGCCATGCGTTACCGGCTTGACCTGATCATCAAGCCCGTCGATGGCGCGCTGCTGCGCGTGATCGGCATGGCCGAGCGCCGCGGCTTCAGCCCGTGCGCGATCAACGGCAGCCCGAACGCGGCCGACGCCGGCCGCTGGCACCTGCAGTTGGTGGTCGATGGCGGCGCACGCCCGGCCGAGACCCTGCAGCGCCAGCTGGAGAAGGTCTACGACTGCGAGTCGGTACGGATCACCGCGCTGGAGGAGGCGGCATGAGCCGGCAGGGACCGGAGGCCAGGGGCCAGGGGCCAGCGTGCCCTGCGTCGCGGCGTGTGCGCCGTGGCGCGTCCGCACGGAGGTGGCTTCTTCCGCGGAGACGCCTTCTTCCAGCCACCGACCTTCTCCAGCCCCTGCCCCTTGGCCTCCGGCCCCTGGTCCCTGGCCCCCGGTCCCATGCCTGACACCGGCCGCGCTCCCGCCCAGGAACCGGACGTAGGCGACGTAGTCGTCAGCGTGGCCGACGTATTGGCCGCGCAGGCCCGCCTGCGCCGCTACCTGACGCCGACGCCGCTGCATTACGCCGAGCGCTTCGGCACCTGGCTGAAGCTGGAGAACCTGCAGCGCACCGGCTCCTACAAGGTGCGTGGCGCGCTGAACGCGATGCTGGCCGGGCTGGAGCGTGGCGACGACCGCCCGGTGATCTGCGCCTCGGCCGGCAACCACGCCCAGGGCGTGGCCTGGTCGGCCTATCGCCTGGGCCTGCAGGCCATCACCGTAATGCCGCTGGCCGCCCCGGCCACCAAGATCGCCGGCGTCCAGCACTGGGGCGCGACCGTGCGCCTGCACGGCAACAGCTACGACGAGGCCTACGCGTTCGCGCGTGATCTGGCCCAGCAGAACGGCTATCGCTTCCTGCCCGCCTTCGACGATCCGGACGTGATCGCCGGCCAGGGCACGATCGGCATAGAAATCGCGCAGCACAGCCCGGACGTGGTGATCGTGCCGATCGGCGGCGGCGGCCTCGCCTCCGGCGTCGCGCTGGCACTGAAATCGCAGGGCGTGCGCGTGATCGGCGCCCAGGTCGAGGGCGTCGATTCGATGGCCCGCGCGGTGAAGGGCGACGTGCGCCTGATCAACCCGGTGGCGACCCTGGCCGACGGCGTGAAGGTCAAGATTCCCGGTTTCATCACCCGCCGGCTGTGCACCAGCCTGCTCGACGACATCGTCATCGTGCGCGAAGCCGAGCTGCGCGAAACTCTGGTCCGGCTGGCACTGGAAGAACATGTGATCGCCGAAGGCGCCGGCGCACTGGCCTTGGCCGCGGGTAAACGCGTGGCCGGCAAACGCAAGTGCGCGATCGTCTCCGGCGGTAATATTGACGCCACCGTGCTGGCCAACCTGCTTTCCGAAGTGCGACCGCGCCCACCCCGCAAGCCCCGCAGGCGCAGCAGTGAGCGACTTAGAAGCCAGCGCAGTCCACCGCCCGATGCTTCGCCTACCGCTCCATCCAGCCCCATCGCTCACGCCACCACGCCCGCATTAGCCATCGCAGTAGAGGAGTCAACCTGGTGAACACGACCGTATCCGACCAGACCCCCCGTATCCGAATTTTCGACACCACCCTGCGCGACGGCGAGCAATCCCCCGGCTGCAGCATGACCCCGCAGCAGAAGCTCGTGATGGCCCGGGCGCTGGACGAGCTGGGCGTGGACATCATCGAGACCGGCTTCCCGGCCAGCTCGCACTCCGATCGCGAGGCGATGACGCTGATCGGCCGTGAGCTGCGTCGCCCGACCCTGGCTGTGCTGTCGCGCTGCCTGCAGGCCGACATCGAGACCTCGGCGCGGGCGCTGGAAGTGGCGGCCAATCCGCGCCTGCACGTGTTCCTGTCGACCAGCCCGCTGCACCGCGAGCACAAGCTGCGCATGACCCAGGAGCAGGTGCTGGAGTCGGTGCACAAGCACGTGGCGCTGGCGCGCAGCTACATCAACGACGTCGAGTTCTCCGCCGAGGACGCGACCCGTACCGAGGTCGAATACCTGATCGAGGTCTCGCGCGTGGCGATCGCCGCCGGCGCCACCACGATCAACCTGCCCGACACCGTCGGCTTCACCACGCCCGAGGAAATCGGCGACATGTTCCGGCGCGTGATCGCCGGCGTGGCCGATCTGCCGGGCGCGGACAAGGTGGTGTTCAGCGCGCACTGCCACAACGACCTGGGCCTGGCGGTCGCCAACTCACTGGCCGCCGCCGAGGCCGGCGTGCGCCAGATCGAGTGCACCATCAACGGCATCGGCGAGCGCGCCGGCAACTGCGCGCTGGAAGAGATCGCGATGGCACTGAAGGTGCGCAGCGCGTTCTACGGCTTCGAGAACGACATCGTCACCCCGCGCATCGTGCCGACCTCGCAGCTGCTGCAGCGTCTGATCGGCATGCCGGTCCAGCGCAACAAGGCCGTGGTCGGCACCAACGCGTTCGCGCACGAGTCCGGCATCCACCAGCACGGCATGCTGCGCCATCGCGGCACCTACGAAATCATGCGCCCGCAGGACGTGGGCTGGCCGGACACCCAGATGGTGCTGGGCCGCCACAGCGGCCGCGCCGCGGTCGAAGCGCGCCTGCGCGCGCTCGGCTTCTGGCTGGAAGAGGAAGAGCTGAAGCTGGTGTTCGAGCAGTTCAAGGCGCTGTGCGAGAAGCAGCGCGTGGTCACCGATGCCGACCTGCAATCGCTGATCCAGGGTGCCGCCACCCAGGACGGCTATCGCCTGGCCTCGATGACGATCAGCGATGTCGGCAGCCGCGCCAACGCACTGGTCGAGCTGTCCGATCCGGACGGCAACCGCGTCGCCGAGACCGCGCAGGGCAACGGCCCGGTGGATGCGTTGTTCGGCGCGCTGTCGGCCGCCACCGGCGTGCGTCTGGAACTGGACAGCTACCAAGTGCACAGCGTCGGCATCGGCGCCGATGCGCGCGGCGAAGCCAGCCTGAGCGTGCGCCATGACGGCGTGGAATACGAAGGCAGCGGCACCAGCAAGGACATCATCGAAGCCAGCGCATTGGCGTGGCTGGACGTGGCCAATCGACTGCTGCGGCAGCGGGCTGGCGTGCAGAGCAAGCAGGATGTTGCGGTGGCTTGAGGGCCGGGAATTGGGAATTGGGAATCGTGAAAGCGGAAAACCTGATTCCGTCCCGCCCATGAAATGAAACGGCCGGTGGAGTGATCCACCGGCCGTTTTTTATCTTGTAGGAAAGAGGTCCTGTCGCCAGGATTTCTGTGGGAGGGACTTCAGTCCCGACGGGCTTTACCGGTGAAGCCTGTCGGGACTGAAGTCCCTCCCACAGTGGGATGCTGGCGTTACAGCGCAGCGACCACCGCGTCGCCCATCGCCGTCGTTCCTACCTTCGTGGTGCCCTCCGACCAGATGTCGGCCGTGCGCAGGCCCTGGTCGAGCACCTGACCGACCGCGTGCTCGATCGCGTCGGCCGATTCGGCGTGGCCGAAGCTGTAACGCAACAGCATCGCCACCGACAGGATCGTCGCCAGCGGGTTGGCGATGCCCTTGCCGGCGATGTCCGGCGCCGAGCCGTGGCTGGGTTCGTACATGCCCTTGTTGTTCGCATCCAGCGAGGCCGAGGGCAGCATGCCGATCGAGCCGGTCAGCATCGAAGCCTGGTCGGAGAGGATGTCGCCGAACATGTTGTCGGTGACGATCACGTCGAACTGCTTGGGCGCGCGCACCAGCTGCATCGCCGCGTTGTCCACGTACATGTGCGACAGCGCCACGTCCGGGTAGTCCTTGGCGACTTCTTCCACCACCGCGCGCCACAGCTGGCTGGAGGCCAGCACGTTGGCCTTGTCGACCGAGCACAGTTTCTTCGAACGCAACCGCGCCGCCTCGAAGCCGACCCGCGCGATGCGCGCGATCTCGCTCTCGCTGTAAGGCAAGGTGTCGTAGGCCTGGCGCTCGCCGTTGTCGAGAACACGGTTGCCGCGCGGCTGGCCGAAGTAGATGCCGCCAGTCAGTTCGCGCACGATCAGGATATCCAGGCCGGCAACCACCTCGGGCTTGAGCGTGGAGGCCGCGGCCAGCTGCGGGTACAGGATCGCCGGGCGCAGGTTGCCGAACAGGCCGAGCTGCGAGCGGATCTTCAGCAGGCCGCGCTCCGGGCGCAACGCCGGATCGATCGTGTCCCACTTCGGGCCACCGACCGCACCGAGCAACACTGCATCGGCCGCGCGTGCGCGCTCAAGTGTTTCATCGGCAAGCGGGCTGCCGTACTTGTCGTAGGCCGCGCCGCCGAGTTCGTCGAACACCAGCGTGATACCCAGGCCGAAGCGCGTGTTCACGCGCTCGATCACCTTGACCGCTTCGGCCACGATCTCCGGGCCGATGCCGTCGCCGGGGAGAACCAGAATCTGCTTGCTCATCAATTAGTTTCCTTGTTGTTTTGCTTTCCGTAGGAGCGGCTTCAGCCGCGATGGGGCTTTCATGCAGCACCCTCTTGCAAAAGCCCGCACATCCATATGCGGGGATTCGAATGGGAAAGCCTCATCGCGGCTGAAGCCGCTCCTACGGGAATAGGCTGGATTTCAACCGCGTCCGGTCCACAGCACCAACACATCGGTGCTGAAAGAACCGTCGTCGGCGATCTCGAAATACTCGCGCACCTCCGCGCCCACGCTCTGCTGCAGCGCGCGGATCGCCTGCCGGAAGACGTCAGGCGTACGCATGCGCTCCACCCACGAGCTGAACTCCAGGCGTAGACGTTGGCGATGCAGGCGCTGCACCTGCAACCCCGCTTCGCCGGTCAACCGCAGCCATTCCGCCGCCGAGTAGTCGCGCACGTGGCTGGTATCGCGCAGCAGCTCGACCGCCTGCAGGTGCGTGTCCAGCAGCGGCGTGCCCGGCGCGATCACGTCGATGAACGCCGCCATGCCGCCGGGCTTCAACACCCGGCGTACTTCACGCAATGCCTGGCCGACATCGCTCCAGTGATGCGCCGAGTAGCGGCTGGCGATGAAATCGAATTCGCCATCGGCGAATGGCAGTCGCTCCGCGGCACCGCGCACCGTGCGGATGTTGCGCAGCCCGCGTTCGGCAGCCGCGGAAGCGACCACCTCCAGCATCTGCTCCGACAGGTCGTAAGCCACCACTTCGGCCACCGCCGGAGCGAGGTGAAACGCGACATGCCCGGCACCGCACCCCAGGTCGAGCACCCGTGCCTGCGGCTGCGTCACCAACGCCGCCTGCAACTCGGCGAACTCGGTGCCCTGCGCATGCACCGCACTGCGCAGATAGGCGTCGGCCTGCTCGCCGAACTGCGCCTGCACCACCTGTGTGTGCGAAGCCGCCTCGCTCACGCGCGGCCACCCGCGCCGAACAGCCACGGTTGACGCTGGCGATGGCCGGTTTCGAACGCGCTAATCGCCTCGGCGTCCTGCAGGGTCAGGCCGATGTCGTCCAGACCATTGAACAGACAGTGCTTGCGGAATGCATCGACCTCGAAGCGGTACTGCACGCCGTCGGGACGGGTCACGGTCTGCGTGGCCAGATCGACCGTCAGCGTATAACCCTCGCTCGCCTCGCACTGCGCAAACAGCGCATCGACTTCATCGTCCTTCAAGATGATCGGCAGCAAGCCGTTCTTGAAGCTGTTGTTGAAGAAGATGTCGGCGAAGCTCGGCGCGATCACCGCGCGGAAGCCGTACTCCTCCAGCGCCCACGGCGCATGCTCGCGCGAGGAACCGCAACCGAAGTTCTCACGCGCCAGCAGCACGCTGGCGCCGGCATAGCGCGGAAAGTTCAGCACGAACTCGCGGTTGATCGGACGCACGCTGTTGTCCTGGCCGGGTTCGCCGATGTCCAGGTAACGCCACTCGTCGAACAGGTTCGGGCCAAAACCCGTTCGCTTGATCGACTTCAGGAACTGCTTGGGAATGATCTGGTCGGTATCGACATTCGCGCGATCCAGCGGCGCGACCAGACCAGTGTGTTGGGTGAAGGCTTTCATGGTTTAAGACCGGGATTGGAGAGTGGAGATTCGGGATTGGCAAGAGCGGGACTGCGAGGGCGTTGTTTTTACGAATCCCTAATCCCGATTCCCCATTCCCTGCAGTTCACGCACATCAACAAAATGCCCCGCCACCGCCGCCGCGGCCGCCATCGCCGGGCTGACCAGATGCGTGCGGCCGCCGGCGCCCTGGCGTCCTTCGAAATTGCGGTTGGACGTCGATGCGCAATGCTCGCCATGGCCCAGCTTGTCCGGGTTCATCGCCAGGCACATCGAGCAGCCCGGCTCGCGCCACTCGAAGCCGGCCTCGATGAACACCTTGTCCAGGCCTTCCCGCTCGGCCTGCGCCTTGACCAGGCCCGAACCCGGCACCACCAGCGCCTGCTTCACGTTGGCGGCGACCTTGCGGCCCTTGGCCACTTCCGCCGCCGCGCGCAGATCCTCGATGCGCGAATTGGTGCACGAACCGATGAACACCCGATCCAGCTTGATCGTGGTGATCGGCTGATTGGCCTGCAGGCCCATGTACTTCAGCGCGCGCTGGATCGAATCCTTCCTGACCGGGTCGCTCTCGCGATCCGGGTCCGGCACGTTCTGGTCCACCGCCAGCACCATTTCCGGCGAGGTGCCCCAGCTGACCTGCGGCTTGATGTCGGAGGCTTGCAGCTCGACCACGGTGTCGAAGTGCGCGTCCGCATCGGACACCAGGTCTTTCCACACCGTCACCGCCGCATCCCAGTCGGCACCCTGCGGCGCGAATGGGCGACCGCGCACGTACTCGATGGTCTTCTCGTCCACCGCGACCATGCCGACGCGCGCGCCGGCCTCGATCGCCATGTTGCAGATGGTCATGCGACCTTCGACCGACAGATCGCGGATCGCGCTGCCGGCGAATTCCAGCGCATGGCCGTTGCCGCCGGCGGTGCCGATCTTGCCGATCACCGCCAGCACGATGTCCTTGGCGGTGACGCCGAACGGCAGTTCGCCATCCACGCGCACCTGCAGGTTCTTCATCTTCTTGGCGACCAGGCATTGCGTGGCCAGCACGTGCTCGACCTCGGAGGTGCCGATGCCGTGCGCCAACGCGCCGAACGCTCCATGCGTGGAGGTGTGCGAGTCACCGCAGACCACGGTCATGCCCGGCAGCGTCGCGCCCTGCTCCGGGCCGACCACGTGCACGATGCCCTGGCGCACGTCGTTCATCTTGAACTCCAGGATGCCGAAGTCGTCGCAGTTCTCGTCCAGGGTCTGCACCTGCAGCCGCGAGACCGGATCGGCGATCGCGATCAGCCCGCCCAGGCGCTCGGTACGGGTGGTCGGCACGTTGTGGTCGGGCGTGGCGATGTTGGCATCGATGCGCCAGGGCTTGCGCCCGGCCAGACGCAGGCCTTCGAACGCCTGCGGCGAGGTCACTTCGTGGAGGATGTGGCGGTCGATGTAGATCAGCGAGGAGCCGTCGTCGCGACGGGCCACCTCGTGCATCTCCCACAGCTTGTCGTAGAGGGTCTTGCCGGCCATTGCGGTGCTTCCAAATCGGTTCTGGCGATCGGCGGAACGGGCCGCCGGGCTGGAGAAGTGATGCTAGGCAGTTGCACTTCATAAAACAAATTCATAATTTTCATCCGAACCCATAACCAACGCGACTTCATGGACATCGCCAACCTGACCGCGTTCCTGGCCATCGCCGACAGCGGCAGCTTCTCCGGCGCCGCCGAGCGGCTGCACCTGACCCAGCCGGCGATCAGCAAGCGCATCGGCCTGCTCGAAGCCGAGCTGCGCGTGCGCCTGTTCGACCGGCTCGGCCGCCAGGTGGTGCTGACCGAGGCCGGGCAGGCACTGCGCCCGCGCGCGCAACGCATCCTCGACGAGCTGCAGGACGCGCGCCGGCTGCTGGACACGCTCGGCAGTGAGGTCAGCGGCACCCTGAGCCTGGCCACCAGCCACCACGTCGGCCTGCACCGGCTACCGCCGCTGCTGCGCCAGTTCGCCGTGCGCCATCCGGAAGCCGGGCTGGACATCCGTTTCCTCGACTCCGAGCAGGCTTACACGCAGGTATTACAGGGCGAGGTCGAACTGGCGGTGACCACGCTCGGCCCGGACACCCAACCGCCACTGCAGGCAGTGCCGATCTGGGACGACCCATTGCAGTTCGTGGTCGCCCCCGACCACCCGCTGGCCGCACGCCGCGATCTGACGCTACAGGACATCGTCACGCATCCCGCGGTGCTGCCGGACCGTGACACCTTCACCCACCGCATCGTCGCCGCGCTGTTCGCCGCGCACGGCCTGCCGCTGCGGCTGCGCATGACCACCAATCATCTGGAGACGATCAAGATGCTGGTGTCGGTGGGCCTGGCCTGGAGCGTGCTGCCGCAGAGCCTGGTGGATGCGCAGGTGGTCGCGCTGTCGCTGCCGGGCGTGGACCTGCACCGCCGGCTCGGCCACGTCACCCACGGCGGCCGCACCCGCTCGCGCGCCGCACAGGCGTTCATCGCCCTGCTGGAGGAACATGCCGACCCGGTCTGGAGCACGCCATCCGGGCCCGGCTGAATCCTCCCCGATGACAGCCGCCCCGGCTTGACCTACATTGCGCCTTCGCCGGCCCCTGGGCCGCCCGTTCCCCGAAAGGACCGTCTCGCCGCCGCGCCGAAGCCATCCAGCGTTCCGCATCCTGCAAGCGGCCCTGCCCGCCCAGGCGGAAACCGTCCGTTCTTCGGCATTGCCCCGAAGAAGCCGCACGGAATGCCTCCGTTCCGCGCCATCCGAAGATTCCCGTCATGCCTCCAGCCATCCCTCTGCCTTGCGGCGGACTGCGGTCCGTCTTTTCCGGCGCATGTGCGCCGTCCCTGCCCGCCCCTCCGGTGCCAAAGGCATGACCACGCGCGACAGCAGCACCGCGGCGACGCTGGCCTTCCAGGCCGAGATCGCCAGCGCCAAGGCCCGTCGCGACCGCGACCTGCCACGGCATTCGACGCTTCCACCCCGCCCATCGCCCGCGCCTGAATCCAGCGCCAGCGAGCCCGCATCCGACCGCCCCGGCATCGACGGCAAGGCCGCCTGACCGCGGCCCGGTCCTCATGTCGCCGCCCCTCCAGCCGAGCCCCGCGACCATGACGCCCTGCCCGATCAGCCGCGTCCCGGCGGGCCAGCAGCGTGCACCAACGGCGCACCCCGACCCGATCGTTTCGCCGTCGCTACACGGCCGGCTCCGCCGCCAAAACACTGACCTTCCTGGCTCAGTATAAATATAGAACCGCATGGTCTAGTATTGGCGGCATGGCGACCGCAAACCCCTCGAAGGCACGTACCCGCAGCACCGGTCCCGGCCGGCCCAAGGACCTCGGCAAACGTGCCGCGATCTTGAATGCCGCGCGCACGCTGTTCTTCGAACAAGGCTATGCCGGCGTCAGCATGGACGGCATCGCGGCCCTGGCCGGCGTCTCCAAGCTCACCGTCTACAGCCACTTTGGCGACAAGGAAGCGCTGTTCGCCGAAGCGATCCGCGCGCAATGCCAGCAGATGATGCCGGACGACCTGTTCGAGCATGAACTGCACGGCCCCCTGCGCGAACAGTTGCTGGAGATCGGCGCAGCCTTCTTCACGATGGTCAGCAGCGACGCGGCGATCGCCACCCATCGCATGATGCTCAGCCCCGGCACCGGTGACGACCATGTGCGCCGGATGTTCTGGGAAGCCGGCCCGCAGCGCACCCAGGAAGCCATGGCCGACTTCCTCACCGCGCGCGTGCAGGCCGGCGAGCTGGCGATCGACGACCTGCATCTGGCCGCCGCACAGTTCTTCCAACTGGTCAAGGGCGATCTGCACATCACCATGATGTGCGGCCTCAAGGGCCCACCGAGCGCGGAGGAGGTGCAGCGTCACGTCGCCGCCAGCGTTGATTTCTTCCTGCGCGCCTATGCCCCATGCTAGGCCGTGCCCCTGTTGCCTCCAGACCGCGCGCCGGTGGTCGCGGTGACTTCCGGCACTGCGCCTTCACGGGCCTCAGGGCGATGCTAGCGCCACGCCACCGACCCGCGGCACCCGGTAAAATGCCCGCCCCACCGCGTTGGATGACCGCACCATGACGATCGATTACACCCAGGCCCGCGAAACGATGGTCGAGCAGCAGATTCGTCCCTGGGACGTTCTGGACCTGCGCGTACTGGATGTGCTGGCCCGGCTGCCGCGCGAGGCCTTCGTGCCGGACGCCTACAAGGCGCTGGCCTATGCCGATCTGGAAATTCCGCTGGCCGCCGGCCAGAAGATGATGAAGCCGGTGATCGAGGGCCGCATGCTGCAGGCGCTCGACCTGCAACCGGGCGAGGACGTGCTGGAGATCGGCAGCGGCAGCGGTTTCGCCACCGCCTGTCTGGCCGCGCTGGCACGCGAAGTGGTCAGCCTGGAGATCGATCCGGCGCTGGCCGCCGGTGCCCGTGCCAAGCTTGACGCCGCCGGCCTGGGCAGCAACGTGCGCATCGAGACCGCCGACGTGTTTGCCTGGCAGACCGAGCGCAAGTTCGACGCGATCTGCCTGACCGGCGCGGTCGATGCGCTGCCGCTGCAACTGCTGTCCTGGCTGCGCCCGAACGGTCGCCTGTTCGCCGTACGCGGCCGCGACCCGGTCATGGAAGCCGTACTCGTGCGTGGCGAAGTCAACGCGCCGCGCGTGGAATCGTTGTTCGAAACCGATCTCGCCTACCTGCAGGGCGCGGCACCGGTGCCCCAGTTCCAATTCTGATCCCAAGGAAGCCCCTGATGATTCGCCGATCCCTCGTGCTGGCGCTGGTCGCCGCCCTGTCTCCGATGGCCGCACAGGCCACCGATCTGCTGCAGGCCTACGAAATGGCCCGCAACGGCGATCCGACGCTGGCATCGGCCGAGTCGACCCGCCTGTACAACAAGGAAGGCCAGGTACAGGCCCGCGCCGCACTGCTGCCGCAGCTGGATGGATCGGCTTCGCTGAGCCAGACCAAGACCGACTACCAGGGCCTCAGCGGCCGCGGCCTGTCCAAGACCCGCAGCTACGGCATCAACGCTTCGCAGACGCTGTTCAACTGGGCGCAGTTCTCCAACCTGCGCGCCCAGCGCGACGTCAGCAAGGCCGCCGACTTCACGCTGGAATCGGCCAACGACGACCTGATCGTGCGTACCTCGGCCGCCTACTTCAACGTGCTGGTGGCGATCGAATCGCTGGCCGCGTCCGAGTCCAACGAAGCCGCTGCCAAGAAGCAGTTCGACTACGCCGACAAGCGCCTGCAGGTCGGCCTGGCGCCGATCACCGACGTCTACGAAGCCCGCGCCGAGTACGACCAGGCACGTGCCGACGTCATCACCGCGCGCAACACCCTGGCCGACTACTACCAGGCACTGGCCGAAATCACCGGCCAGCCGGCACGCGGCCTGCGCGGCCTGCCGGACGACTTCCGTCCAGAGCTTCCGGCCAACTACGCCAACGTCAACGATCTGGTCACCAACTCGATCGACGACAACCCGGCGCTGAAGGCACAGCAACTGCAGGTCAGCGCCGCCGAGTCCAGCGTGACCGCCGCCCGCGCCGGCCACCTGCCGACGCTGAGCCTGGGTGGCAGCCTCGGCCGTGACAAGACCTGGGGCGACTACACCGGCGACGTGGCCGTTCGTCAGGACGCCACCAGCATCAACAGTCCGCGTGCCGACTCCAACATGATCGGCATCACCCTGAGCGTGCCGATCTTCTCCGGCGGCGCCACCCAGTCGGCGGTGCGCCAGGCGCTCGCCCAGCGCGACATCCAGCAGGACACCTACGAGCAGCAGAAGCGCGCGCTGGACCGCAACGTGCGCAACTACTACCAGAGCGTCGTGCAGGGCATTTCCGAGATCGAGGCACGCCGCCTGGCCGTGGTCTCCGCGCAGGCTGCCTACGACGCCTCGCAGGTCGGCCTGGAAGTCGGTACCCGCACCGTGCTGGACGTGGTGCAGAACCAGAAGACGCTGTTCTCGGCACAGCTCAACTATGCGCAGGCCAAGTACAACTTCCTGCAGAACCGCCTGCTGCTGGCCGAAAGCACCGGCAAGCTCGACATCGCCGACCTGCAGGACATCAACCGC
The DNA here is from genome assembly GCF_058986605.1 of Pseudomonas sp. GW821-FHT07E12. Classification (NCBI taxonomy): domain Bacteria; kingdom Pseudomonadati; phylum Pseudomonadota; class Gammaproteobacteria; order Pseudomonadales; family Pseudomonadaceae; genus Pseudomonas; species Pseudomonas sp. GW821-FHT07E12. Next base: position 23,795 of record NZ_JBYSVX010000004.1, on the reverse strand, counting down.
CTGTTGACCGCCGACGCCGAGGCCCGGCTGCAGTCGCCGCCGCCGACGGCCATGCGCTGAGCCGGCGCATCTTTCGTGTGATCGAAAAAGCGGGCCATCGGCCCGCTTTTTTTGTGAGCCCCTGGCAGGAGCACGGCACCTCACTTGTGCCGGCGTTCTTTATTTCAGAAGTCACGTTTTCCGAAGCAACTCCGCCACCGGCGGCAGGTGCGGCGCGATCTGCGCCAGTGTCCGCTGCACCGCACCGCGCCCGTTGGCGACCAGCGCCAAGCCCGCCTCGACCATCACACGGCGTGCCTCGACATCGATCAGCAAGGCTTCCAGTGTGTCGGCGACCACACCGGCGTCTTCGCAGATCCTCACCGCGCCGGCTTCGCGCATGCGCCGGGAAATCTCCGAGAAATTGTGCAGATGCGGGCCGGTCACCGCCGGCGTACCGACCGCGGCCGGCTCCAGCAGGTTGTGCCCGCCGATCGGCTGCAGGCTGCCACCGACGAAGGCAACCTGCGCGCAGGCGTAGAACGACATCAACTCGCCCAACGTATCGATCACGAATACCTGTGCCTGCGCATCCGGCCATTGCTGCGCCCGACGGGTCGCCACCTGCCAGCCACGCTCGCGCGCCAGCGCCTCGACCTTCGGGAAACGCTCGGGATGACGCGGCGCCCACAGCAGCAGCAGATCGGGAAAACGCCGCAGCAATTGGGCGTGGATATCGGCGGTGGCGGCTTCCTCGCCATCGTGCGTGCTCGCGGCAATCCACACCGGGCGCGTCGGTGGCACGTGTTGCCGGAACTGCGCCACGAACGCGTCCAGATGCTCGGGCACGCCGATGTCGAACTTCAGATTGCCGAGCGCGATCACTTGATCCGGGCGCGCACCAAGCGTGACGAAGCGTGCGGCATCGTCGACGGATTGCGCTGCCACGCGGGTCACCGTACGCAGCGCGCGACTGATCAGCGGCGCCAACAACCGGTAGCCGCGCAGCGAACGCGCCGACAGCCGCGCGTTGAGGATGTAGACCGGGATGCCACGATCGCGGCAACCGAACAGCATGTTCGGCCACAACTCGGTCTCCAGGATCAGCGCCAGGCTGGGCTGGAAGTGCTCCAGGAACCGCCCCACGCTGCCTGGCACGTCATAGGGCAGATAGACGTGATCGATCGCCTCCCCCCACAGCGCACGCACCCGCTCCGAGCCGGTCGGCGTGATCGTGGTGATCACCCAACGGATGTCCGGCCGCTGCGCACGCAACGCATTGACCAATGGCGCGGCCGCATTGACCTCCCCCACCGACACCGCATGCAACCACACCCGCGGCTGCCCGCACGCCTGCGCGTAGGAGGCATAGCGCTCGTTCCAGCGATTGAAGTACTCACGGACCCGGAATCCACGCCACACCAGGTGGTAGACCGTGATCGGCAGCAACAGATAGAGCAGCGCCGAATACAGCGTGCGCAACAGCCATTCGATAGGGTCTTTCCGCATCCGCGAAGGATACGGGAGCGGCTGCTTCGGTGCATGGTCCAGGCCGGCGCTCCTTGCCCTTGCCCTTGCCCTTGCCCTTGCCGTTGCCGTTGCCGTTGCCGTTGCCGTTGCTCGTGATTTTGCCTTTGCAGTTGCAGTTGCTCTTCGCTTTTCCGGGGCCCCCATCCGCAGCGACGGAGCCAGCGGGAAAAACCCCGAAGGGGCGACGTGCATGGATGCACGTCGTTTTCTGCCGCGGCATGGATGCCGCGTCAGAAAATCCCGCTGGCGGAGTGAACCCGTAGCGCAGCGAAGGGCGCGAGGACTGGGGCGTGCTTTCTTTGGGTTACCTTTCTTTGCACGAGCAAAGAAAGGTAACTCGCTCCGAAGGAGCGAAAGCCTTTGCCTTTGCCTCTGCCGTCGCTGCCACTGCAACGTCAAGACCCAAAAGCAACATCCATGGATGATCAGCCTTCGGCTGCTGAAAAGCGCTTCCCGCTTTACCAGCCTTCGGCTGTGGAAAAGCACTTCGCGGGAATGACGGCGGGGAACGGCAAAGGAATGTCGCGGAAGTCACTGGGTCCCCGCCTGCGCGGGGACAACGGTTGGTGGATCACGTGAAATCCCTCCACTCCCCACACAGCAATCACACCCAGCAAACCGGTCCAACCAACGATTCCCTTAGAATTCCCCCATGTCCGAAGCACCCGACGTCGCCACCCGCCCTTCCCTGCTAAAACCGGCCCACTGGCCGATGTTCCTGCAGCTCGCCATCGCCGCCGCCGCCGCGCGCCTGCCGTGGACCCTGCAGCGCGCGCTGGGTCGTGGCGTCGGCTGGCTCACCTACCACCTGATGGGCAGCCGGCGCCGGGCCGCGCAGACCAATCTCGAACTGTGCTTCCCGGATCAGGACCCGGCCTGGCGCCAGCGCCTGCTGCGCGACAGCTTCGACGCGTTCGGCGTCGGCATCTTCGAGTTCGCGCGTGCCTGGTGGGGCAGCATCGACGTGATCCGCCCGCAGGTGCAGATCGAAGGCCTGGAGCACCTGCGCAAGCTGCAGGACGAAGGTCGCGGCGTGCTGCTCGTCTCCGGCCACTTCATGACGCTGGAGATGTGCGGGCGCCTGCTGTGCGACTACATCCCGCTGTCCGGCATGTACCGCCCCTACAAGAACCCGGTGGTGGAGTGGGCGGTCAAGCGTGGCCGCCTGCGCTACGCCAAGAGCATGTTCGGCAACGGCGACATCCGTGCCACGGTGCGCCACCTCAAGCGCGGTGGCTTCCTCTGGTACGCGCCGGACCAGGACATGCGCGGCAAGGACACCGTGTTCGTGCCGTTCTTCGGCCATCCGGCGGCGACGATCACCGCCACCCACCAGTTCGCGCGCCTGACCGGCTGCGCGGTGGTGCCGTACTACCATCGCCGCGAGGGCGGCGGCTACCGGCTGAAGATCGGTGCCCCGCTGGAAGGCTTCCCCACCGACGACGTCGCCATTGATAGCGCCCGCGTCAATGCGGTGATCGAGGACATGGTGCGGCAGGCCCCCGAGCAGTACCTGTGGATCCACCGCCGCTTCAAGCGCCAGCCGGAAGGACGCAGTTCGTTCTACGACTGAGGCCGGCACATGTTTTGGCAGGAGCGGCTCTGGGTGGCCTGGGGCCATCAGCCGCGATGAAGCTTTCCCGGTAACACCCGATCGCGGCTGATGGCCCTGGGCCACCCAGAGCCGCTCCTACGGCGTCTCCTCGGCCCGCCCCAGCAGCGCACCGGCATACAGCCCGGCCAGCATCAGCGTCAGCCCGCCCCAGAAGCTGGAGTAGAACGCCAGGTGGGTGTTGAACGGAAACACCGTTGCCACCAGCGCGATCATCGCCGGACGCGCACGATCGCGTGCTTCCGGCGTCGAGTAGCGCCATGCGCGCCAGGCCTGTGCCGCACCCGCCAGCCATAGCAGCAGGCCGATCACGCCGGTCTCGGCAAGAATCTCCAGCACGATCTGGTGAGCGTGGAACGCCGGTCCTTCGCCCCAGGCCGGCGCTTGGCCCGGATGCGGATCGCAGGCCGGATACGCCTCGCGGAAGCCACGCGCGCCGACGCCGTTGAACGGATGCTCGCGCACCATGCACAACGCCGCGTCCCAGATGTCGCTGCGTCCCGACAACGCCGCGTTGACGCCCGCATTCTCGCCGGTGAACGCCATCGTGGTGCGATGGATGCGCTCGCGTGCCTGCGGCGAAACATAGGTCAGCACCGCGGCCAGCGCGGCACCGGCGACCATCACCGCCAGCAGCCGGCGCAGCCCCAGCACCCGCCCGCCCGACCACAGCAGGATCAGCGCGAAGGTGATCCACGACGCGCGCGAACCGGCCAGCACCAGCACTGCTCCCACCGCCGCGGCGGCCAGCAGCCACGCAATCAGCGAACGCCTTCCAGCGGCGAACAGCAGGAACGGCGACAGGCTGGCCAGGGTCTGGCCGAACTTCAGATTGCACGGGCCGAGCACACCGCTCAGGCGGTCGGCGGCGGCGATCTCCTGCGGCGTGCAGAAGCCATGTCCGCTGACCAGTTGCTTGAGCAGGTCCAGCGACCAGAACAACGGGCTGGTACCGAAGGCGGCCTGGGCCAGCGCATCAACGGTCCATATCAACCCGATCAACGCCAAGCCGCCGAAGGTGATGCGGCGTCGGCGCGGCGTAGCCACCGCGATCGCGCACAGCCACATGAAAGGCAGGTAGCGCAGATCGGTCGCGGACTTGCGCAGCGCCAGCGTCACGTCGACCGCACCGAATGCCGACAGCAGTTCCGGCAGCCAGTACGCGAAGAACAGCACCGAGGTCAGCGCCCACGCCGCTCCGCTCAACAGCCGGGTGCCGCCCCGGAAACGCGTCTGCAGCAGCCGTATCGCCGCGAACAGCGCGCCCAGCGACAGTACCGTCTCGGCGATCCCGGGGAGCGGCCACAGCGCCACGAACGCGATGACCCAGGCCGGCGTCCAGTACCCCGGCTCGCGCAGCGGCGCGGTGACAGGGCCGGACTCAGCGACAGAGTTCGTCATAGACCTTCAGGGTGGCCGATTGCATGGCCTGCAGCGTATAGGGAATGTGTTGCGGCGCGCGCGGTGGCTGCCGCAACAACGTCGCGGCCTGCGTCGCCAGCACGGCCTCGTCGAACGGCGCCACGGCGCCTTCCGGCTGCAGTTGGCGCAGCAGCTCGCCGACTCCGCCGTGCGCCCAGCCCAGCACCGGACGCCCGACCGCAAGCGCTTCGAGCACGGTACGCCCGAACGCCTCCGGCTTGCGCGAGAGCTGCAACACCAGGTCGCTGGCGACATAGGCCTCGGCGATACGCGCGGTAGCCCCGGTGAAGGTCACCTCCGCGCCGACGCCGAGACGCTCGGCTTCGGCCTGCAACTCGCGCAGGTAGGCCTCGCGCCCCGCCTCGACCGCACCCGGCAGCCACAGCCGCGCCTTGCTCCCTCCGGCCCGCAGGGCGCCCAGCAGACGCAGCCCGTCGGCATGGCCTTTCAGGCGGGTACCGCGACCCGGCAGCAGCAGCAGCGATTCGTCAGGCGCCAGATCCGGCACCTGCTCACGCGCCCAGGCGCGTGCGCGAGGATCCGGCCGTGGCCGACGCGGGAACTGGGCGATGTCGATACCGCGCGGGATCGTGCGCAGCTTGCCGGGATCGGTGCGCGGATAGTGCTGCAGCACGTAGTCATGCACGGTCTGCGAGACGCAGATCACCCGCTCGCCGTAGCTCATCACCGCGCTGTAGCGACTGGGCGAGTTCAACCCATGCACGGTGGTGACAAAGCGCGGCCGGCTCGCAGCCGGCATGCCCTTCAGCGCGTACCATCCGATCCAGGCCGGCAGGCGCGAGCGTGCATGCACGATGTCGGCGCCGAGTTCGGCGAACAACCGGCGCAGCGCGGCGACGTGGCGCAGGGTCAGCAACGACTTGCGGCCGATGTCGAGGGTGAGATGTTCCGCGCCGCTGTCCAGCAGCGCCGGCACCAGCCGGCCGCCGGCGGAAACCACCACGGCACGATGGCCAGCACGCACCAGCGCGGCGGCGATTTCCAGGGTAGAACGCTCGACGCCACCGGACTGCAGCGCCGGCAGCAACTGCACCACGGTCAGGCGGTGCATGGGACCGGGGTCAGTCCGCGAGGACGAACACAGCGCCGCAATACGGGCACTTGGCCTCGTGGTTCGGCTCGTCCTCGATCGGCAGGTACACGCGCGGATGCGAGTTCCACAGCGCCATCTCCGGGGTCGGGCAGCTCAGCGGAAGGTCGCTGCGATGCACGGTGTAGCGCTTCTCGGCATTGGCGGGCGCGGTGGCGGTCTGGCTCATGGCGGGTACTTGCAGGGGAATCGGGTCGGGCAATTCTAGCAGTGCCCCCAACCTGTAGGAGCGGCTTCAGCCGCGAGGGGCTTTACCGCCGCACTTGGAGGTCCGGGCTTTTCTGCATGAAAGCCCCTCGCGGCTGAAGCCGCTCCTACAAGTACCGAGGAAGCGGCGATTCATCGCCGCTTCCCTAACTGGCGTCAGCCGTTCTTCTCGGCTTCCAGCTGCTTGCGGATCTGCGCATCCACCGCGGCGATCGCGGTCATGTTCATCACGCGGCGCGAGGTGGCGCTGCTGGTGAGGATGTGCACGGGCTTGGAGATGCCCATCAGGATCGGGCCGATCGCCACGCCGTCGGTGAATACGCGCACCAGGTTGTAGGCGATGTTGGCTGCTTCCAGGTTCGGCAGCACGAACAGGTTGGCGCGGCCCTTGAGGGTGCTGTTGGGCATGATCTGCTTGCGCAGTGCTTCATCCCAGGCGGTGTCGCCCTGCATTTCGCCGTCGATGTTCAGGCGCGGGTTGCGCTTGAGCAGCAGCGCGCGCACCTGGCGCATCTTCAGCGCGTCACGTGATTCGTGGCTGCCGAAGTTGCTGTGCGAGAGCAGCGCGATGTTCGGCTCGATGCCGAACAGCTTCAGGCGATAGGCCGCCTGCAGGGTCGCTTCGGCGATCTGCTCGGCGGTCGGGTCTTCCTGCACGTGTGTGTCGACGAAGAAGAACACGCCCTGCTGGTTGATCACGCCGGTCATCGCCGAGGTCGAGCTGACGCGCGGTTCCAGCGGGATCACGCTGCGTGCGTAGCCGAGCTTCTTGTGGAAGCGGCCGACCACGCCGGACAGCATCGCGTCGGCCTCGCCGCGCGCGACCATCACCGCGGCGATCAGGGTCGGGCGCGAGCGCATCAGCTCCTTGGCGGCGCTGACGGTGACGCCACGACGCTCGGTCAGCGCGTGGTAGTACTGCCAGTAGTCGTTGAAGCGCGGATCGTCGAGGATGTTGGTGACTTCGAAATCGACGCCGGCCTGCATGCGCAGGCCCATGCGCTTGATGCGCGCCTCGATCACGTCCGGGCGGCCGATCAGGATCGGCAGCGCCAGCTCCTCGTCGATCACGCTCTGCACCGCGCGCAGGATCACTTCCTCCTCGCCCTCGGCGTAGACCACACGCTGCTTGTCGACGCGGGCACGGTCATAGACCGGCTTCATCATCAGGCTGGTGCGGTACACGAACTGGCTGAGCTTGTCGCGATAGGCGGCCATGTCGGCGATCGGGCGGGTAGCAACGCCCGAATCCATCGCCGCCTGCGCCACCGCTGCCGACAGTTCCACCAGCAGGCGCGGGTCGAGCGGACGCGGGATCAGGTATTCCGGGCCGAAACTCGGGGTCTCGCCGCCGTAGGCCGCGCCGAGATCGGAGGCCTCACGGCGCGCCATCGCGGCGATCGCCTTGACGCAGGCGATCTTCATTTCCTCGTTGATCGTGGTCGCGCCAACATCGAGCGCGCCGCGGAACAGGTACGGGAAACACAGCACGTTGTTGACCTGGTTCGGGTAGTCCGAACGGCCGGTGCCGATGATCGCGTCCGGGCGCACCGCCTTGGCCGCCTCCGGCATGATTTCCGGGTTCGGATTGGCCAGCGCGAAGATCACCGGGTTCGGCGCCATCGTCGCGACCATCTCCTGGGTCAGGATGCCGGCGGCCGACAGGCCCAGGAAGATATCCGCGCCCTCGACGATCTCGGCCAGCGTGCGCTTGTCGGTGTCGCGTGCGTAACGCGCCTTCTCCGCATCCAGGTCGGTGCGGCCGGTGTGGATCACACCGTCACGGTCAAAGGCCAGGATGTTCTCCGGCTTCAAACCCAGCGCGACCAGCATGTTGACGCAGGAGATGCCGGCCGCGCCCATGCCGGTGGTGGCGAGCTTGATCTCGCCGATCTTCTTGCCGGTCACTTCCATCGCGTTGAGCACGGCCGCGCCGACGATGATCGCAGTGCCGTGCTGGTCGTCGTGGAACACCGGGATGTTCATGCGCTCGCGCAGCTTGCGCTCGACGATGAAGCACTCCGGCGCCTTGATGTCTTCAAGGTTGATGCCGCCGAAGGTCGGCTCCAGGCTGGCGATGATGTCGACCAGCTTGTCCGGGTCGTTCTCGTCGATCTCGATGTCGAACACGTCGATGCCGGCGAACTTCTGGAACAGCACGCCCTTGCCTTCCATCACCGGCTTGGATGCCAGCGGGCCGATGCTGCCCAGGCCCAGCACCGCGGTGCCGTTGGAGATCACCGCCACCAGGTTGCCGCGCGCGGTCAGCTCGCTGGCCTGTTGCGGGTCGGCGGCAATCGCCTCGCAGGCGAAGGCCACGCCCGGCGAATAGGCCAGCGCCAGATCGCGCTGGGTCAGCATCGGCTTGGTCGCGGTGACCTTGATCTTGCCCCGCGGTTCCTGGCGGTGGTACTCGAGGGCGGCCTGTTTGAATTCGTCGTTGGACATCGGGAGATGGATCGCTGAATGGGCGCGGGAAGCTAGGGATTCTACCCCCACCCCGCTGGGTGGACCTGTCGGGCGGCTGTCGCTGCGCGTGCGTTGAGCCCCTGCGCACAGATATGCAGACCTCGCATTACAGAAAAACCCGCGCCATCGGGCGCGGGTTTCTCAGTTCGTCCTGCCGGGTTAGCGGGCGATCACGGCTTCGGTTTCCAGCGCGGCCACGGGATCCAGCTTGATCACGGACGCATCGCCATCGAGCACGCTGCGCAGGCGGTCACGGTCGAGCGCGCCTTCCCAGCGCGACACCACCACGGTGGCCACGGCATTGCCGATGAAGTTGGTCAGCGAGCGGCACTCGCTCATGAAGCGGTCCACGCCCAGGATCAGCGCCATGCCGGCCACCGGCACTTCCGGCACCACCGACAAGGTGGCGGCCAGGGTGATGAAGCCGGCACCGGTCACGCCGGCGGCGCCCTTGGAGCTGAGCATCGCAACCAGCAGCAGCGTGATCTGGTGGCCCAGGGTCAGTTCGGTGTTGGTGGCCTGGGCGATGAACAGCGCCGCCAGGGTCATGTAGATGTTGGTGCCGTCCAGGTTGAACGAGTAGCCGGTCGGCACGACCAGGCCCACCACCGACTTCTTGCAGCCGGCATTCTCCATCTTCTCCATCAACGCGGGCAGCGCCGACTCGGAGGAGGAGGTGCCCAGCACCAGCAGCAGCTCGGCCTTCAGGTAACGGATCAGCTTGAGCACCGAGAAGCCGCTCAAACGACAGACCGCACCCAGGATCACCAGCACGAACAGCAGCGAGGTGATGTAGAACGAGCCCACCAACCAGGCCAGGTTGATCAGCGAGGCCACGCCATATTTGCCGATGGTGAAAGCGATCGCGCCGAACGCACCGATCGGTGCGGCCCGCATCAGGATGTGCACCAGCTTGAACACCGGAGCGGTCAGCGCCTCCAGCAAATTCAGCACCGGCCGACCGCGCTCACCCGTCAGTGCCAGCGCGATGCCGAACAGCACCGACACGAACAGCGTCTGCAGGATGTTGCCATCCACGAACGCGCTCACCAGCGTGCTGGGGATGATGTCCATCGCGAAGCCGACCAGCGTCATGTCATGCGACTTCTCGACGTAGTCGTGGACCTTGCTCTGATCCAGGGTGGACACGTCGATGTTCATGCCGGCACCGGGCTGCACCACGTGCGCGACGATCATGCCCACCACCAATGCCAGCGTGGAGAAGAACAGGAAGTAGATCATCGCCTTGCCGAACACCCGGCCCACCGTCTTCAGGTGGGTCATGCCGGCGATGCCGGTGACGATGGTCAGGAAGATCACCGGGGTGATGATCATCTTGACCAGCTTGATGAAGGCATCGCCCATCGGCTTGAGCGAAGCGCCGATGGCCGGTTCGAAATGGCCCAGCAGCACGCCCAGCACGATCGCGACGATCACCTGGAAGTACAGCTGACGGTAGAAGGGCACATGGGCCGCGGGTGTGCGGACGGGAGTGCTGATGTGCATGGTAGGGCTCCGGCTGTGGCACGGGCCGTGTCGGTGGACGCGGCTGAGGCGCACTTTGTAGCCGAGCGCCGTGCCGGCGCGGATAACCTATTGGTACTAGCCGGCATCCATTCCCTGCCGACGTGCCGTAGTCTCGCGGTCCTTGCCAGGCAGGTCGATGCGCCCAAACTGCGTATTCAGCAGCGGCGCCACCCGCCAGCGCAGGCCCCCACGGCCCTTCCCGACCGTCCCACATGAGAATTCGCATGCGCCCGACTACGCTCTTCACCGCCCTGTGCCTGGCCATCGTCGCCCCCGTCGCCGCCAGTGCCGCGGACTTCGACAACTGGCCGACCAAGTACGCCCTCAACGACGGCACCGAGCTGGCGCTGACCGGCAACTTTGCCTACGACGTCAATGACTTCTCCGGCAGCGACAAGCTGGAAGACGACCACTTCATGCGTCGCAAGGAATTCGGCGCCACCGTGAAGAAGAAGGGCGTCTACGACGCGATGGTGTATTTCGACTTCCAGTCCAAGCTGTGGCTGGACGTGTTCTTCCGCTTCGAGACCAAGGCGCTGCTGGGCAAGGACTACGGCCGCATCCGCCTGGGTTACATCAAGACCCCGGTCGGCCTGGACGCGGTGACCAGCTCGCGCGCGACCAGCTTCATGGAAGTCGGCCTGCCGACGCAGGCGATCTACGAAGGCCGCCGCACCGGCGTGGAATGGGTGCTGGAGCGTCCGCAGTACCTGCTGCAGGCCGGCGCCTACGGCGGCAAGGACCTGCAGGGCGACAACCCCGGCACCACCCAGGCGGTGCGCGCGGTGTGGACCCCGTTCAAGGCCACCGGTGACGTGCTGCACCTGGGCCTGGCCGCATCGGTCGAGAATCCGCGCGGCTACCACAACGGTCTGGATGTGAGCTTCCCGGCCAGCGCACGCGTGCGTGCCCGTCCCGAAGCCGGTCTGACCGACACGCGTCTGGTCGACTCGGGCGCGCTGAGGTACGCCGACCAGATCCAGCGCCTGGGCTTCGAGCAGATCTGGATCCATGGCCCGTTCTCGATCCAGAGCGAAGCGCTGCGGATGAACGTCACCCGCGAAAACGGCCTGCCCGACTACACCGCCAACGGCAGCTACGTCTACGGCAGCTGGGTGCTGACCGGCGAATCGCGGCCCTACGCCGGCGGCGCGGTGGCCAACATCAAGCCCGAGCACGATTACGGCGCGGTCGAACTGCTGGCGCGCTACAGCACGCTGGACCTCAACGACGCCGGCATCCAGGGCGGTCGCGAGACCGACTGGACCCTCGGCGCGAACTGGTACCTGACCAGCCACTTCAAGTTCCAGGCCAACTACGTGAAGGCCGACGTCAACCGCGCCGGCGTGCGCACCAAGCCCGACATCGTCGAGCTGCGTGCGCAGGTGATGTTCTGATCTGTCGCTGAAACACCCCTCTCCCGCCAGGGGGAGGGGGTGCGCTGAGCGGCGCCGACGGCCCGCGAGCATTACGCCTTCCTGCAATGGGAGAAGGCAGTTCACCGCATAATCCCCGCATGCACTCGGCCTATCAACGCAGACGCCTGCTGCTGACCCTGCTGGTGGTGATCGGCGGCATGCTGCTGGCCGCGATCAGCGCCGACCACCTGGTCGAACAACGCGCGCTGCAGGATGAAAGCACCACCGTGCGCCGCCAGCTCGACCTGTACGCGCAGGCGCTGCAACAACGCATCGATCGCTATCGCACGCTGCCGCAGATCCTGGCGCTGGACCCGGAGCTGCGCAACGCGGTGTCGGGCCCACTCGACGAGGCCGATGTCGCCCGGCTCAACCTCAAGCTGGAACGCGCCAACGCGGTCACCCAGTCCTCCACGCTGACCCTGATCAACCGCCACGGCATCGCAATAGCGGCAAGCAACTGGCGCGAACCGCGCAGCAATGTCGGTTGGGACTACAGCTTCCGTCCCTACGTGCAGCAGGCGCTGGCGCAGGGCAACGGCAGTTTCTACGGGATCGGCCTGACCACCAACGAGCCCGGCTATTTCCTGTCGCAGGCGATCCTCGACGACGACGGCACGGTGCGCGGCATCGTGGCGATCAAGATCGCGCTGGCCGCACTGGAACGCGAATGGCTGCAGACACCGGACGTCGTGCTGGCCTCGGACGCACATGGCGTGGTCTTCCTCGCCAGCCGCAGCGAATGGCGCTATCGCCTGCTGGCACCACTGAGCGAGCGCGACCGGCGCGAACTGGACGATACCCGCCAGTATTCGAATCAGGTCCTGCTGCCACTGCGCTACCAGATCCTCGAACAGACCTCCGACAACGGCCAGCTCGCGCGCGTGGACGAGCCGCCGCTGCCCGGACGTCTGCTCTGGCAGACCCTGGAGCTGTCGGAAAGCCATTGGCGCCTGCACCTGCTGCACGACACCCGTGCCAGCACCGCGGCCGGCCGTGGTGCCGCACTCACCGCCGCCGGGCTCTGGCTCGCGCTGTCGCTGCTGGTGCTGTACGTGCAGCAGCGGCGTCGGCTGGCCACGCTGCGCCAGCGCAGCCGCCAGGAGCTGGAAACGGTGCTGCAGCAGCACGCACGCGAACTGCGCACCGCCCAGGACGGCATCGTACAGGCCGCGCAACAGGCCGATACCGGCCTGAGCCGCAGCCTGGAGCACCTGCCGCAGGGCGTGGTGATCATCGACGCCGAACTCAATCTGGTGGCGTGGAACTCGCGCTATGTCGAGCTGTTCCGGTTTCCGCCGGAGCTGGTGCAGATCGGCCGTCCGATCGAGGAACTGTTCCGCTTCAACGCGCGCCGCGGCCTGCTCGGTCCCGGGCCGATCGAGGAGGCGATCCAGCGCCGCCTCAACCACCTGAGCAGCGGCAAGCCGCACATGCGCGAGAGCGAGAAGGACGACGGCACGGTGCTGGAAATCCGCGGTAATCCACTGCCCGATGGCGGTTTCGTCACCAGCTACGCCGACATCACCAGCTACAAGAACGCCGCACGTGAATTGCGTTCGCTGGCCGATGCGCTGGAACACCGTGTCGAAGAACGCACCCGCGACCTGGAAGCGGCCAAGCGTGAGGCCGAGGCCGCCAACCGCTACAAGACCCGCTTCGTCGCCTCCGCCGTGCACGACCTGCTGCAGCCGCTCAACGCCGCACGCATGTTCATCTCGGCGCTGCGCGGCCACCTGCACGATGACAGCAGCCGCCAGGTTGCAGACCACATCGACAACGCGCTCAGCGCGCAGGACGGGATCCTCAACAGCCTGCTCGACATCTCGCGAATGGAATCGGGCCAGTTGCAGACACGGGTGCGCGATTTCGCACTGCAACCGCTGCTGGACGCGCTGCTGCGCGAGTTCGGCATCATCGCCGAGAGCCACGGGCTGGTACTGGAAGGCGTACCGACGCGCGCAGTGGTGTACAGCGACGAAGCGCTGCTGCGGCGCATCCTGCAGAACTTCCTGTCCAACGCGATCCGCTACACCCCGCGTGGGCGACTGCTGCTCGGCTGCCGGCGCCAGGGCGACCAACTGCGGATCGAGGTGCACGACCAGGGACCGGGCATTCCCGACAGCCTGCAGCGCGAAATATTCGAGGAGTTCCGCCGCCTGGACGACGCGCGCGGCGACGATCGCGGTGCCGGGCTCGGGCTGGCGATCGTCGAGCGCATCGGACGCCTGCTGGATCACCCGATCGGCCTGCGCTCGCGGCTGGGCCGTGGCAGCGTGTTTTCAGTGAGCGTGCCACTGGGCGACGTGGAGACCGTGCAACGCGCCGAAGTCCCACCACCGGCGTTGGTCGACGCGAATGGCGACTCGCCACTGCACGGCTGCAACGTCTGGTGCATCGACGACGACCCACGCGTATGCGAAGCCACCCGCGCCCTGCTGGAGCGCTGGGGCTGCCAGGTCCGCTACGCCGGCGGCCCGCAGGACGCACTGGAACAAGCCTCTCCCGCCAACGCACCGCAGTTGCTGTTGCTGGACGTACGCATGGGCACACTCGAAGGCCCACAGGTCGCCGCCACACTGCGCGAACGCTGGGGTACCGCACCGGCGGTGATCCTGGTCACTGCCGAACGCGACGACGCGCTGCGTGCCTTGGCTGCGGGGAATGGCTGGGGTTTTCTGTCCAAACCGGTACGTCCGGCCGCATTGCGCGCATTGATGAGCCAGATACTGTTGCGGCATCCGGGGTAGTGGTGTTGCGTGGTGTTGTGGATGCGTCATTCCTGCAAAGCGCTTTCAGCGACCGGGGCACTTCGCGGGAATGACAAGCGACTATTTCTTGAGAGCGGCACGCCAGCCAGATCCCGGTTGATCGCATTGCGGTCTTGATTGCATCACCGTCCAGGGCGAAGTCGCTGGATCTTCGCCCCCCGGCCATCGGGCATAGCCCGATGGCGCTCAGCGCCACGCGAGCCAGTGGCTCGCAAGCAGTGGCACTTCGCCCCCGCCTTCGCGGGGACGACGGTAGAGAGAGGGCTGTTGCTGTTGCTGTTGCTGTTGCTCGTGATTTTGCTGTTGCTCTTCGCCTTTGATTTACCGGGGCCCCCATCCGCAGCGACGGAGCCAGCGGGAAAAACCCGAAGGGCGACGTGCATGGATGCACGTCGTTTTCTGCCGCGGCATGGATGCCGCGTCAGAAAATCCCGCTGGCGCAGTGGACCCGTAGCGCAGCGAAGGGCGCGAGGACTGGGGCGTGTTTCTTTGGGTTACGTTTCTTTGCACGAGCAAAGAAAGGTGACTCGCTCCGAAGGAGCGAAAGCCTTTGATCCTGATCTTGGCCGTAGCTTCAACCAGAAAATCGCAGCATCACCAGGAAAGCCCGTCGGGACTGAAGTCCCTCCCACAGACGCACAGGCAATCACGAGGTTACGGGTGAAGCTCCATCGCGGCTGAAGCCGCTCCTACAAGAGCGAGGACACCTTACCCCTCCCCCTCAGGCTCCAACCCCTTGACCAACACCGCCGCCTGCGTACGGCTATAGCAATCCAGCTTCTTGAGAATCGCCGTCACATGCACCTTGACCGTGTTCTCCGCCAACCCCAGCTCATGCGCAATCTGCTTGTTGAGCAACCCATCCGCCAGACACAACAGCACCCGGAACTGCTGCGGCGTCAGCTGCGCCAACTTGGCCGCAAGCTGCGCATCGGCCTCCGAGCGCTCCGCCGCCATCGGCGGAAACCAATTGCCACCATCCAGCACCGCCGCCACCGCCTCGCCGATCTGCTCGGCCGGCGCCGACTTGGGAATGAAACCGGCCGCACCGAACTGCTGCGCACGCCGGATCACGCGCGGATGGTCATTGGAGGAGATCACCACCACCGGAATATCCGGATGCTCGCCGCGCACGTGCAGCAGCGCTGAGAACCCGCGCGCACCCGGCATCGCAAGATCGAGCAGCACCAGCTCGGCGCCGGGATGGGCCTGTAGCGCGGCCCCCAGCGTGGCGGCGCTGGAAGCCTCCACCACCGTGGCATGCGGCAGGCTGCCGCGCAGCACATGGATCACCGCGGCGCGGAACAGCGGGTGGTCGTCGGCAACGATCAGGCAGGCATCGGACATAGCGGCAAGTCTGGCATATCGCCCGGCACCGTGGTCCGGGAAGGCCGCCACGCCCCCCCTGTGGGAGGGGCTTCAGCCCCGACAGGGCATGCCCGTGGAAAGCGCCCAAGGCCACCTGCCCCTCCTCCCGGAACGATCAGGGCGCGGCCGCCTGACGCACGCTGCTGCGCCACGCGTCGAGGAACTGCTGGCGCTTGAGCGCATCCAGGTACACCAGCAGACCCGGCCCCAGCGCGATCGGCCGGAACGGCGGCGCGGTGTGTGCCGGTGCCGACACGATCGGCGTCAGCCGCACCTCGCGTGCCAGCACCTGCTGGCCACGCGCCGACAGCAGGTAGTCGAGGAACCGCTGCGCCTCGGCCACGTGCTGCGCGCGGCGCGGGATCACCGCGGTGCGCAGCGCGACCAGCGTGTAGTCCTCCGGCTGCACGATCGCCAGCGGCGCGCCGGCGTCGATACGTGCCTGCGCATACGAGCCAAACACGTTGTAGGCCAGCAACAGCTCGCCACGCGCGACCTTGTCCAGCAACGCACCGGTGCGCTCCTCCAGCCGCACGTCGTTGTCGCCGAGCGCGGCCAGCAAGGCGCCGGCGATGCTGCCGAGCTGCGCGTCCTGGGTCGCGAACAGGTAGCCCACGCCACTGCGTTCGACATCGTAGGTGCCGACTTTCCCTCGCAATGGCATCGCCGGATCGCGCAACAGCGCCAGCAGCTCGCGGCGCGTGTGCGGCACCTGCGCGGCCGACAAGCGACGGGTGTTGTAGACAATCGCTACCGGCTCGTAGCTGATCGCGAAGATCTCGTGGCGCCAGCGTGCCCAGCCCGGCAACGCATCGGTCTGCGGCGAACGGTATTCGAGCGCATGGCCGTCGTTCACCAGCTTGGTCTGCAGATCCATGCTGGCGCTGATCAACAGATCCGCACCGACCGCACCGGCTGGCGGATGCAGGTAACGGTCGTACATGTCCCAGGCGATCACATCCTCGTAGACGACCTCGGTACCCGGATGCAGTCGCTGGTAATCGGCGACCACCGCGGCAAACACCTCGATGTCGGTCGAACCCTGGATGCGCAGTTGCGCGGTCGCGACGCCCTGCGCCGGAAAACGCCGCACGTCGCCGGGATTGGCCAATGCCGGCAGGCAACACAGCAGCAACAGGAGGGAAAGCCAACGCATGGTCATGCATGCACCCGGGGAAATCGCAGAGTGGCGACCAGCCCGCCACCAACACGATTGGAAAGATCGATGTGCCCGCCATGGCTTTCGACAATGCGCTTGACGATCGCAAGCCCCAGCCCGGCGCCGCCTGATGGCGCGTGCTCGCCACGCACGAAGCGCTCGAACACGCGCTCGGCATCGGCCGGTGCGATGCCCGGCCCGTGATCGGCCACGGTCAGCACGCACTCGCGTTCGTCGCTGCTCAGCGCCAGTTGCAGCGGTGCGCCACCGCCGTACTTGCAGGCGTTGTCGATCAGGTTCTTCAGTGCCTCGCGCAGCAGCAGCGCGTCGCCGCGCACCCGCGCCGGCTGCGGGTCGATCGCCAACTGCACGCGTGGCGCATCGCTGCTGCGCGGCACCGCCTCGTACAGTGCCTGATGCAGCAGTTCGGCCAGATCCACCGTTTCGAAGCGCGGCACCTGCGAGCGATGGATCGCGCTGGCATCGCTGAGCAACTGGTTGAGCAGGCGACTCATGTGGCTGGCGTTGCGCTCGATCGCCTCCAGGCTGCGGCGCAGCTCGCGCGGATCGTCCTCGTCGATCGCCAGCTGCGCCTGCGCGCGCAGCGCCGCCAGCGGCGTGCGCATCTGGTGCGCGGCCTCGGCCATGAACGCGCGCAGCGTCTCGTTGCTGCTGGCCAGGCGCTGCATGAAGCGATTCAACGCGCCGACCATGTGCGCCATCTCGCGCGGTGGTGCCACCGACAGCGGCTTGAGATCGGACGGCTCACGTCGCGACAGGTCGTTCTCGATCCGGCGCAGCGGCCGCAACGCGCGATGCACGCCGAGCCCGACCAAGGCCAGCGAGAGCAGCGACAGCACCGCGATCGCCGTCAGCGCATTGATCACCATCGTACGTGCCAATGCATCACGCGCCCGTCGGGTCTGGCCGACCTGCACACGGACTTCCGCCTGTCCCGCCGCCGACGAAACCGGTCGCGCCACCACGACGAAGCGCACGCGCTCGCCGCTGTAATCGGCATCGAACAACAGCGGCGCACTGCCGGGTATCGGCACCTGCGGCGTCGGCAGGTCGCCATAGCCGGTGATGGTGCGGCCCTGCGCGTCGTAGACGCGATAGAACACGCGGTCTTCCGGCGCCATCGACAGCAGGTCCAGCGCCGCGTAAGGCAGATCGACCTGCCACTGCCCGCCGGCCAGCGCGACGCTGTCCAGGATCGACAGCGCCGAGGACACCAGCAGGTGGTCGTAGGAGCGATTGGCAGCGCGCTGGCCGTACTCGCGCGCGCCGAAGAACAGCACCACCGCGCCAAGCACCGACAGCAGCCCGAGATACAGCCACAGGGTGCGGCGGATCGAGCCGCCGTCAGCCGGCTGATCCATCGCCCGCCTCCACGTCCACCGCTTCCAGCAGGTAGCCAGCACCGCGCACGGTGACGATACGCAGCGGCGCGTCCGCCAGTTTCTTGCGCAGCCGCCCCACGTACAGCTCGATCGCATTCGGCCCGGCCTCGTCGTCGAAACCGAACAGGCCGTTGCCGATCTCGTCCTTGCCGACCACCTGACCGAGCCGGCCGATCAGGATTTCCAGCAGGCGGTACTCGCGATTGGGCAGTTCCAGCGGTTCACCGTTCAAGCTGACCCGATGCGCGGCGTTGTCGAACTGGAACGCGCCGATCTGCACCACCTCGCTGGCCTGCCCGCGATTGCGCCGCAACAGCACCCGGCAGCGCGCCTCGAGCTCGCGGAAATCGAATGGCTTGCCGAGATAGTCATCGGCACCCACGTCCAGCGCCTGCACGCGATCCTCGATGCCATCGCGCGCGGTCAGCATCAGTACGGGCGTGGCATCACCGCGCTCACGCATGCCGGCCAGGATGCGCAGCCCATCCAGCCGCGGCAACCCGATATCGAGCACCACCAGATCGAAGCTCTGGTAGCGCAGCACACCGGCCGCCGCCAGGCCATCGCTCTGCCAGTCCACCGCATGCCCACTGCGACGCATGCGCCGCACGATCGCATCGGCGAGGTCGGAGTTGTCTTCGACTAGGAGCAAGCGCATGAGCCGGTAATGGGGAATGGGGAATGGGGAATGGTAAAGGCAAGCCAGTTGGTGCTCCCGCTTTTCCGATTCTCTATTCCCCATTCCCTATTCCCGCCGCATTGACAGGTCAATGACAGCTTCCACCGCCTAGTCTGCCTGCACCCGCCGGTGCATGCCGTTGCGGCTCGAACACAACGCGCCATCACGCGCACCTGGGAGGGTACGTGCACGAATTCACACTGCGCCAGCGCGGTTCGCTGGCCTGCGCGCTGGCGCTTGTCGTCGGCACCGCCACGGCGGCCGAATCGGCCGACGGCAATGTCACCGCGAACCTCGGTGGTCGTCTTCACTGGGACTTCGCCCACTTCGACAACGACGATCGCGGCACGCCGAACCGCAACGACAGCGAGATCCGCCGGCTGTGGATCGACGTGTCCGGCAAGTTCTACGGCTTCGGCTACAAGATCGAGGGCGATTTCGCCGGCCTGCAGGACGATTTCAACAACAAGGGCATCGAGGCCAAGGATGTCTACATCACCCGTGCCTTCGGCAACGCCGGCACGTTGAGCATCGGCCAGTTCAAGCAGTACTTCACGCTGGATGACCGCACCGGCTCCAACTACGGCCAGTTCCTAGAACGCAGCGGCGCAGCCAGCACGCTGGCGCCGCTGTATCGCAAGGCGGTGTCATGGCAGGCGGCGGGCAAGGACTACACCTGGGCGGCCAGCATCTACAGCCTGGAAAGCATCGATGTGTCGAACGTCAAGGGCGATGCGTTCGGCGGCCGCGCGACCTGGGCGCCGGGCGCCACCGATGGCGACGTGCTGCACCTGGGCCTGTCACTGGCACAGGAACACTACGACCATCCTGGCAGCGGCGATGCGGCGGCGCTGAGCATCCGCCCGCGTCCGGCCGGGCACCTCTCCGACAACAGCCGCGTCACCCTGGCGCGCTTTGCAGACGGCCGCGACACCGATGTGGACAAGTGGTCGCTGGAGTACGCGCAGGTGCGCGGCCCGCTGTCCTGGCAGAGCGAATACAGCGGCGGCGTGTTCGACGATGGCGCGCAACGCGCGACCGTGCAGTCCGCCTATGGTTTCGTCAGCTGGTTCGTCACCGGCGAATCGCGTGCCTACGACCGCAAGACCGGGCGCTTCACCCGGGTCAAGGCGCTGAACCACGAGGCTGGCGCGTTCGAACTGGCGCTGCGTTACGACCGCATGTGGGGCAAGCAGCACCGCATCGGCGGCGCGGACCTGATCGATGCCTCGACCGCCTCATGGACGCTCGGCGCGAACTGGTACCTCAAGCCGAACCTGCGGCTGATGCTGGACCTGATCGACAGCCGCAACCGCGACCATCTCGCCGGCACCACGCTCGACCATACGCGCGCGGTCACCGGGCGCTTTCACTACGACTTCTGATGGTCCCGATTCCCTTGTGGGAGGGACTTCAGTCCCGACAGGGCTTTCCCGAAAAGCGTCGGGACTGAAGTCCCTCCCACAGAAAAGCTCCTCTCCCGAAAGCTCCTCTCCCGGGAGCCCGCACAGAAATCCCCACTCTCCCCCGCACTACCAAGGAACTCCCATGCTGACCGTGCTCGGCTTCGGAATGGTCATCACCTTCATGTACCTGATCATGAGCAAGCGGCTGTCGCCGCTGGTCGCGTTGATCGTGGTGCCGATTGCATTCGCGCTGGCTGGCGGTTTCGGTACCGGCATCAACGAGATGATGCTCGAAGGCATCAAGAAGATCGCGCCGACCGGCGTGATGCTGATGTTCGCGATCCTCTACTTCGGCGTGATGATCGATGCGGGTCTGTTCGATCCGCTGGTGCGGCGGATCCTGCGCCTGGTCAAGGGCGATCCGATGAAGATCGTAATGGGCACCGCGTTGCTGGCGCTGCTGATCTCGCTCGATGGCGACGGCTCGACCACCTACATGATCACGGTCTCGGCGATGCTGCCGCTGTATCGCCGGCTCGGCATGAATGCGTTGAACATGACCTGCGTGACCATCCTCGCCGGCGGTGTGATGAACCTGACGCCGTGGGGCGGACCGACCGCGCGTGCCGCCACCGCGCTGCATGTCGATCCAGCCGACGTGTTCATTCCGCTGGTGCCGGCGATGGCGCTGGCGATCGCGGGCATCCTGCTGCTGGCGTGGTACCTGGGCCTGAAGGAGCGCGCACGCCTGGGCGTGGTGCATCTGCCCGGCGACAACTGGATGGACGCCAGCGTGTCCGACGATGGCGATGCACTGCCGCGTGTGGAAGATACCGAGGACACCAAGCGGCCGAAGCTGCTGTGGGTGAACTTCGCGCTGACCGTGGCGCTGATGGCCGGACTGGTGATCGGCATCATGCCGATGCCGGTGCTGTTCATGATCGGCTTCGCGCTGGCGCTGGTGATCAACTATCCGAACCTGGCCGAACAGCGCCGTCGTCTGGTCAATCATTCCGGCAACGTGCTGGCGGTGGTATCGCTGATCTTCGCCGCCGGTGTCTTCACCGGCATCCTCTCCAACACCGGCATGGTCGATGCGATGTCACGCAGCTTCCTGGCGGTGATTCCGGAGAGCTGGGGGCCGTACCTGGCGGTGATCACCGCGATCGCCAGTATGCCGTTCACCTTCTTCATGTCCAACGACGCGTTTTACTTCGGCGTGCTGCCGATCCTGTCCGAAGCCGCCAGCCACTACGGCATCACCCCGGTGGAAATGGCCCGCGCCTCGCTGGCCGGCCAGCCGGTGCATCTGCTCAGCCCGCTGGTGCCATCCACCTACCTGCTGTGCGGCCTGGCCAAGGTCGATTTCGCCGACCACCAGCGCTTTACGTTGAAGTGGGCGGTGTTGATTTCGTTGCTGCTGCTTGCGGGCAGTCTGTTGTTTGGCCTGTTTCCACTGGCGCGCTGAGTGAAGCGCGGGAATGGGGAATCAAAAGAGCGGTTCCCGCCTTACCCATTCCCTGTTCCCCATTCCCAACTCCGAAGGAGCCCCCATGACCCTCCGCATCGCTTACGTCACCAGCGGCACGGGCAGCATCGGCACTGCGATCTGCCAGAAGCTCGCCCGTAGCGGCCACACCGTGGTCGCCGGCTGCGGCCCCAACTCACCACGCAAGGCCGCGTGGTTGCGCGAACAGCGCGAGCTGGGCTTCGACTTCGTCGCCTCGGAAGGCAATGCTGCCGATTGGGATTCCACCGTCGCCGCCTTCGACAAGGTGCGTGCCGAGGTCGGCGAGATCGACGTGCTGGTCAACAACGCCGGTGGCAGCCGCGACATGCTGTTCCGGCAGATGAACCGCGAAGACTGGCAGGCGGTGATCGCCAGCAACCTCGACTCGCTGTTCAACATCACCAAACAAGTAATCGACGGCATGGCCACACGCGGCTGGGGACGGATCGTCAACATCGGTTCGGTCAGCGCGCACAAGGGCCAGATCGGCCAGGTCAACTACGCTACCGCCAAGGCGGCGATGCACGGCTTCACCCGCGCGCTCGCACAGGAAGTGGCGATGCGCGGCGTCACCGTCAACACCGTCACCCCCGGCTACATCGCCAGCGCCTCGATCAGCAGCTTCCCGCCGGATGTGCTCGACCGGCTTGCCAGCTCGGTGCCGGTACGCCGGCTCGGCAAGGCCGAGGAAGTGGCCGGCCTGTGCGCGTGGCTGGTCTCGGACGAGGCCGCCTACGTGACCGGCGCGGATTACGCCGTCAACGGCGGGCTCTACATGGGTTGAACTGCTGCGACGCGCCGTAGCCTGCGTGCGCGTCGAGGTTAGACTTGCGGCTTCCGTCGCCGTCGAGTTCCCATGCCGAAGAAGTCCGCCAGCGCCCGTCCCGGTGCACGTCCGCAGATGGCCGACATCGCGCGCATGGCCGGCGTCTCCGAATCCACGGTCTCGCGTGCGCTCGCCGACAATCCGCTGGTCGCCGAGCGTACCCGCGCCTACATCAAGCAGTTGGCCGCCGACGCCGGCTATCAGGTCGATCCCGCCGCGAGCAGCCTGCGCTCGCGGCGCTCCAACACGATCTGCGTGGCGGTGCCGTTGATGCACGCGCACGAACAGCCGCTGTCGGACCCGTTCATGATGACGATGCTGGCGCTGCTGGCCGAGGAACTGACCGGGCGTGGCTACAGCATGCTGCTGTCCAAGGTCGACCGGCATCAGGATCATTGGGTCGAGCAACTCGCACGCAGCAGCCGTGCCGACGGGCTGATCATGCTCGGCCAGAGTTCCGAGCACGATGCGATGGACGCCGCCGCACGCGAAGGCTGGCCGATGGTGGTCTGGGGCAGCCGCATCGACGGCCAGGCCTACGCCAGCGTCGGCAGCGACAACCGCGGCGGTGGCGAACTGGCCACCGCACACCTGATCGAAGCCGGCCGCCGCCGCATCGCCTTCCTGGGCGACGAGCAACTACCGGAGGTGGCACCGCGCTTCGCCGGCTACCGCGCCATGCTCGACCAGCACCAATTGCCATTCGACCCACGCCTGCACGCTCGCAGCCACTTCGTCAGCGAAGACGCCTACCGGCTGACCCGCGCGATGCTGAAGAAAGCCGACCCACCCGACGGCATATTCGCCGCCTCGGACCTGATCGCACTCGGCGCGATCCGCGCCCTCACCGAAGCCGGCCTGCGCGTACCGCAGGACGTCTCGCTGGTCGGCTTCGACGACCTCACCCTGGCCGGCTACAGCCAACCGTCCCTGACCACGATCCGTCAGGATCTCAACATGGCCGCCCGGCTACTGGTCGACCATCTATTGAAGCTGCTGGCTGGCGAGAAAGTCGAATCGATTGAAATGCCGGTGCAGCTGGTGGTGCGCGAGTCCGCGTAGGAGCGGATGTCGGCAGGGCAGGCTGTTTTCCTTCCTCCACTTGCGGGGGAAAGGACTATGGCGATCTGATCGAAAAGTCACTGGGTCCCCGTCTACGCGGGGACGACGGTAGAGAGATCGCCGCAACCGAGACGATTGCGGCGGCGGCTCTAGCTCCCGCTTCTGCCGTTGCCGTTGCCGTTGCCGTTGCCGTTGCCCGTGATTTTGACTTGGCTGTTGGCTTCTCCGGGGCCCCCATCTGCAGCGACGGAGCCAGCGAGGAAAAACCCCGCAGGGGCGACGTGCATGGATGCACGTCGTTTTCTGCCGCGGCATGGATGCCGCGTCAGAAAATCC